>JAFTKI010000106.1 GCA_017453335.1 Clostridia bacterium
TATCGGAATGTCCACGGTGAAGCGCAGGTCAAGGTGTACGTCAATACGCTCAATCTCTCCAATGCGGAAAAAGAAGCACTTCTGAAATGCAGCGGTTACAATGCTGCATAAAGAAAACCCCGACGGGCACGCCCGTCGGGGTTGAATCAATCATCGTCAGGTCCGATTCGGATGATGAAGATAGCAAATATGATGCATAAAATCGGGAGAACTAATAGAGGGTATACCTTGGTTTCGATTGTCATCCATGTAAAGAAGGCAGCCATCACGAGACACAGCACGACTCTCCCGATCATTACGACATAGGGACGGAGCCTTTCGCTGAAGAATAGTATTATGAACGTAAAAATCGCTATAGGGAGCAATATCGCAATCCAAGTCAGCATGATAACCTCCTAATGAACAAGGTGTTCTTATTATAGCATATCGGTTGGTCTTTTGTCAATAGGAAAACCCCGACGGGCACGCCCGTCGGGGAAAGCATTTATTTGAATGTGCTTGGGGTACTTCCTTTCATTTAATTTATAAGTAAGTCCTTTTTGCTTTTTTGAGATGCTGTATTAAGTCGCGAGGAAATCGTCGATTACCTCGCGCAGGTGCGTGGGGGAGAGCTCCAGAAGGTTGCACCACTGCACCAACCGATCCAAGGGGAGACGGTCAGTGCTAACGTCGTAAACGGATGCAATGATGGTGTTGGTTCCGTTCGTTTCCGCATCGGCGTAGACGGCGATTCCGTAAGAGATTCGCACGTTACTCCCGATACGGTGAAATTCTTCCGTTACTCCATAGGTCAGGCTGCTCATACAATCAGTCCCTCCGTTTCATAAAGATTATATAGCTTTTTGAATTTATCATTCAGTTCCTCCAGAACAGCCACAGGATCGGGCTGATCCATCAGGAGTAAAAGGGCAGTCAGGGTTCCGCACATGCATACGCCGCTTTCAATATCGATGTAGGAGCGCGGGTTCATAGAGAGCCTTTCTGCCATTTGTTCTTGTGTCAGATCAAGACGTGCGCGCGTTCGCAAAGCAATTCCGCGAAAATACGCTTTTACGATGGATTCCAGTTCGTTTCTCATTTCAGTACATTTCCCCAAGCACAAACAGGAAAATTCTACCATCCCGATTTCTGCAAAACAGGGTGTACACCTCTGCCATTGACGAAAGCCGATGAAAAAGATCGGCTTTTGTCATAGAAATCGGAATGCGATCAACGAACCGGAGGGGCTCGTCTTGAAAAGTTGCGTTTACAAAGATCAGAGTTTGGATGATGTTCTCGGAAAACAACAAATCCGAACCCACCGCGCTTGAATATCAAGCGGGTGTGTTCGGATAGTTTTTGTTTTGGGTCACCAAAGAAAAGCAGGGATCGCGAAGCGATCCCTGCTTTTCTTTGTCGTCCGATTTATAGTCGGGCTCGATTTATTTCTTCAAAAAGATTTCAATTACCGGCACGAGCTGGTCGGGCTGAACGGCGGGGAGGATAAATTTGACCTGCATTTCGCTCTTTCCGTTTTTGCCGACCTGGCTACCCGCGTAACTGCCGGCCGCGACGGGACGGGTACTTATCGACTGGTACTTGATCTCGCTGGCATCGTGCAAGAACTGCGCGTATTCGATCTTATCCAACAGGTTGTCCATCACGAGCGCACCGTAGGGATAGCTGAACAAATGGATGTAAAGACGTGAGCCGTCCTCGCTCTGCGTCAGCCAAGTGCCTGCGGGAGCGGTAAATTCAGGCTCTGCCATGGTACATCCGTAGATCGAGCGGGAATTGTAGCGCATCCACTTGCCGTATGCCTCCAAAGCTTTGCAGGCACGCTCATCAAAATATCCGCGCGCACAGGGACCTACGTTCATCAACAGGTTTCCGCCGCAAGAAACGGTTTTGATCAGCATTTCGATCAGCATCTTGGGGGATTTCCATGTCATCTCATCGCGGTAATAGCCCCAAGAGCCCGAAAAGGTCTGGCACGCCTCCCACGTTCTGTATTCGCCGTTGTCGTATTGCGGCCATTCGTTGAGCTGTCTTTGCTCAGGGGTCACAGTATCCTGCTCGATGCCGAGACGGTCGTTGATGACGATGTGCGGCTGAAGCGAGCGCACCATCTTGATGATCTCGGCAGAACCCCATTCCTCGGGCCCCTTGCCCTTGCCGCCGTCGAGGAAGGAGTATTTTCCGTTATACCAATCGTTCTTGAAGGAGAAGTCGAACCAAAGCACGTCGATCTTGCCGTAATTGGTCATCAGCTCACGTACCTGATTGTAAATAAACTCACGATAAATGCTCATGTCGCGCGTTTTGTTCATTTCAAGTGCCTGAGGATGGTTGCGCAGCGGATGACACTGATCAATGGTGTAGTGCGGGTGATACCAATCGAGCAAGGAATAATAGAATCCAACCTTTAGTCCCTCCGCGCGGAAAGCGTCTACGTATTCGCGCACCAGATCGCGTCCGAAGGGGGTGTTCGTGATCTTATAATCGGTGTACTGCGAATCAAACAGGGAAAAGCCCTCGTGGTGACGCGTGGTCAACACGGCGTATTTCATGCCTGCTTCCTTTGCGCGGCGTGCCCAATCGCGCGCGTCAAAGAGGTCGGGATCAAAGCGGTCGAAGTATTTTTGATATTCCTCGTTCGTGATATCCTCCCGCTCACGGATCCACTCGTGGCGGGCAAGCATGGAATAAAGACCGAAGTGGATGAACATACCGAAGCGGTCGTGCACCAGCCATTCGGTGTCCCCGGGGGTCTTGCGGCGAATGTAAGATGACATAAATTGAAGCCTCCTTATTGACTTTTTGTGTTTTTTGTGGTACACTTGCACTAAAGATGTGCTTTTCTTTTATCATAGCATATTTTTTGCGATATTTACATGTGTTTTTTTACATGTTTTATGGACTTTTCGGAAGGGGAGGATTGTATGGAGATCAAGCGGCAAGCCGTGTTCGATCGCACGATGAACGGAAATGAGCTTTCCATTTCTCACAGCGGATTTGTGAAAACCGATGAGACCTGGCATCAAGAGCCGCTGTACGCGCCCTATTCGCGCCTGTATTACGTTCTGGACGGGGCGGGTGTGCTGGTTGCCGAGCACGAGGAAATGCTCTTGGAGCCCGGATACGTGTATTTGGCACCGTGTGGCTTGAAGTACGGCTTTTACGGAAAGGATTCCGTCACGAAGCTTTTCTTCCACGTACAACTTTTGAATTATCCCGATGGCGACGACGTGTTTGCAAGCTGTAATCATTTCATTCGTCTTGAGCGTGGCGTGGAATATATGGAAGAATTGAAGCGTGCGTACCTTGGCGGCGACTTCTTTTCCCATCTGGCGCTCAAGGGGGAGCTTTACCGCACCTTGAGTGACGCCTTGACACAAGCCAAGGAGGGGAAGCCCCGTATGCAGATCGGCTCTCCCTTGGTGGTCAGCACGCTGACTTATATTCGCGGGCATCTGCAAGCAGGCTTGACCGTACGCGAGATCGCGGACGCGTTGTTTTGCTCACAAAGCAAGCTCTCGGCTCTTTTTCACACAGAGGTGGGGCAATCGATCGCGCGCTATATCGACGACCTGCTCATGTCCGAGGCACAGACCATGCTGCTCTATAGCGACAAGACCGTCGGGGAGATCAGTGAAGCGCTTGGCTTTTGCGATCAATTCTATTTTTCTCGTCGCTTCACCAAGCGGTTCTCGATAGCCCCCTCACAATTTCGAAAAAGTCTTGCAAAAGAATAAAAAGGGGAGAGAGGAGCACGAATGCTCCTCTCTCCTTTTTGAGAAGAATTATTTCTTCAGATTTGCCTCAAGCTTTGCAAGCTCGTCGTAGAGCTCGGCGGGAACACGGTCGCCAACCTGCTTGTAGAATGTCTTGATGTTTTCCACGTCCTCAAGCCAGCTCTCTTTATCAATGGTGAGCAGCTCGCGGATGGTGTCGATGGTAACGTCGTCCAATCCTTCGATGTTGATGTCCTCAGCCTTCGGAACGAATCCGATGGGCGTTTCCACGGCGTCAACCTTACCTGCGCATCTGTCAAGGATCCAAAGCAGAACTCTCATGTTGTCACCGAATCCGGGCCAGATGAAGTGTCCCTCAGCATCGGTGCGGAACCAGTTTACGTGGAAGATCTTGGGGGGGTTGGGGATCTTTTTGCCCATAGCAAGCCAGTGAGCGAAGTAATCGCCCATATCGTAGCCTACGAAAGGACGCATTGCCATCGGATCGCGACGAACCACACCGACAGCGCCTGCTGCAGCCGCGGTGGTTTCGGAAGCCATGATGGAGCCGACGAAGGTACCGTTCTGCCAGTTACGGGATTCGTAAACCAGAGGAGCGGTCTTTGCGCGACGACCGCCGAAGATGATCGCGGTCAGCGGAACACCCTTGAGGGAGTTGAACTCGGAGGAGATGCAGGGGCAGTTGGTTGCCATTGCGGTAAAGCGGGAGTTGGGGTGCGCACCCGAGGTGTTGACCTTATCCGCCTTGTCATACTTGGTATAATCCCACTTTTCGCCCTTCCAGTTGAGCGCGTTCTTGGGAGGATTGTTGTCAAGACCTTCCCACCAAACCGTATTGTCGTCCAGATTGTGACAGACGTTGGTGAAGATGCAGTTCTTCTTGGTGGTCATCAGTGCGTTGTAGTTGGAGTGCTCGTTGGTACCGGGAGCCACGCCGAAGAAGCCGTTCTCGGGGTTGACCGCGTAAAGTCTGCCATCCTCGCCGACACGGATCCAAGCGATGTCGTCACCGACCGTCCAAACCTTGTAGCCTGCCTTCTTATAGATTTCGGGCGGGATGAGCATTGCCAGGTTGGTCTTACCGCAAGCAGAGGGGAATGCCGCGGAGATATACTTGATCTCTCCGTCGGGGCTCTCCAGACC
Organism: Clostridia bacterium; assembly: GCA_017453335.1. The sequence goes on from JAFTKI010000106.1 coordinate 4,878, forward strand.
GAGGATGAGCATGTGCTCAGCCATCCAGCCCTCCTTGCGACCCAGATAGGACGCGATACGAAGCGCGAAGCACTTCTTACCCAAAAGCACGTTTCCGCCGTAACCGGAGTTGACAGACCAGATGGTGTTGTCCTCGGGGAAGTGGCAGATGTAGCGCTTCTCCTCGTCGCAATCCGCAACGGCGTGCAGACCCTTGATGAATTCGGGGGAATCTCCCAAAGCGTCGATCACGTTCTTTCCAACGCGGGTCATGATGATCATGTTGAGCACGACGTAGATCGAGTCGGTCAGCTCAATGCCGATCTTTGCAAAATCAGAGCCGACAACACCCATGGAGTAGGGGATGACGTACATGGTCTTGCCATTGTAGGAATTCTTGTACAGCTTGGAAAGGGTCTCGTAGCACTCCTTGGGATCCATCCAGTTGTTGATGTTACCTGCATCCTCCTTCTTGCTGGTGCAGATGAAGGTTCTGTTCTCTACGCGAGCGACGTCATTGATTGCCGTGCGGTGCAGATAGCAGTTGGGGTAGAGCTCCGCGTTCAGCGGCTCCAATTCACCCGTTCTGCAAGCCTCGGCACGCAGTGCCTCGGTCTGCTCCTCGCTACCGTCGATCCAGACGATCTCCTTCGGACCCACCATGTCAGCCATGGATTTGATCCAGTCCAGAACATACTTGTTGTTGGTCATAGTTTTGCTCCTTTTTATTATGATATTTGATTATACGATCATGAGAGGGGATCAAGCCACCTTGTCACCCAGTATATATTTTACACGCTTTTTCGGCATATTTCAAGAGGGTGTCGAAAAGGTTACGATTTGTTCATAAATTTGATCCCGAAATGCCGAAAAAACGACCTTGACGAAGTCGGAAAGCTATAGTATAATAAATGTAATAAACCGACTCGAACGGAGAAGCGTATGGCAAAGAAAAAAAGCTTTCTTGTTGGCGTTGGATTATGGCTTTGATATCGTGTGTTTTCCGTTTGGCATGATCAACGGATGCGAAAGCGTTACGATGAACCGCCCCGGATGAGACGACCGATTTCAAATCTATCATTTTATTATTATGTCGATTGAGCGAGGAGTATATGCCGAGATTTTTTGTTGGAAAAGATCAGATCGAGGGGGATCGCGTGACGATCCTTGGCGACGACGCGCACCACCTCTCCCGTGCCTTGCGTATGGCGGCGGGCGAGAGGATCACCGTGTGCGATATGGAAAATTTGGAATATGAATGCGAGCTGACCGACTTTTTGCCCGACCGCGTTTGCGCGCGCGTTCTGGAAACGCATGCGTGCGAGACCGAGCCGCCTTACCAAGCGCACGTCTATCAAGCGCTTCCCAAGGGGGAGAAGCTGGACAGCGTGATCCAGAAGGCGGTGGAATGCGGCGCCCACGCGGTCACGACCTTCGAGAGCGAGCGGTGTATCGTGCGACTGAAGGGCGAGAACGAAGGGAAAAAGGTAGAGCGCCGCCAACGCATCGCTCACGAGGCGGCAAAGCAGTGCGGGCGCGGTGTCATTCCCGCAGTTCACCCGACCGTTTCCTTTGTATCCGCCGTCACGGAGGCGGCACGGGCGGATCTTGCGCTCTTTTGCTACGAGGGAAAGGATACCGAGCCCTTACCCGCAGTCCTGCAACGGTGGAAAGAAACCTATAATGGGGAAGGCGCTCCCACAATATCCATCCTGATCGGCAGTGAGGGCGGCTTTTCTCCTACGGAGGCAGAGCAAGCCGTGCGGGCGGGACTGTTGCCCGTGGGTCTTGGAAAGCGCATCCTTCGCACCGAAACTGCCGCAGCGTTCGCCTTGGCGTGCCTGGTTTATGAGCTCGAGATGCGTTAAGTCCCCAAATCCCTTGTGCCTTTTCGCTTTTTTGACGAAAAAAAGCCTTAAAAAACGCCCGTTTTTTGACATGGCATGCACTTTGCATGAAAAAAAAGAAAATTTTTATGAAAAATATTGAAAAACCTATTGAAAAATCACAAAAAATGATGTAAAATATATTTGGTTTTTTACGAAGTGTGCCCCAAAAACGATAGAGGAGATTTGTTTTTTATGTCTAACAGGTTATTTCAAGGCGTCATTCATCAGATGAAGGATGCGATCGACCGTGTCATCGGCGTTGTCGATGAGAACGGCGTGATCATCGCGTGTTCGGAACTGGTCAAGATCGGCGAGATCCGTCAGGGTGTGCGCGACGAGCTGAACTATACGAATGACGTCATCACCAATAACGGATATACCTATCGCCCCATGACCAACGGTCCCAAAACCGATTATATCGTGTTCGTCGAGGGCGAGGATAAGATGGCGGAGAAAATGTCCAAATTTCTGGCGATCTCGCTCGGCAACATCAAGAATCTTTACGACGAGAAATACGACAAGGGCTCCTTTATCAAAAATATTATTCTGGATAATATCCTGCCCAGTGACATCTACATCAAGTCCAAGGAGTTGCATTTCAATACCGAGGAAATGCGCATCGTCTTCCTGATCAAGTTCTTCGGGAAAACCGATATGCTGCCCTTTGAGATGCTGCAGAACATGTTCCCGGACAAGTCCAAGGATTACGTCATCAGCGTAGGAGAGCACGACATCGTGCTGGTCAAGGACGTCAAGCCGGGCACCGAGTCCAAGGACATTGAAAAGATCGCAACCAACATCGCGGACACGCTGTCTGCCGAGTTCTATACCAAGGTCGCGATCGGTATTTCCACGATCGTAGAAAACATCAAGGATCTGGCGCGCGCGTATAAGGAAGCGCAGGTGGCACTTGAGGTCGGCAAGGTCTTTGAGAACGAAAAGAATATCATCAGCTATGAAAATCTCGGCATCGGGCGTCTGATCTATCAGCTGCCCACCACGCTGTGTGAGATGTTCTTGCAGGAGGTCTTCAAGAAGGGAAGCCTCGAGTCGCTCGACCGTGAGACCCTGCAAACCATCCAGTGCTTCTTTGAGAACAACCTCAACGTGTCCGAGACCTCGCGCAAGCTCTTTGTGCACAGAAATACGCTGGTGTACCGTCTGGAAAAGATCCGCAAGCTGACGGGACTTGACCTGCGCGAATTCGAGCATGCGATCACCTTTAAGGTGGCGCTGATGGTCAAGAAGTATCTCAGCTCCAAACCCATTAAGTTCTGACAAATGACGAAAGCACAGAAAGCGGAATGCGCAACGACGCGCATTTCGCTTCTGTACTGTTTTTTGTGGACGCCGCATAACCCCGTTTTCGCGTCCATAAAATAAGTAGTGATTTTTTTGTACCCGAAAGGAACTTAGCATGGAAAACACGCCCAATAACGGATTCCCCTGGGAGCCATATCCGAGTGACGAAGTCAAAAAACGGCAAAAGCCGGAGAAGCGGTGCTCCGTAACGCTGTTGGTCTCGCTTTTGTGCATCGTCATTGCGATCACGATGCTCCTGACCTATACCTTGACCTCGGAGTACGTTCGGTCAAGATATATCGACCAGATCGAGGCACAGCAAAGCAACGTCGACGCGCTTGAGCGCGATAAGGCAAGGCTGAACGCAACCATCGCGCAATTGCAGGATTCCATTGCAATGTTAGAGCAGACCATCGCCGACGGCGAGGGAAGCGAATACGATAAGCTGGAATTTCTGTCCCTCTTGTTTGAGTATTATTCCTATTATGCCGATTCCATCAACGAGGAGGAGATCCTCGATACGGTGCTCAAGGCGTACGCACAGGCAACGGGCGACAGATACGCCGAATATTACACGCAGGAGGAGTACGAATCGCTCCTGCAGGATAACGCGGGAAGCTCCGTCGGGATCGGCGTCAGCGTCGTGCAAACAGATCTTGCGGTCAGCGGCGTCACGTATCAGGTCTATCAGGTCATTTCCATCTATAAAAACGCACCCGCCGAAAAGTCGGAGCTGCGCCTTGGCGACTATATTTACGCGGTTAAGATTGACGGAGAATACCAAAGCATCACCGAGATCGGCTATACCGCAGCACTGAACGCCATTCGCGGCGAGGCGGGAAGTCAGGCAGAGCTGCTTACCTTCCGCGCGGACGGTGCGGAGTATCTCTCGATGGAGATCGCGATCACCCGTGCCGAGTTTGTCAAGCAGTCGGTTTCTTATAAGATCTCGCAAGCCGATCCGACCGTCGGGATCGTTCACCTGATGGAGTTCGACATGACGACCCCCACGCAATTCAAGCAGGCGGTCAGCGCTTTGCAGGCGGCAGGCGTTCAGAAGTTCGTGTTTGACGTGCGCAACAACCCGGGCGGAGATCTGCAATCCATCAAGGCGGTGCTGTCTTTCTTCTTGGAGGACGGCGACCTGATCCTGAGCGCGATCGATAAGAACGGTGTCGCGGCACAGTCTTACTATGCGGAAACCCAGACCTTTGCGGGCATGTATGCCTCCTGCAGCGTTTCCGAGGCAGAGCTTGGAATGTACCGTGATCTGGATATGGTCGTGCTTTGTAACGAGAATACGGCAAGCGCCGCCGAGGTCTTTACCTCGAGCCTGCGCGACCTGAAAAACACCCCCGTCATCGGTGTCAAAACCTTTGGAAAGGGGATCATGCAATCCTATCTGAACCTTGCCTATTACAGCTATGGCGCGTATGACGGCTGGGTAAAGATGACCACCTACGCCTACGTTACGGCGTCGGGCGTTCCGTACCACGATATCGGGCTTGTGCCCGACGTGGAGGTTGCGCTGTCCGAGGAAGCAAAGACGTATAACATTTACGTTCTGCCCGAGGAGCTGGATGACCAGCTATTGTCGGCGATCGCGGAAGTCAATCGGTAATTTATTTTTTCATTATAAGGAGATAGAATCATGTCTAAGGGAAAACAAATGCTTTATACCCAACAGGGATATCAGGAGCTGGTCGACGAGCTGCATCGCCGCACACACGAGGAAAGAGAAAAGATCAAGAATGATATCGCGGTCGCTCGTTCCTTCGGAGACCTGTCCGAGAACTCGGAGTACGATGAGGCAAGAAACGATCAGGCAAAGAACGAGGCTCGCATCAAGGAGCTGGAGGAGCTGATTGAAAACGCGGTGATCCTGGATGAATCCAATATCGATTCCAGCGTTGTAAGCCTTGGCTCTGCCGTAAAGGTGCTGAATCTGGATATGAACGCCGAATTCACTTATGATCTCGTCGGCTCTAACGAGGCAAACCCGATGGAGGGGAAGATCTCGGATCAGTCTCCGATCGGCGCGGCTTTGATTGGTAAGAAGTCGGGCGACGAGGTGGCTGTTGAGGTTCCGAACGGTACCGTTCGCCTCAAGGTGCTGGAGGTTGCCAGAACACAGGCGTAAATCGCGTTTCGCGATAGACTTCAAAACGGGGTGTCGGACTGCGGCACCCCTTTTTTGCAAAGGAGAAGACGATGGCAAAGGAAGAGATGGATGCAAGAGAAGAAAAGGAAGCGGCGGGGAAGATCGTCGTCAAAAGTCCTTTTCTCAAATGGCTGGATAATTTTTGGTATCACCATAAATGGGGCGTGATCATCGGCGCGCTGTTTTTGCTGACCTTTATCGTGTGCTTCGCCCAGTGTGCAAGCCGCGATCTTTCCGACGTGTACGTCACCTTCGCGGGCGGTGCCTCGCTTGACGAGGAGGCACAGGCAGATTTCGAGGAGGTGCTCAACAGCGTAGCGAAAAAGACCGACGAAACGAAGGATGTCAAGGTTGGCATTTCAAGCCATCTTTATTACTCTGCAGAAGAATTGGACGCACAATTCACCGATGAAAAAACAGGTGAGGTAAACAAAGGCGACCACAGTTATACGAACGCCGTAAAATATAATGCGGATCGGCTCGGAAACGTGAAATCGTATTTTGAAACGGGTGAGTGTGCCGTTTGGTTCTTGAGTGAAGCTGCATACAATGATTTGATGCTTACGAAAAATGATTTTGCGGCATCGCTCAAATCTTCTCTCGGTTACATTCCCGACGGCGCATACGACGAATACGCCGTCTATCTGGTCGAAACCGAGTTTTATGAATACTATCAGGATAAGCTGAAGGCACTGCCCGAGGATACGCTTATCGTGTTGACAATCCCGTTGCTGTATTCCAATGAAAAAACATATGAGCAGAGCAAGGCGCTCTACCGCGCGATTTTGAATTTCGAGGCACCGTAACAGCTTTGCGGTATGGAAAACGCGAAAAATGCCGATACTGTATCCAATGATGTCGATTGGAGAGGTATTGAAGAATGGTGTTTTCCTCCCTGATTTTCCTGTTTGCCTTTTTACCCGTAACACTGGCGCTTTACTATTTGGCAAGGCGGCGGTGGCGGAATACGGTTCTGTTTCTGACCAGTCTGTTTTTTTACGCCTGGGGAGAACCGATCTATAGCTTGCTGATGCTCCTGTCGCTGACGTTGGCGTTCGCGCTGGGCTTTCCGATCGCGAAATATCGCGAAAGCGCGCCCGCGCGTGCCAAGGGCTTTGCGGCTTTGTCCGTGTGCGTCAGCTTGTCCTTTTTGCTCTTTTTTAAGTATTACAATTTTTTCGCGGAGAACCTCTCGCGTTTGCCGCTGGTGCGGATTCCAACACTTGCTGGACTGGTTCTGCCGATCGGGATCTCCTTTTACACCTTTCAGATCATTTCCTACACCGTGGACGTTCTGCGCGGCGATTGCGTTCTGCAACGCAATTATATTTCGTTCGGTACCTACGTTACGCTCTTTCCACAGCTGATCGCAGGCCCGATCGTGCGCTATCACGACGTGGATATGCAGCTGAGTGACCGCACCGAAACGGTGGGGGGATTTGCAGACGGCGTCCTGCGCTTTTCGGTGGGGCTTGGAAAGAAGGTCTTGATCGGGGATGCGTTGGCGGCGGGGTACGTTTATTTTCGGGAGCTGGCGACGTTGACTCCCACGGTTGCGGGCGGTTGGCTGACGCTGATCCTGTACTCCTTGCATCTCTACTATGATTTTTCTGGATATTCGGATATGGCGATCGGGCTTGGACGGATGTTCGGCTTTCATTTTCCCGAAAACTTCCGATATCCTTACGTTTCGCAAAGCATAACCGAATTCTGGCGTCGCTGGCATATTTCGTTGTCCACGTGGTTTCGGGAATACGTTTATATTCCGCTGGGCGGAAATCGGCGCGGAGCGCTCGTGCGCTACCGCAATCTTGCAATCGTCTGGCTGCTGACGGGCTTTTGGCACGGCGCCAACTGGAATTTCCTTTTGTGGGGCGCGTATTTTGCCATCCTGCTGATTCTGGAGAAAATGATCCTTTTGCGCGTTTTGAGGCGCGTCCCCCGTCCGCTTCGGCACGCGTATGCGATCCTGTTGATCCTGATCGGCTTTCTCATTTTTTCTTATACCAACCCCTACGCGGGACTGAGATGCCTGCAAAGCCTTGTGGGCGTTGGAACGGTTGCGTTTTCCACTGCCACCGTCCGCTATCAGCTCCTGCGTCTTGTGCCGCTCCTTCTGATCGGTGCAGTGGGTGCAACGCCGCTTCCGAGGCTCTTTGCCGAGAGAGTGCGCGAAAAGCATCCGCGCATGATGCGCCTCGCCCTGCCGTTTTGCGCCATGCTTCTCTTCCTGTGCGTTTCCTATCTGGTCGACTCTGCGTTCAGTCCCTTTGAGTACACGCAGTTTTGAAGGGAGGGGAAGAGATGAAACAAAGGAATCAACTGGCGCTGACGCTCTTTTTCGTCGGCTTTCTCGCACTTGGCGCGCTTCTGTTCTGGTGCTTTCCTGACAAGCCCTTTTCCGAAACGGAAAAGCGCGGCTTGCAGGAAATGCCGTCTCTGACGCGCGAGCGTTGGCTCTCGGGCGAATTTTCTTCGCAGATGAACGATTATTTCGCGGATCAGTTTCCCATGCGTGACGCGCTCGTGGCACTCAAGGGCGCTTGCGAGATCGCAAGCGGGAAGGGGGAGAATAACGGCATCCTCCTTGGAAAGAACGGACAGCTTGCCAAGCGTCTTTTTTCCGTGCGTCTTGCAAACGGTACGCAGTGTGACGATATGGATGCCTATGACCGCGCGCATATCGACGGCGCGATCGAGGGGATCCTGCGCGCGAATGAGAAGCTGCGCGTTCCGTTCGTGGCGCTGCTTCCGCCTCGCACGCTGGACGTGGCATCCGCCGCGTTCCGCTATCCCGCCGCATACAGCGACGCCTTGGCAGAGCAATTACGAACGGGCTTGAAGGGGAAGGTCACGTATCTCGACCTTTTGCCGACCTATCGCGAGCGTTATGAAAACGGTGAGGATGTGTATTATAAAACCGACCACCACTGGACGACGCGTGGAGCTTATTATGCATATACCGAGATCCTGCGCGCGTTTGATATGGAGACGGAGATCCTCCCCGAAGACGCTTTTTCGAAGCAGATCGCTACCGACCGCTTTTTCGGTACGTTTTGGGCGGCGGGCGGTATGCGCTGGGTCGACCCCGACCGATTGGAGCTGTGGTACTATGGCAACGAATCCTCGTTTTCCGTGTGCGCGGACGGCGTGATTCTCCCATCGCTTTACAGCGAGCGGTATCTGCAAACGGGAGACCCGTATGCGGTCTTTCTGGACGGTACGCACGATGTCGTTACCGTCACGCACAAGGAACAGTCGCGCCCGACGCTTCTGATTTTGAAGGACAGCTTCGCAAACGCGTTGGCACCGTTTTTGGCACAGCACTTCGATCTGGTTCTGCTCAATCTTTCCTCGGCACGCACCGATTATACCGATCTTTCTGCTCTGTCACAGGAGTACGGCGCGGATGCGGTGCTGTTGGTTTATACGCTTGGCAATGTGATCAATACCGATCGGTTGAATCGGTTGCAATAGGAGGTTCATATGAAACGAAAAAAGCTTCTGACAATTATCGGCATCACGGTTGCGGCACTGCTGCTCGGGGCCGTATTGGTCGGTGTTCTCAACGCACTGGTGGCGGGCGGCTCGTGGAATTTCGGCTGGACGGATTACCGCTATGACGAATCGGGCTATCAGATCGGAGACGGAAGCGTCAACGCCACGGAGCTCTCCGAGATCGACGTGGATTGGATCGACGGCGAGGTGCGGATCGTTCTGTGCCAGGATGCCTGCGTTTCCCTGAGCGAGAGCAGCGAGAAGAGCCTTTCCGAGGATAGCCTTTTGCGCTACCGCATCAGCGAGGACGGCAAGCGTCTGTCGGTGAAATACCGCAAATCCTCGTGGTATTTCGGCAACTCCAAGAACAAGGAAAAAACGCTGATCCTGCGCATCCCCGAGCACATGATCGAAAGTGGGCAGTTGAAAAAGCTGAAGATCAAGGGCATTTCCGCAAACGTGACGGTCGACGGAACTCCGTTCATGGAGAACGGTTCCGTTCGCTTTGCTCCGGAGCAAATTTCCGTGGAAACCAAAACGGGAAATATTAAGTTGATTCTGCCTCGCGATGCCTCCTTTGCGCTTAAATTCGATTCCAAAAAGGACCTCAAGCCCACTGTGGATTTTTCCTATCAGCGGCAGAACGGGCAGTATATCTGCGGCGAGGGAAGCATGAAGATCAATATCACCTCAAAGTCGGGCAAGCTGCTTGTGACGCATTGACCGAAAAGGATAATTTTTTGCTACCGTGGCATAAGAATTTGCTTTTCAAGCGGCGATTCCCTTTGGTATAATAAAATCACATTTCAAGCTTGAGGGGAGGGAATCGATATGATCGCAACCAAGGCGCTGTTAGACAGGATCGATGCACGGGCAGAGGAGCGGAAGCGGCAGATCCGCGCGGCGAAGGATTCTCTGCAATTTTGCGGAAAAGCCTACTACGTCAGCGCTGACGGCTCTGACGAAAACGACGGAACGGCACCCGAGTGTGCGTGGAAAACGCTGCGCCGTGTTTCCGAAACGCCCTTGGAGGCGGGAGACGCCGTGCTGTTTCACCGCGGTGATCTTTTTCGAGGCTGGCTTCAGACGTGCGCAGGCGTGACCTACGGCGCGTACGGAAGCGGCGAGAAGCCGCGCCTTTACGGATGGGATTACAATCTTGCCGACGAGGCACTGTGGGAAGCGTACGATTCCGAGCATCATATCTGGCGCCTGAAAAACAAGATCCTGGATTGCGGAACGCTTGTCTTCAACGGTGGAGAAGCGCATTGCCGCAAGCTCATTCCGTCCTATCTCGGCAGTCGTTTCGTCTGTCGCGACGATGAATCACGCGTGTTTGAATTGGCGCGGGAAATGACACAGGATCTGGATCTGGTCTGCCTCTATGACGCGCGCTTGGATACCACCCCCTCCAAGGGCGAGGAGTTCCCGATTCCGCTTTTGGACGAGGAAAGCCTTGGGGAGCTTTACCTGCGCTGCGATCGCGGCAATCCCGCAAGCGTTTACGAAGATATTGAAGCGCTTCCGCGCCGTCATATGATCTGCGTCGGCTCGAATGCGAACGTCACGGTGGACAATCTTTGCGTTAAATACGTGGGCTGTCACGGCATCAGCGCGGGCGGACAGGTCAACGGCTTGCACGTTTCCAACTGTGAATTCGGTTGGATCGGCGGCGTGATTCAGCATTACAAGGGAACCGATCCCAATTATCCCGAGGGGGGAAGAGGAACGGTTACCCGCTATGGAAACGCGATCGAGATCTACGGCGGCTGTGAGGATTACGCCGTATCAAATTGTTATATCTATCAGGTTTACGACGCGGGGATTACGCATCAGGTCACCACGCAGGGAAAGACCTTTGTTATGCACGGGATCCGCTATCTGAACAACCTGATCGAGCATTGCGTTTACGGCATCGAATATTTCCTTGAAAAAAACATGGGAGATACCGAAAGCTACGTCGACGATTGCTTGATAGAGGGCAATATCATCCGCTTTTCGGGCTACGGCTGGGGACAGCAACGGCATAACTATCATACGCCCGCACACGTCAAGGGCTGGAGCTATGAAAACACCGCGTCGAATTTTCGTATCGTCGGAAATATCTTCGATCGCGCCGCACACCGCATGCTGCACCTTGTGGCAAAAAAACAGGAAAGCTGTCCCGTGATGAACGGAAACACCTATATCCAGCACGCAGGCATGATGCTTGGACAGTACGGGGCGAACGAGACGGCAGAGCCGCCGATCCTCCGCTTTGACGGGCAGATCGAGGAAACGGTTCGAAACACGCTCGGTGACCGCAATGCGTGTGTTCTTGTGATTGAAAAAGAGAAGTGAAAAAACGACAGGTTAACGGAGCGTATTCTTAAGGATAGTTTTAAGAATTCATTACCTTCCGATAGAAAATGACAGAGAATGCTTTAGTGTTCTCTGTCATTTTTCCTGACAAGCACTGCATTTGTGTCCACAAATGCAAATATTCAAAATTTCGACGTGACGTACGTAGCTTCCTCCGCCGTAGGTGTTGCGGAATCGAGCTTGCGAATACCCTTGTCTCACTTGTAATTATATAAATATTCAGACGGAGATACTCCCATATTTTTCTTAAATTCCACCGAAAAATATTTATAGTCGTTATATCCGGACAAATATGCTATCTCTTTCAAGGAATAGTATCCCGTAGATATCAATCCCACCGCATTTTGTATGCGCAGATTGATGATATATTTTTGAGGAGATATTCCATAATTTTCTTTGAAAAGCTTTCTAAAATAAACCTCGCTCATAAATGACTTATCTGCGATCTCTTTTATTGAGAGGTCGCTTTTTTTATAGTTTTTCAAAAGATATTCTACCGAGTTTTGAATTTTCGAATTCTGCAACTTTGATACGTAATTCTGAGTATAACATTCTGCAAATATCTCGCACAAGATAGCGGAGCATTTATATTTATACCCAAGTTCTTTTTTGCTCCAAACCTCGAATATCTCCCAAAAGAGCTTAGATAACACGGCTGGATCATTAGGGATAAAATATTCTATATTTTTCGTATTATAGTTTATTGTATCAAAATGAACAACGATCATCTCGTCCACCGTCGCCACTCTGGTATAATCCAATCTTGCGGGAAAATAGGACAGATAGTTGTCTTTCATAAAATGCTTTTCTGTTTTGGTTATCAGAACAGCATCGGAACGAAAACGAAACGATAGAGCGCTAAAATTTCGCCCACTATTGAACATATTGACATCCTGTTGATTCAGTTCAAGAACGTCTAATATATTAAATGACAGCAGCTCTTTTTCGAAAAACACAAACACCACCTCCATTATTTGATTTAATTATAGCAAAACTGTTTCGAAAAGTCAACCTATTGTATTGATTTATAGGTGTGCTTTACGATTTTGATATGCTATAATATATAATATAAAAAACAATCGGGAGGATCAAAAAATGCATGACAGAAAAAAGGTTTTAGATCTGTTCGATGAGCAGGAAGATTTTTGGAAGCAAAAAGCAACTGACGGAATCGAACAATACCGAAAAGGCAACGGAAGGATTACTGTTGCTGACAAAGAAGGCAAACCTGTTTCGAACGCAAAAATAAAACTTACGCAAAAGTCTCACGAATTTCGTTTCGGCGCGAATATTTTTATGCTCGACGAGCTTGAGAGTGAAGAAAAGAACGAAAAATATAAAAAATATTTTTCCGATATCTTCAATATGGCAACGCTTCCGTTCTATTGGGATACTCTGGAGCCCGAACGTGGCAATCCTCGGTATGCTAAAAACAGCCCGAAGGTATACAGACGTCCATCTCCCGATCTTTGTATTGAGTTTTGCGAAAAACATAAGATTGAGCCGCGTGAGCATGCTCTTGCCTATGACGCCTTCTTTCCCAAGTGGCTATATGATGCCGGAACAGAAGAGGTAAAACGAGAGCTTGAAAGACGTTATGCTGAAATTGCCGAGCTTTATGCCGATAAGATCCGCACTATTGAGGTGACCAACGAGATGGGATGGAAGAAGGGTAAAACGAAATTTTACGACGAGCCCGACTTCGTCGAATGGTGCTTCAAGCTTGCTGAGAAATATTTCCCTAACAATCAGCTTGTAATAAACGAGGGGACCGATGCCGCGTGGGGTGACGGATGCCGCGCTACGGATAAGTATTACGCATATACCGAAGCCAATATGCTTAAGGGGGTAAGGATAGACGCCATTGGCATGCAATATCACCTCTTCAATAAAGCAGAACTCGAATATGAAAACACGAGATTAACGCTTAACCCCGAATGCCTTTATAAGCACATGGATCTGTATTCCAATTTTGGCAAGCCTCTCCAGATAACAGAGGTCACCGTTCCCGCTTATTCATGGAAAGCTGAGGACGAGGAGATACAGGCCGAGATCATTGAAAAGCTGTACTCTATCTGGTTCTCGCATCCGAATGTTGAGCAGATCATATATTGGAATCTTGTTGACGGATACGCGCATTTCTGGGATCCCGATCCCGAAAAGATCAAAGCATCACAAGGAGATATGACACTGGGGGAGAATTACTATTACGGTGGACTTCTTCGCTTCGATCTTTCTCCCAAGCCTGCATATTTCAGGATCAAAGACCTTTTGCGGAAAAAGTGGCACACCGAAACCGAGCTTGTTACCGACGGAAACGGCTCCGCCGAGTTCAGAGGATTTTATGGCGATTATTGTGCAAATGTTGAATTTGGCGGTCAAGAGGTTAAAACGGAATTCTCTTTATCAAAAAACGCTGAAAATAGCATTTGCATCACATTATGACAGAAGAAATATTTATTATACTCGCCTGTGTGCCGTTATATGTTATCAACTCGTTTTGCGATAAAATCATATCGTCAAAGGAACAAAACAGATACAATTATTTTTACAATGCGGTTAAATTTCTAATATGCAGTATCTGTATGTTGCCAATGCTCCTTTTAGAAAAAATGCCTGTATTTGTCGCGGGAAGCCTGTTTTGCGGCATATGCTGCGGTGTTATGTACGCAATCAGCAAAACAGTTATGTTAAAGGGCTATGAGAAAACATCGGTTGCATTTATGACCCTTTGTCATTCCTCGGGAATGATATTACCGTGCATAATAGGGCATTTCTTTTGGTCCGAAAAGCTGAGCGCAATGTCTGTTTTAGGTATGGTTCTTGCCATTCTATCTATAGTTTTATTAAAGGGTGGAAATGGGGAGAATAAAAAACTCAACTTTAACGGTGCTATCTTCGGGATTATTATTTTTTTGACAAGTGCCGGAGTTATGATCTCGCAAAAGCTTATGGGAATTTATTTTTCAGAGCAGAGTGTCTCGGCATATAATTTTTATTCATTTATAGTCCCTTTTCTGATTATTTGCTGTTTTGTAAGACCAAAGCAACTTGTCGGCGGAGAAAAAAAGAACAAGCTGATTGCCTGTATCTGTGCGCTTGGAAGCGCAATATCCCTCTGTGTGATCAGCTTTGTCATGACCAGCCTTTCGGGAAGAGTACCGTCCGTTCTTCTGTTCCCGTTGTTCAACGGCTTGGGGATTATGCTCGTGTGTATCGGTTCGGTTTTTATCTTCAAGGAAAAGCTTACTGTTAAAAAGATGATTGGCTTGGCACTCGGTGTTATCGGACTTTGTCTGGTCAATTTGTAACATCATCAATCTCAGTCTTGAAACACAAAAGAGAAAATTTGTATGCTAAAATGACTAAGAAAGCCGATACGAAGTTTAATCCGTATCGGCTTTTCTGTTGAATTGTTATAAACTGTCCTTTAGAGTACTACTCTAAACGAACTGCCCTTTTTGCTTTTGCTTTTTTATTTCTCCCGCCCGACCAGATAATCGAGGGTGACCTGCATATTTAAAATGGCGGCGATCTGTTTGTATCCTCATTGGTTTGCTTTGTGATCGGATGGCTCGCGCGAGGCTTCAAAAAAGGTTAAAA
>JAFTKI010000107.1 GCA_017453335.1 Clostridia bacterium
AGCAATATCACTTGTCCGCAGGACAAATATCACCGCGTAACTGCTTGCAGTTACGCTCGGGCCCCGTTTCTTGCGGCAGCTATTCTACTGTACGCATACAAAAGAAAAAACGCTGTTTCACGAACAAACAGCGTACCATGTATCACTTTTTTATTAACTCCAAACCGCCGCTGTGAAATGAGTTGTGTTTAGCAACTCATTTCACAGCGGCGGTTCAAGGTGGTAAAAGTTCTTGAGGGGGTGCGGGGGGCAATGAGGCGCCGAAGGCGACCATTGCTAAGTGGGGCTCTCGCCCCACTTACACTTTTCTTCAAGAAGTTCCCCCGCAAAACACACTTACAATCAAATAACTCTAACCTTCATTACGCCGTTGATTGCTTCGATGGTAGCGACAGCGTTATTGGAGGGAGTGGAAGAGACGTCGATCACGGTATAAGCGTTATCGCCCTTAGACTTATTGGTCATATTTTCGATATTCAGGCCTTCATCGGCAAGCACTGCGGTGAGCTGCGTGATGACTGCAGGCACGTTTGCGTGCAGGGTGCAGATACGAGCGGTACCCGAGCGAGGCATATCGAGGTTGGGGAAGTTTACGCTGTTTTTGATATTACCGTTTACGAGGTACTCATTGATCTCCTGAGCTGCCATAACAGCGCAGTTATCCTCGGATTCCTCGGTGGAAGCACCCAAGTGGGGGATTGCAACCACGCCGGGGATTGCCAGAACCTCTTCGGTGGGGAAATCGGTTACGTAAGCGGCAACTCTGCCGTCAGCCATTGCGGAAGCAACGTCGGCAGCGCAAACGAGATCTGCACGAGCCAGATTGATCAGGCGAACGCCCTTCTTCATCTTTGCGATGCTAACGGTATTGATCATATTCTTGGTATCCTTGGTGGAAGGAACATGCAAGGAGAGGTAATCTGCTGCTTCAAATACTTCGTCGTAGGTCTTTGCATGTACGATGCGGGAATCCAGATTCCAAGCGGCTTCAACCGACAGGAAGGGATCGCAACCAACAACCTTCATGCCAAGAGCGATTGCGGCGTTTGCCAACAGACCGCCGATTGCGCCCAGACCGATAACGCCCAGCGTTTTGCCCTTCAGCTCAACGCCTGCGAACTTGGACTTGCCCTTCTCTACCTGCTTTGCAACGTCGGTATCCAGCGTTTTCGCCCAAGCGATACCGCCAACCACGTCACGCGAAGCCAACAGAAGTGCGCAAAGAGCCAGCTCCTTGACGCCGTTTGCATTTGCACCGGGGGTGTTGAATACCACGATGCCCTTTTCGGTGCAACGGTCGATCGGAATATTGTTTACACCGGCACCTGCACGGGCGATCGCCTTGAGCTCGCTTCCGAACTCCATATCGTGCATTGCGGCGGAACGAACCAAAATACCGTCTGGATTTTCAACGGCCTCGCCTACCGAGTAAGCGTCGCCAAGCTGTGCCAAGCCGACTGCGGCAATTTTATTAAGCAACTGAATTTTCATTGTGTTTGTCCTTTCTCCGCAAGACTTACGCCTTGGGATTGTTCTTTGCAAAGTCCTTCATGAAGGCAACGAGAGCCTCTACGCCTTCGTAAGGCATTGCATTGTAGATGGATGCGCGCATACCGCCAACCGAACGGTGGCCCTTCAGGTTCTTGAGTCCCGCCTTAGCCGCCTCGGATGCGAATTTCTTATCCAGATCAGCGTCACCCGTAACGAAGGTTACGTTCATCATCGAACGGCTGCACTTCTTAACAGGAGCCTTGTAGTAATCTTGAGAATCAAGATAATCGTACAGAAGTGTTGCCTTCTTTACGTTCTTCTCCTTCATCACCTCAAGTCCGCCCATCTCAAGGATCCACTCATAAACAAGCTTTGCCATGTAGATGGTGTAGCAAGGAGGCGTGTTGTACATAGAACCGTTCTCTGCCATGGTCTTCCACTCCAGCATTGTAGGCATCTTTTCCTCGGCATAGTTGAGCAGATCCTCACGAACGATTACCAGAGTCAAGCCTGCGGGAGCCATGTTCTTCTGTGCGCCTGCGTAGATCACACCGAACTTGGAAACATCCACAGGCTCGGAGATGATGCAGGAGGACATATCGGCTACCAGCGGAATGTCACCGATTTCGGGAACCTCGGGATACTTGGTTCCGTAAATGGTGTTGTTGTAGCAAATGTGCAGGTATGCCGCGTCGGGACGAACCATATCCTTGGTGATGGTGGGTACGTGGTCGAAGTTATCGTCCTTGGTGGTAGCGATGCACTTTACGTCGTAGCCCAGCTTCTGCGCTTCCTTGAACGCCTTGCCCGAGAACTGACCGGAAACAGCATAGTCTGCCTTACCGGTTCTGTTGATCAGGTTCTGAGGAACAGCCGCGAACTGCGTGGATGCACCGCCCTGCAGGAACAGCACCTTGTAGTTATTGGGAATATTCATCAGCTTGCGGAGCATAGCCTCGGCATCGTTGATGATTGCTTCGTAGTCCGGAGATCGGTGTGACATCTCCATGACAGACATTCCCGACTCGCCGTAACATACCAGCTCGGATGCGGCTTTTTCCAACACAGGAAGCGGAAGCATGGACGGTCCAGCCGAAAAATTGTAAACTCTCTTCATAATGGTTTCCTCCGGAAATAAATTGTCTTGTCTCTTTTTTGCTTTATTGTGCTAAAATAAGACATATCAATATTATATGACTTTTTACAACTCATGTCAAGTCTTTTTTCAATTTTTTATATAAAGGAAAGCTTTTTTTGAGAAAAACCTTTCCAAAATCTTCTTCTCCTCTCCCCGAATTAGACATTTTTAGCGATTGGGGTGCGGTATAATAGGGATGAGGAGGCGATGGAATGGAATCGGTTTACATAGATTTATACTTTTTGGTAAACGTCAGCATGGATTTTTTGTGTCTGATGATCGCGGCGGTCTTATTGCACCGCAAAGCCAAGCAGTGGCGCGTTTTGGCAGCGTCTGTTTTGGGAGGCGTGTACGCGGTAGCGGCGTTATTGCTGACATGGGACGGAATTTTTGGCATCGTGCTGGACACCGTTGCCGTGGTGGCGATGTGTCTGGTTGCGTTCGGAAAGCGAAAAAGCTCTCTCCTCTCGGTCTTGCGGCTCCCGGCGGTAGTCTGGATCAGCTCCTTGGTGCTGGGCGGCATTATGACCGCTTTGTTTGCACTGCTCAACCGTCTTGATCTGCCTCTTGATGCGTTGCAGGGCGACGGTCTCTCGGTATGGACCTTCGTTCTCGTCAGCGCGGTCGCGGGCGTTTTGACCGTGAAAAGCGGCAGGTGGTTTGGTCTTTTGGGCAAAGCAAAGTGCGCAAAAGTAGAGGTCACGCTGTTCGGGAACACCGCCGTCCTGCGCGCGATGGTGGACACGGGGAATCTTTTATGCGACCCCATAAGCGGAAAAAGCGTGATCGTAGCCGAGCTGGAAACGCTCAGACCGCTTCTGCCGCCGCAGCTGGTACACGCCTGCGAGAGCGAAGATTTTTCCGCCTATCTGAAGGATCACGAACGAGCCAAGCGGATCCGCCTGATCCCCGCGGGAACGGCAAACGGCAACTCGTTGCTTTTGGCGATCGTCCCCGATGCCGTGACCGTTACGGTGGGCGAGGAAAGCTTTTCATCCAACCATCTGATCGCGCCGCGCCGCCTGAATATGTCGGATTTTGATGCCGTGATCGGACAATGACTCGTATTTTTGAAACTATAACCTTTAAGGGAGGATCGATATGAATTTTTTTGCAAGAATACGGATGTGGTGGCTTCGCAGGCGGTGCCGCGGGCTGTATTATATCAACGGCTCAGATGTTTTGCCGCCGCCCCTTTCGCCCGACCGTGAAGCCGAGTGCATTGCCCATTTGGATGATCAGAAGTATCGCTCGATCTTAGTTGAACACAACCTGCGCCTTGTGGTCTACATTGCCAAGCGCTTTGAAAACACGGGAACGGGTATCGAGGATCTGATCTCGATCGGCACGGTGGGACTGATGAAGGCGATCAACACCTTTTGCGCCGACAAGAACATCAAGCTGGCAACCTACGCGTCGCGCTGTATTGAGAATGAAATTTTGATGTACCTGCGGAAAAACAACGGTCAGCGGTGCGAGGTGTCGATCGACGAGCCGTTGAACGTGGACTGGGACGGCAACGAGCTATTGCTTTCCGACATTCTCGGGAGCGAAGAGGACGGTGTCTCCTACGAGCTGGAAAAACGCGAGGAACGCCAGGTGGTACGCTCGGCGGTGGCAGAGCTGGATGCGCGTGAGCGTGAGCTGATCGAGCTGCGCTATGGGCTTGGCGGCGGCGAGGAAATGACGCAAAAAGAGGTCGCTGACCTGCTCGGCATCTCTCAATCTTACATCTCCCGCCTCGAAAAACGGATCCTTGTCCGCCTCCGCGAACGCATTGTGGGGAAGATTTAAAGAAAAGGATTTTTGGAGGGGGAGGAGGGTATTTTTTCAAAAATACCCTCC
>JAFTKI010000108.1 GCA_017453335.1 Clostridia bacterium
CGCAATTATCTAAATAACTAAAGATAGTTTTCTTTCTGAATTTAAATATTTTTGTATATACATTAAAAGGTTTAAAAATACGACTTCAAACCTACTTCAAAAATCCAAGTTGATGAGCACATTTTCAAAATTTATATCGACCTTCAAAAGATTTTGCAATAAAGAATACGGGAAAAACATCTGGCAGTATCGATCAAATGACCATATCGTAAGGAATCAAAAAGATTATGAAAATCACGTGAAATATATTTGTGAAAATCCGTTATATTGGAACAAAGATGAGCTGTATACAGAAGAATAAAAGATGGATTTTGGTTAATCAGAGTTGCAATGCAGGTGTTTGAACTTTATTCAGAAAACCCCCGACAGATTTCGTCTGTCGGGGGTTTTCTTTTCTATAAACATTCTGATTCTAAAATTTACAGATCCAATTCGCAAAGATCATCACAAGCGGCAGTGTTGCGGTGGAGATCAGCGAGGACATCCCCACGGTCTGGGATGCGTACGGGGGATCAATATCGTAAAGCTCCGCCAGCATCGTGATGGTGGCGGCACTCGGCACACCTGCCATAGCGGCGACCATCAAAATATAGGTATCACTCAATCCGCACAGCTTTGCAAGCAGGCAGAAAACGAAGGGAATTGCCAACAGCTTGATCGCGGAATGTAGGTAGATCCGCTTGTTGGTAAATATCTTTCCCAAAGGCAGTGTTGCCAACAAAGCACCTGTTACCAGCACCGAGATCGGTGTGCAGAGAGAACCGAGATAATCCAAGGATTTGCCAAGAAAGTCCAGCTTTTCGGTCACGTCAAAGAGCGGCTTGATCAGATACAGCACCACACCAATGGCACAGGGAATGGTACCGTAGTTGAACAGTGCCTTTTTGGGCGTCATACGAATGTCCTCGCGTCCGCGGGCTAAGATGACGATACCCCAAGTCCAAAGGAACAGGTGGAAGCTGATCACGTAAAACGCGCCCATAAAGCTGCCCGCACCCGGACCGAGCGTTTCTTCAAAGATCGAATCCAGGATCGGAAACCCTATAAATCCGCAGTTTCCGAACACCAGCGAGAATTCGAAGATCTTGATCTGGTCGGGGTTCTTTTTTAAGAGACGACAGATCCCGAACGCAAGCAGAGCCAGAAGCGTGTGCATTGCAAAGCTGATCAGCGTGACCTGCCATGCAATGGTCAGATTTTGTTCGGTATATTCGGCATTCGCCAAAGCCGCAATGATCATTGCGGGCTGACCGATCGAAATGATCAGCTTGGAAAGTCCCTTGGACGATGCGTTGTTGATAATGCCAAGCTTTCGGCAGGCAAAGCCGCAAAGCATCAGCACGAACAGTGTCAGAATAATGGAGAGCAGGGGATAAAAATTCATAGATTACTCCTTGAGCTTTTGTGCGATGCGCTTCATATCTTCCAGCATTTCTTCTTTTTTTCGCGGATCGCGCAAAAGTGCTGCGGGATGATAAACAGCCGTCATCCAAAAGCTGCCTTTTTGGAACCATTGACCGTGTTCCTTGGTGATCTTGAAATCGGGTTTGATCATACGCATAGCGGAAATACGTCCCAGGCAAACGATTACCGATGGACGGATCAGACGAACCTGCTCACGCAAGTATCCGATACAGGCATCCTCCTCTTCGGGAAGCGGATCGCGGTTTTTCGGAGGACGGCATTTGAGAATATTTGCGATATAAACGTCGGCGCGGTCGATATCAACGGCGTACAGAAATTTGTCCAAAAGCTGTCCCGCACGTCCAACGAAAGGGATCCCCGAAAGATCCTCTTGTTCTCCCGGGGCTTCTCCCACGAACATCAGCTTGGCGTTTGCGTTGCCCGTTCCAAACACAAGATTGGTTCGTGTTTTTCCCAAAGGACAGCTTTGGCAAGATTCACAGGCCTTTTGCAGGGTATCCAAGCTTTGTTCCATGGTCATTCTCCTTTCATTGCTTTGCAGGCATATCTGCCATGCGGTCACGCGCGGCGGCATCTCCCCGACACATCAGGGTGTAGTTGCCGTTTTTCAGCGTTTGAACCAGCTCTTCCATCGTTGTGATGGGGAAGTCGGTCAGAATTCCGCCGTCACCCGGATGATGCTCGGGGTGATGGAAGTCTCCGCCCGAGGTACGGATGAGTCCGAAGCGGAGCGCCTCCTCGTTGGCAAGATAGTTGCGCGAATCGTGCCCCGCGTGTGCGTTGAAGACCTCGATCCCGTCCAGATATTTGGGTTCCACCACCGTCATTTTCTCTCGGAAAGGATGCGCTTGAACGAACAAAAGTCCGTTTTCACGCGCAAATTCCGAAAATGCCTTGTGTCCCATCTGGTTGATGTCGGGATGCTCAAGCAAGAATTTCTCATCCAAGCCGAAAACCAGATAGTCGTTCATGTTTTCGGGGAAGCGCAACTCGGCTCCCAAAAGAATATTCAGCTTGCCTGCTGCATAGTCGCGCATTTTGCGGTAGGTTTCGATAAAATGCTCGGTCCAGTTTTTGCCGGCAGCTTCGGTTTCCTTCCAAAGGCGACCGTAAAAATAGTGATTGGTCAGCACCAAGGAGGTATATCCGGCGGCAATATATTTGTCGGCAACCTCATAAACGGTGAAGTCGGCACAACGGCTCGCCTCTCGGGTGTGCGCGTGTAATTCTGTTTTATATTGCATGAGATTATTTTACTTCGATGATCGACTCGTCCCACATGTCGGGTGCCTTGTAGCCCATGAGGTTGACGGTGGTAGCGGCAATGTTGGAAAGACCGTAGCTGCCGTCCTTCTTTACGGTGTAGCTGTTCTTTGCATCGGTGTTATCGTAAATGATGCAGGGAACAGGGTTGAGCGTGTGGCTGGTTTTGGACTTGTAGTTGCCGTTCTTGTCAGCCTTGGGCTGTCCCGACTTCTTGTCCATTTCGTACATCTCGTCGGCATTACCGTGGTCTGCGGTGATCAGCGCAACGCCTCCCATTTCATCCAGAACGGGCAGGATTCTGCCAAGCTGCAGATCCAGCGCCTCCATCGAGCAACGGGTTGCAGCCAAAGAGCCGGTGTGACCAACCATGTCGCCGTTGGGGAAGTTTACGCGCAGATACTGGTATGCACCGCTCTTGAGACATTCGATCAGCTTATCGGTGATCTCAGCGCACTTCATCCAAGGTCTCTGCTCAAAGGGAACCACGTCGGAGGGAATCTCAATATAGGTTTCCAAGGCGTCGTCAAACTTGCCCGATTTGTTACCGTTCCAGAAATAGGTTACGTGACCGTATTTCTGTGTTTCGGAGATCGCCAGAACGGGAATACCGGTGTTTGCCATGTATTCGCTCATGGTGTTTGTGATCTCGGGAGGAGATACCAGATACTTGGAGGGGATGTGAAGGTCGCCATCGTATTCCAGCATACCTGCATACACAACGGAGGGAACGCGAACACGGTCGAACTTATCAAAGTCAGCTCCTGCCTCAAAGGTGCGGGAGATCTCGATCGAACGGTCGCCGCGGAAGTTGAAGAAGATCACGCTGTCGCCGTCCTCAACGGTACCAACGGGCTTGCCGTTCTCGGCAATTACAAATGCAGGAAGATCCTGGTCGATCACCTTCAGCTCGTCACGGTAGGTCTGTACAGCCTCAGCCGCACTTGCAAACTGTCTGCCTTCACCCAGCACGTGGGTCTTCCAGCCTGCCTCAACCATTGCCCAGTTTGCTTCATAACGGTCCATGGTGATGGTCATACGTCCACCGCCCGATGCGATCTTGATATCGTAGCTTGCGTCGCGCAGCTCGTCCAGATATGCTTCAAAGGGATTGATATATTCCAGTGCGGAGGTCTCGCCAACGTCACGGCCGTCCAACAGAATGTGAACGCGGACACGCGAAACACCCTCGACCTTTGCCTGTGCCAGCATTGCCTTGAGATGGTCGATGTGGGAGTGTACGTTACCGTCAGAGAAGAGTCCCAGGAAGTGCAGGGTGGAATTGTTGCTCTTTACGTTGGCAACCAGCTCCTGCCAGGTAGCAGACGCAAACATTTTGCCGCTTTCGATCGAATTGGAAACCAGTTTAGCGCCCTGTGCAAATACCTGACCTGCACCCAGCGCATTGTGGCCCACCTCGCTGTTGCCCATGTCGTCGTCGGAGGGAAGTCCAACGGCGGTTCCGTGTGCCTTCAGAGAGACCATAGGATAATTCTTCATCAATTTGTCAAGGTTGGGGGTGTATGCTCCTGCCACAGCATTGGAGACCGTATCGGGTGCAAGACCGACACCGTCCATAACGATGGTGAGAACGGGGCCCTTCACGCCGCCGAACTGTTCGAGTTTTTCAAGCTTTTTGCTCATGATTCATTCCTCCGATTTTTGTATTGACTTCCATAAGAATATAAAAGCCCATATTTTCACATATACTATTATACCGCAAAAATACAAAAAAGCAAGGGCTGACGCGCATCTTTTTTTGTATTTTCTTATTTTTGGCAAATTTATGAAAAAAGGTGCGAAGCACTTGCATTTTTTATCCCGTTATGCTACAATAAACAAAACGGAAAAGAGGAATGAGAGCATGAAAGACGAGTTTATGACGCGTGAAGAACGGCGGGCGCAGGCGGAGTCGTATCTTGGACAGGTGGTTCATATCGGAATCGACCGTCCCATCGGATACGTTCATCATAAGAAAGACTATGATCTGGTATATCCCATCAATTACGGATATATCCCCGGGGTACTTGGCGGCGATGGAGAAGAGCTGGATGTTTATCTGCTTGGAGTGGATACCCCTGTGTCCGAGTTTGATGCCGAGATCATCGGGATCGTGTTCCGCAGCGATGACGTGGAGGACAAGCTGGTAGGCGCTCCTCGAGGAATGCGCTTTTCTGCCGAGGAGATCGCAAGTGCCGTTGCGTTTCAGGAGCAATACCATGAATCGAAGGTTGAATTAATTAAAGAATGATGGCTTTTGAGTGGAGCTGAGTTGTTTAAATGCAGAAGACGCGATTTTTTGTTTGTTGCTGTACAAAGATTCATCAGAAAGGCAACCACAGTTAAAATACTGCAAAAAAGGAAGAAATCCGCCATTTTCGGCGGATTTTAACGTTTTAAGAGTAAGTAGTAATAAAATTTTTTTCTTTTAATTGCTCCATTGATGTTTTTCTGTGTTGAAGAAATCAGCTATATTTTTTTCACTTTTGATAAAAATGTGAACAAATTATATTTTTTTTTGAACAAACCATTGACAATAGGAGTACAGCGTGGTAAAATAACAACGTAATATTGCTACATAGCTTTGAAAAAAGGTCAAGGATATGAATGGTGAATCACCGATTTGTATTGAATGTCTTGTGATTCTTGGCGGCAAGCGATCGTTACATCACGAAATAATACAGAAAGGAGTATGTTCTTATGAAAGGTATGTCTATTACCGGAATGATATTGGGTATCGTTTCGCTGTCCCTGACTCTCGTATTTGGTTGGTGGACTGCTCTGACTTGGGTGACTCTGCCTATGGCGATCGTAGGATTGATCTTGTCAGTTATCGGCGGAAAAAAACTGAAAGCAGCGGGTCAGTCTGCCGGAATTGCAACCGCAGGTTTGATCGTTGGTATCATTTCCGTTGTGTTCAATGGCATTTTCTTCTTTGCATGCGGTCTTTGCTATATGTGCACTGCTTGCGGAGCAAGTGTGATTGGAAACGATATGGAAGACGCACTGAACGATATCTCCCGTTATTACTAAAGAAACACAAAGCACGCTCCGAGTGATCGGAGCGTGTCTTGCAGAAAGGGAAAAAATGTCACCAAACATTGAATTTTTTGGAAAAGAAATTCCGTTGTATGGGATTTTATTTTATACAGGAATTGCAGTGGCTGCTGCTGTTGCGGCACTGGTCTGTAAACGAAAAAAGATTGACCGATTCGATCTTGCCTGCTCTGCTATTTACACGATGATCGGTGCGGTTATCGGTGCAAAGCTGCTATTTATTGCTATTTCTATAGATGATATCATTCGCTATCAGATCCCTTTGTCAGATGTGATTAAGGGAGGCTTTGTATTTTACGGCGGTCTGCTCGGCGGTATTCTGGGATTATTTATTTATTGCAAGCAGTTCAAAGAAAAGTTTATGCAGTATGCAGAACTGTTTGCCACGGTCCTTCCTTTGGGACACGCCTTCGGACGTGTGGGTTGCTTTTTTGCGGGCTGTTGTTACGGAATGCCATATGACGGACATTTCAGCTATGCTTACTCTGCCGAGTATTTCGGATATACTCCCGTGGGGGTTCCGTTGCTTCCCGTTCAATTGATTGAGGCGGGGTGCTTGTTGCTGATCTTTGTGTTTATGATCATTTTGTATTTCAAGACCAAGGATCAATATGGTTTAGCTCCTATCATATACTTGATGATCTATTCGGTTTTGCGCTTTGTTTTGGAGTTTTTCCGAGGCGATGCTGTGCGCGGAACATTGTTAGGAGTTTCCACTTCACAATGGGTAAGCATCTTGTTGATCTTGGCAGCCGTTGCATATCTGATCTATTTTCGATGCAAAAAGCGTCCGTTGACATACGTTGCCGAATCATCGTCTGTTCCCGCAACTTCAAACTCGGATGAACCGACCAAAACTGTATGAGAAAAGCCCTTTGCTTTCGATGCAAAGGGCTTTTACAGATAAATGACTGAAAAAACAATAAAAAAACGTAACGGTCTTGCAATTTTTTAAAAAAAGGTGTATAATAAGAATGTTAGGGTTTAAAAGGAGAGAATAAAATGTCTGAATGTACACATGATTGTTCGAGCTGTTCGCAGAACTGCTCGTCCAGAGAAAAAACAAGCTTACTGCTTCCCGCGAATGAAAGAAGCCGTGTGAAGCATGTGATCGGAGTTGTCAGTGGAAAAGGCGGAGTGGGCAAATCCTTGGTTACTTCGATGCTGGCGGTTTTGTTTCAGCGAAAGGGATACAAGGTTGGTATTCTGGATGCCGACGTAACGGGTCCCTCGATCCCGAAGGCATTTGGTATGCGCGATGCGGAGGTGCTGGGAGACGAGAGCGGTATGCTGCCGCCGTCCACCGAAACGGGAATTCAGGTGATGTCGGTCAACCTGCTTTTGGGGGATGAAACGAGACCTGTCGTTTGGAGAGGCTCTATCATTTCCAACACCGTACAGCAGTTCTGGCAGGAAACGGTGTGGGACGTTGATGTTCTGTTGGTAGACTGCCCTCCCGGTACAGGCGACGTTCCTCTGACCGTGTTCCAAACCATGCCGCTTGACGGTATTGTGATCGTTTCCAGCCCGCAGGAGTTGGTTTCGATGATCGTAAGCAAAGCGGCTAACATGGCGAATATGATGAACATTCCCGTGTTTGGCTTGGTAGAGAACATGAGCTATGTGAAGTGTCCCGATTGCGGAAAGGAGATCCGCGTATTTGGGGAGAGCCACATCGAGGAGGTTGCCGCAAGCTTTGGCTATGATCTCCTGGCTCGTATTCCCATGGATCCGCAGATCTCCGCACACGTTGATGCAGGCTTGATCGAAAAGATCGAGATCGATTATCTGGACGGTGCGGCTGAAAAGATCGCTGCGAAATGGAATAAAGAATAATAAAGAATAATGAAAAAAGATCCCGATAAAGCCGCGCTTTATCGGGATCGATTTTGTTATTTGTTGTATCGGTAATTGGGATCTCCGAACTTCTCCATGCCGAAGATCGAAGCAATAAACATTGCATTCCAAACGTTTTCCAGAACATCAGCAGTTTCCACGAATTCCTTTACGTTCGCACCGCCCAGTGCAAAGTAGGGAACATCAACGTTGGTGTGACCGCCGGTTGTGTAAGAGAAGGTTCCGTTGGGATTTCTCATGATACCGCCCGTTTCGTGGTCGGCGGTGATCAGCAGTGCCGTGTCGGGATGCAGCATCACAAACGCGATGGCGTAGGCAATGGCATCGTTGAAGCGTGCTACCGCTGCGTTGGAGGTTCCCGCATCGTTGCTGTGCGAGCCCTTGTCGGTGTAGGCTTCCTCGATCATAATAAAGAATCGGCTGTTGTTCTTGGAGATCAGACCAAGCGCATTTCGTGTGTCTTGCGTAAGAGAACCGCCGGATCTGCCCATTGCATATTTCAACTGACCCTTTTCCAGTTTTCGGTCAAACTGGTTCAGAATATCCTCGGAGTTGTTTCGGCTGATCGTATGCGTGTTAAAGCCCGCGGGCGTAGCACCTTCCAGATAATCGGTGGTCAGAACCGCCACATTCGCGCCCTTCATTGCGGCGATCTCACTGACATTCGTGATATTCATGCCGGAGCCGTTTTTCCCAATGTATCCATTGTAGGTCTTATAACCTGTTGCCAATGCGGTAGCCGAGGCGGCGCTGTCGGTGGTTCCTGAGAGCGAGTAGGTCTTGCACCACGTCTGATAGGGAAGCTCACGCGCATAAAAACGGTCAAGCGTGCCTGCGGCGAGTGCCATATCGATGTGGTTGTTGCCCATTCCGTCACCGATCATCATGATCGCAGAGGTCGCCTCGGGGAAAACGAAATTCTTTACGGTTGGCTCGGTCGGGATCGTGGTTGCGTTGATGGGAGCAACCGTTCCCGTATCGGGGAAATAGGTGGTAATAAATTCGTGTACGGCAGAGCCGACATAAAAGCCGTTTCCGTGGCATACGACCTTATTGCCCTCGATGTACAGTGCGTACTGACTGTCGGCAAATGTCAAAGCTTTTGCTTTGTCGGATTCGGGACGGTTTGTGGCACCGATCAGGATCTCATGCTCGGATGCTTTGTTGCTGTCCTTTCGCGGTGTCAACAGAATGTTGGCATTTACCTTGAAATAATCGCTCAGCGCATAGGCAACGTATTGGGTGACGCGATCTGCCTTGGCGGGGTAGATGATTTTATATTCGGAAAGGTCAACCCCGTTGATCTTCAGATTTTTGGGGAGAGAAAATTCGCTGTCGACCTCAAGGGCTTTGTCCTTGATCTCAATTGTGTTGGAATCCTTGTTGTAGAATTTTTCCCAGAACAGCGCGACCGCCTTTTCCAATCCAACCTCATCGGCAGAGGTGATCAGAATACGGTTGCCCGCACAGGCTACCACTCCGTCTGTCGTGTGGCGCTCCTCCAAAATGGGGATGATTTCATCGCGGTCTGCCTTACCGATCACGATCTCCTTTTCCGAGGCAGGATCGCTGTCCTTTTTAGGGACGATCGAGGTTCCGAAATAATTGTTCAGCGTATCACAAAATTCCTGTGCGAGCTCATTGGCACCCGTGGCATACACAACGACATACTGCGCAATGTTTTCTGCCGTAATGGTGTGAGCGATTGAAGTGGGAGTATCTTCGATCGGAGGAAGCGGAGCTTGATCGTTGGGCTGATCATTTGTTTGATCACCCGTTTCGTTTTGCTCGGAGGGAGATTTTGAGGTACAGCCTGCAAGTAAGGGGAGGATCATCAGAATTGCCAAGAAAAGTGCAAGTAATCTTTTGGTCATTATGGTCACTTCCTTTCAGTGTTGCTTTTCTTCATTATAGCATATTGTACAATCGCATCTATGAATATTTTGTTAAAAGAAACCCAAAAAAAGGGTATCAAAAAAGAAACTGCCAAGGTTGACTTTTGAAAAAAAGTATTATATAATACAGATAATCCTTGAAAGGAGAACCGAACATGAAAATCGGAATTTGCTGGCACGGAAAAATTGAAGCAAACAAGCAGATCGAATTGATGAAGCAGAACGGCTTTGAAGCCACCTTTTTGATGTCCAACGATCCCAAACTGGATGAAACGGTACCCTTGTTGCGGGAAAACGGAATTGAGTGCGTGAACTGTCATGCTCCTTTTGACGGGATCAACGCCATCTGGAACGCGGATGATTCGGGAGAGAAGATGCTTGACAGACTGATCAGCGGGGTAGAGGCGTGTGCGAGAAATCGCATTCCCGTCTTGGTGGTCCACCTGTCCTCGGGTGACAACGCTCCGCGCATCAATGATGTGGGACAAGCCCGCTTTGACCGCTTGATGGAGACGGCAAGAAAAGCAGGCGTGACCATCGCCTTTGAAAATCAGAGAAAGCTCGGTAATCTGGCGAATGCTATGGAGCAGTATCCCGATGCCGCCTTTTGCTGGGACGTGGGACACGAGGCTTGCTTTGCATACGGAAAGCCCTTTATGCCGCTGTTCGGAGACCGTATCGCGGCATTGCATCTGCACGATAATTTCGGGATCCATAACGGCGACGATCACCTGTTGCCATACGACGGTACCTTGGATATGGTTGCGGCGGCTCGTCAGCTTGCCGAATCACCCTTTCACGATGTGATCATGCTGGAGGTGATTCCGGGGAAAACGGGAAAATACCATGACATGACGATAGAAGAGTACTACCGTCGCGCAGGGGATGCCGCACGTCGTTTTGCCGCAACCGTTGAGCGTTACCGCAAATAATCTTGGAGGAGATACCAATGTATACAATTCATAAAATAACATCACATCCCGTAGTGGATTTTGCCGCTGAAGAGCTGAAAGAATATCTGAGAATGATGATGCCCGAGGCGGGAGATATTGCGATCTCCTATGCTCCCGAGGCAACCGACGGCTACCGTTTGGGACTGATGACCGATTTCGGGCTGAATACCGATGAAGCCGACGATCTTGCTTTGGATGATATCATTCACATTGATACCACCGATCGGGGCGGTATCATTGCGGGCAGTAATCCGCGAAGTGTTTTGCTTGCCGTTTACCGCTTTTTGAGAGAAAACGGCTGCCGTTGGCTCTATCCCGGTGTGGACGGCGAGTATATCCCGATCAAGACCGTTGAGGGAGTTCAATATCACAAGCTTGCCGACTGTCGCTATCGCGGAGAGTGCAACGAGGGTGCCGAATATCAGCAAAGTATGCTGGAGGCTATTGATTTTGCACCGAAGATTGGACTCAACGTCTTCATGCTGGAGTTTGACAACCCCAAAGGATATTACGATTGGTATTACGATCACCGTCAGAATCAGGCACAAAGAGAGCCCGAGCCGATCAGTGCCGAGCAAACCCTGCAGTGGAAGCGCCAGTGTGAGACCGAAATGGCAAAGCGCGGTCTGCAGTTCCATGATATGGGACACGGCTGGACAGCGGAATCGTTTGGTATTGTCTCGGGGGGAACGTGGGATAAGGATGAGGCCAATCCGATTCCCGAGGGCGTGGAACAGTATATTGCCATGATCGACGGCGAGCGAAAGCTCTATAAGGGCGTGGCGCTTAACACCAATTTCTGTATGTCCAATCCCGATGCACGCGCACTTGTCGTTAAGCGTGTGGTCTCTTATGCAAAGAATCACCAGAATGTTGATTATCTGCATATCTGGCTTGCCGATGCGCACAACAACCACTGTGAGTGCAAGTCTTGCCAAAAGAAGATCACCTCGGATTGGTATATCATGCTGATGAACGAAATTGATGCCGCACTGACCGCCGAGGGGATGGACACGCGTATCGTTTATATCTGCTATTACGATACCATTTATCCTGCAGAAACCGAAAAATTGAACAATCCCGAGCGTTTCTCGATGCTGTTTGCACCGATCACACGTTCTTATGTCACGCCCGTTGCCGAGAAGATCGAGCCGATCGAGCTGAAAAAATATCAGCGTAACAATATTGAGCGTCCGCGCAATATCAACGAGTTCATTTCCTACGGCAAGGAGTGGTTGAACCGTCAGAACACCAACTCGATGGTTTACGAATACCATTTCTGGGTAAAGCAGTACTATGAGCCGGGCGGAATTGCTTTTGCAAAGGTGGTTCACGATGACGTTAAGGGATATCGCGCAAACGGCTTTGGCGGAATCATCGAGGACGGGTCACAGCGTAGCTTTTTCCCCAACGGATTTCCATTCTACGTTTACGGACAAACGCTGTTCGATACATCGATCAACTTTGAAGAACTGAAAGAGGATTACTTCTCCCATGCCTATGGTGACGATTGGCGCGAGGTAGTGGAATTTCTGGAGGGCTTGGGCAAGCTTTTTGGACACGCGTTCCTAGACGGAAGCATGTCTGCTGATCCCTCAATCGGTAATTTTTACAATCCGCCGCATGCACAGAGTCTGCGCAAGATTCCTGCATACGTGGATGCATTTGAACCCTTTGTAAAAGCGCATCGGTGCATGCCCACCCGTGCACAAACCATTTCGATGCGCCTCTTGAACCGTTACCTGGAATATTGCAAGCGCCTTTCCGAGGTTTGTGCGGTCAAGTGCTTCGGTGCAACAGACGAGGCGGAGAGACTGTATCAGCGCTTCGTTGCAGACTTTGGAAAATACGAGCTTGAAATGCAGCAGTATTATGATCATTTCATGGCAATGCAAGCGCACAAGCGCACGTTTGTACGCGAAAGGGAAAGTATCCCGGGGCTTGAGTGATCACGGGAAATCGGTTCTTCGATGACTACGGCAGAATAAAAGGAGTTTTGTTGATGTCTACCTTAACAAAAGGCTTATACCCGTTTTGGAACGACAGCTTGACCGATACCGAAAAAACGACTGTAGCGCTTTCCGTCAATTGCGCCGCGCGTGCCGAAACGGTGTTGACCTTTGACCGTCCGTGGGAGGGCGACAGCGCAGGGACCTATCCAACGGTGCTTTTTGACGGAGAAAAATATCGGATGTATTACGAGACCTGCAATCTGACCGCAGACGAGCGGATTCCGCAGATCCACGTTTGCTATGCCGAGAGCCGTGACGGACTTTCTTGGGAAACGCCCGATCTCGGACTTTGCGAGTGGAACGGCAGCACGAAAAACAATATTGTGCTTCTTGGGATCAACGACAATTTTTCGATCATGATCGACGAAAATCCGGCGTGTCCTCCCGCAGAGCGGTTCAAGGCTGTGCTGGAAGGCGGTTTTTCCAAGGATTTCCCGGATGGAAAGCCACCTCACAAGCTGGTGCTGATGACCTCGCCCGACGGATTCCATTTCAGCGAGCCGCGCGTGATCTCCGAGGGCTATCCGTACGATTCACAGAATACCTTGCATTGGGATCGTCACACGGGAAAATATTATTGTTATTTCCGCGATACGCTGAAAAAAGAAGTTACCTCCAATCCCGAATGGAAGGATTCCCCCGTGCGCGCAATCCGCGTGATGGAATCCGAGGATTGTATCGTTTGGAGTGATCCTGTTTTGTTGGATTATTGCGGCGGTGAGGAATACCCGCTGTACACCAATTGCGTGATGAAATATCCTTATGATGACCGCTATTTCATCGCTTTTCCCACTCGTTATGTGGAAAGACTTTCGTGGAATTCCAACTTTGAACAGCATGCCGCAGGGGAGCTGCGCCGCGCGCGCTATGAAATGAAGCCGCGGCTCGGGCTGGCAACCACCGACTGTGTGTTTATGTCCTCAACCGATCATTATCGTTGGCATCGATTTGACGAAGCGGCATTGACCCCTGGTCCCGAGGGAAACGCAAACTGGTTGTACGGCGATTGTTATCCCGCAAGCGGAGGTCTGATCGAAACACCGTCAAGCATCGAGGACGCGCCACACGAACTTTCCTTGTATGTGCGAGAGCGACACCCCGTGCGCCGTGGCGTGAACCGTATGGTGCGCTACGTTTACCGCAAGGATGGCTTTGCCTCCTACAAGGCAACCTACCAACCGCAGATCTTGACAACCAAGCCGCTCTTGCTTGATGGCGACCGCCTTTTCTTGAATTTCCGCACCTCGGCGCGTGGATTTATCTATGTTTCGGTGCTGGACGAGCAGGGAAGTGTGATCGAAGGGTACCGCTCTTGCGAGATCTTCGGAGATTCCTTGAATCGAGAGGTTACCTTTGACCGCCCGATTTCCGAATTGCACGGACAAAGCATCCATTTGCAATTCAACATGAGCGATGCCGAACTGTATTCGTTGTTTTTAGAATAAAAAAGAGGCACTTCCGATACATTTCTGTATCAGAAGTGCTTCCTTGCTTATCCGAGCAAAGTGATCGGGATATACATGGGCGTCGGGCGGCCGTCTGCGATGATTTCAAGAATACAACGGTTCACGGGAGCCACCGTTTCACCTGCGCGGATCGTAAAAGAGGTAACCGCGGTTGGCGGGTACATTGTGGGATGCGTTCTGCTGTATCGGTCCATGCGGAGCGTTTGCTTTTCATATTCCACCGAAAAGCCGTCGGGAACAAGACACCGGATCGTAAGGTTGTATTGCGCCTTGTCATAGATCTCCCAGTTGTTCGTGCAGGTCAGATGCACGCGGCATTCGCCGTTTGGTGCGATATCGGGCTCCGATTCCAGCACCACGTCGGCGGAAAGAACGGTAAAGTCAAAGCGCATCGAATGGGGAGCGACGTGTGCCACGTTTCCTTTGCAATCGGCAAGCATTTTTTCGTAAATATCCTCGGGAATCTGATCTTCACCGTCATACAAGCAAGCGGTTGCGTGCTTTGCAAACAGCGCATGCGGCGTTTGTGCAACCACGCGATCGGTCAGCTCGGTGCAGGAGCGGGGGAAGCATTGTCCGATGCTTCCGCGATCAAGCGAGACCGTGACGATCTCGTCTCCGATATGTTGGCACCAATCGGTGGGAAGCGCGGCGGTACCGTTGAGAATACCAAAGGTTGCGCCAACCGTTGCGGCGGTGCAGTCGGTGTCGTCGCCACAATTCACGGCGGTGATCATACTCTTTTTGAAATCTCCCTCGCCGTACAAAAGTCCCAGTACCGCATACGCCACGTTCGAGGGGGACTCAAACCAACCGTCCCCGATATCGGCATTTCTTTGCTGGATCGCATTGCGCACATCTGTTGCGGGAAGCTTTCTGTCGTAGCAATCCATCACGAAGCGAACGCTGTCTGCAACACGGCAATCCGAGGGAATCCGCGCAAGACCGATCTCAATGCAACGGCGCAGATCCGGGATCGCAAAAGCGGCAGACTGCATTGCGGCAACAAATGCGGCGGCGTAAGTACCTTCTCCCGAGCCGTGATCGACCTTTGCATCCTCCATTGAATAGTTGGAGGCAAGAACGGGACAGGCAGGGAACAGGCAAGCCCAGACCTCTGTGCGGATCCACGCGCCGTTGGAATGCTTCCAATAGTTTTGGTAATCACCCGAAAGAGGCGGCAAAAGCCCGCGCTTCATATTCACCTTTCCAATGCCGTATTCGTTCCAATGCGGCGGAATATAACTGAGCCAGAACTCTCCGAGCGTCATGCAGTTGACGTCACGGACACCGATCTGCTCCACCGCGTGCAGCCAGACCAACTGCAGGTCAAGGTCATCGTTGGGGAGCGGTGCGCCGGCTTCGGTGGCAAAGCCCTTGATGTCCAAAACGTCGTGCGTACCCTCATAGGGCGCGCCAATCGTGCCGCCGATATTTTTACCCAGCCAGCATGCGCGTACTTTATCGCGGAATTGTCCGTGGTTCAATTTTACGGAAACATTTTTTTGCATGATAAAGACCTCCTTGATATCGGATACATACATTGTATCACATCAAGGAGGTATTTTTAATACAATATTTTTACTTGCTCACGGGCGGTTTGTCGCAATTTTTTACTTTTTGGCGCGGTATTCCGATGGAGAACATCCCATATATCTGGAAAATGCGTGATAAAAATTGCGCCGATCCGAAAATCCCGCGCGCGTGCTGATCTCGTCCACCGTCAGATCGGTTTCTCTCAACAGCGCGGTTGCCGTCTCCAATCGGCGGCGGGTGATGTATTCGATGGGGGAGCTTCCGAATTTCTCCTTGAAGATACGGCTGAAATAGGAGGGATTGTAAAAGCATTTTCCTGCAAGCGTGGAAAGGTTTAGCTGGGTATCGAGATTTGCATCGATGTATTCCGAAAGCTCTTTCCATATTCGGCGGTCATCCGATTCGGGAAGCGTCAGCTCGGTATGTCGGAGCATCCATGTCAGAAGAATTCCCAGGTAATGCTCGGTCACCGTATGCCATCCTGCCTCTTTTCCTTCGTATTCTCCCAACATGGAGAACAGGATTTGCTCAATCTGATCGCGTTCTTTGCCCGAAAACGAGATCTTTCCGCCGCTGCTTTCTCCTCTGATCTCATTAAATGAGGTCAGTGCAAGCAACGAAAAAGCATTTTGCGGTGTGATGATCGTGTCGCCGAGAAGCTCGGGAGAAAAGCAGACATTGATATAGGAAAACGGCTCGGATGCGGAAAACATGTGGGTAGAGCCGTAATTCAAAAACAAAATGTCGCCGCGCTTCATATCGTAGGAGATCCCGTCAACGGTCTGTTTTGTATTTCCCGAAACGATATAAACGATCTCAATAAAATCGTGCGTGTGCAAAGGCATCGTTCGTTGCTCGTCCCTGACGCAGAACAGATGCAGATGCTTTCCCTCTTCGATCAGAGCTTCGCTTTTGTAGACCTTCATGCGCTTCCTCCTTTCCTCGGAATAGTATCATTATACAGGCTTTTTGGGGCAGTGTCAAGTGGAAATTTGCAAAGCAGGGAACGTGAATTTCAGAATCGCTTGACTTTGGCGGTAATCGGTGGTAAAATGTAGGTAGTGATATTTTCGGATAAAGGAGAGCGATATGAAGACGCGTTTTTGGATTTTGCTGACGGTTTGTATACTGATGTGTGCGTGCTTGCTTGCCTTCGCGGCTTGTGATGACGGCAGCAACGTACCAACAGGTGAAAACAGCGAGCTCGATGCGGAGCAGGAAAGCCGCGATCCGTGTGCGAACGGTCACACCGAGGCGATCGATGAAGGAAAGCTTGCTACCTGCCTTGAAAAGGGCTTGACCGAGGGCAAGCATTGCGCGGTGTGTAATACGGTGCTTGTTGCGCAAACCGAGACCGCAATCGCAGATCACTCTTACAAAGCATGGGTGGAAACCACTCCCGTGACCTGCGAGGGAAAGGGAATACAAATCCGAAGCTGCTCGGTCTGTCGGGAAAAACAGATACGCGAGATCCCCTCTGTGGGACATTCATACAGCAACTGGGAAGTGACTACTCCCGCAGGCTGTATCACCAAGGGCGAGGAAACCAGGACCTGTGCGAATTGCAAGGATAGGCAAGTAAAGGAGGTTGCCGCAACGGGGCATTGCTGGGAGACATGGCAGGAAACCAAAGCATCCACAGAGACCGAAAAGGGCGAGCGTCGCCGTGACTGTGCGAATTGTGATGCCTATGAAACAACTGAGATTGACGAGCTTGCGCACGATCATAGCAAGTGGGAGGTGATCCCCCTTGCACCTCTTGCTCCCACCTGTACCGAATCGGGCTTGGGAGAGGGGAAGAAATGCTCGGGCTGCGGAGAAATTCTGGAAGAACAGGAGATCATACCCGAAAGGGGACACGAGGCCGACTTGACAGCAGTGCCCACCGTACACGAGCCGCCCACCTGTGGCGGAGAGGGGGCCGATATCTGGACTTGCCTGATCTGCGGCGATCCCGTAAAGACAGAGGTGATCGTTCCCACGGGACACACAAGGCCCGCGGAGTATACCAAGCCAACCTGTACCGAAAACGGCTTTTACACTTGTACCGCTTGTGACAAAACGCAGATCGAAGC
Source organism: Clostridia bacterium (assembly GCA_017453335.1). Next base: position 17,540 of record JAFTKI010000108.1, read on the forward strand.
TGCAACGGGGCATAATGTGGTCATAGATACTTCCAAGGGAATAAACGGAACGGTCGCTCCCACTTGTACCGAAGCAGGGTATACTGCATTCCAATGCACACGGTGCGAGTATACCGAAAAGCAAAACATTACCGAAAAAGCCGATCATCATTGGGAGGTGAGCGAGCGTGTTTCCCCCACCTGTACGGCTGACGGATACGTTTTGCAAGCCTGTACTCTATGCGGTACTGCTCAAAACAAAGTCACGGTACCGTTTGAAAACAAGTCCGTCTATACCGAAGAAGATATTTCGCTTGATCATCCCAATGCAATGATGCTTGATGTCAAGCGGGAAGGAAATTGCGAGGTCTTGGGCTTGTATCGTTATCTGTGTCCCGATTGCGGTGCAGAGCTGTCAGTGGAGCAAGAGGGAACCGGGATGGGACACCGGATGCCCGCAGGTGCCGTGGTGCCGCAACCCACCTGCACCGAGTCCGCGTATCTTTCCTACGATTGCACCAAATGCAGTCAGCATATCGAAGAGCGTTTTCCCGCACTTGGACATACGTATGCTGATCACGTTTGCACAAAATGCGGAGAACACGAAGCTTGAAGCAACAAACAAAAGGAACGGCAGACCGTTACGGTCTGCCGTTCCTTTTGTTTATACTTTTGCCAAAATTATTTCTTCAAGTTTGCTTCCAGCGTTGCAAGCTCATCGTAAAGCTCTGCGGGAACGCGGTCGCCAACCTGAGCGTAGAATTCCTTGATGTTGGCAACGTCCTCAAGCCAGCTTTCCTTATCAACGGAGAGCAGCTCGCGGATGGTGTCGATGGTAACATCGTCAAGTCCTTCGATGTTGATGTCCTCTGCCTTCGGAACGAAGCCGATTGCGGTCTCAACAGCCTCAACCTCGCCTGCGCAACGAGCCAGGATCCACATCAGAACTCTCATGTTGTCACCGAATCCGGGCCAGATGAAGTGTCCTTCAGCATCGGTGCGGAACCAGTTTACGTGGAAGATCTTGGGAGGGTTGGGGATCTTCTTGCCCATGCTGAGCCAGTGAGCAAAGTAGTCACCCATATCGTAACCAACGAAGGGACGCATAGCCATAGGATCGCGGCGAACCACACCTACTGCACCTGCAGCGGCTGCGGTGGTCTCGGAAGCCATGATCGAACCAACGAAGGTACCGTGCTGCCAGTTGCGGGATTCGTAAACCAGCGGAGCGGTCTTAGCGCGACGGCCACCGAAGATGATAGCGGTCAGCGGAACACCCTTCAGGCTCTCAAACTCGGGAGAGATGCAGGGGCAGTTGGAAGCCATAGCGGTGAAACGGGAGTTGGGATGTGCGCCGGAGGTGTTAACCTTGTCAGCCTTGTCGTACTTGGTGTAATCCCACTTCTCGCCCTTCCAGTTGATTGCATTCTTGGGAGGATTGTTGTCAAGGCCTTCCCACCAAACGCTGTTGTTGTCCAGATCGTGGCAAACGTTGGTAAAGATGCAGTTTTTCTTGGTGGTCATCAAAGCATTGTAGTTGGAATGCTCGTTGGTACCGGGAGCAACGCCGAAGAAGCCGTTTTCAGGGTTGACAGCGTAGAGCTTGCCGTCTTCGCCGATACGGATCCATGCGATGTCGTCGCCGACAGTCCAGACCTTGTAGC
>JAFTKI010000109.1 GCA_017453335.1 Clostridia bacterium
CGCCGCCATGCCGACACAGCTTTCCTTGTGCGCTACCAGCGTATCCAGCAAGTCCTGTGCGACCTGCAAATCTTCTTTCGTTGCGACCTCCGACCTTCCCGCAAGGAAGATGGGATCGTGCATTAGTTCTTTGATCATATCATTTCACTCCACAAGTCCAAAATGCTTGGCGATCATATCGCAAACCTGTTCTCTCGTATCCAAGCCGTTATTCTCACGCACAACCGTGAAAAATCCGCTGTTTGCATATTCGTCGTAGTGCTCCTTGCTGTTAATTCGAGCAAGACCTTGGCGATAGTTTTCCATTACTGCCGCAGGATCGTCGCAACTATCGATCACATTTAAGAGAAACTGCTTTTCCGGATCACTGCGGTCGAAGAAACGCTCGACGCTCATAGATTGAGGGGAAAGCATCACCGCAACGTGATCGTAATCTGTGATTTCTTTCAGTATATCGATGGGAATACAGGTGTCCACAATCACCTTCTTATCTTGCGATATGGCGATCAGCTCGGCGACCTCAAACTCTGCTGCCTCGCGACCGACGTCATAGAGCCAACGTTCATATTCCTTCGGTGTGCGGGTGACGAACTCTTTCCAATCCGTGAGGCTTCGGTTATAGCAGAGGTCGGGGTACGTTTCGGGCGTCGCTACGATCTCGGATACCGCCATATGATAGTTTTCGCCGCAACAAATCATATCGTAACGCTCGGCAAGCATCTTCACGGTGGTAGACTTGCCCGCGTAGGCAGTCCCTGTGATGAAATATACGTTTTTCAGATAGTGCTTCAGGATGTTGTTTTCGATCTTCATTTTTGCACCTATTTGTTCTATTCTACTCCATGCATCTCCATCAATTCGCGCAGATCTCCGAAGCTCTTGTCATACTGTGCCCGGGAGATCGCGCCGTTTTGGAGAAAGGTATCAAGCATTTTTCTCTGCTGACGGAAGAGCTCAACCTTTTGAAAGCGTTCCTTGGCCATCAACATCACGTAACCTGTACGGATTTCATTTACCTGCGGTACCAAAAGACCTTCGGTAGTGTGATGATAGACAAAGCCCAGCTTTTCTTGCACTCTGCGGGATTTCTCGTTATGATCATAACGTCCGCACCAAACAGCATTGACGCACAGATCCTCAAAAGCGCGGCGAAGAAGCGTTCTTGCCGCCTCCGGAATAAGTCCTTGTCCCCAAAACGGTTTGCCAAGCCAATAACCCAATTCGCATTCATCCTCGCGGTCGGTCATATCGGTTTTAAAATTCAAATGGATATTTCCGATGGGCTCACCGCTCTCTTTCAAGCAGACAGCATAAACCTCGGGCTTAGACAGCACCGTGCGAATGATCTCACGGCTGTGCTCCACACTGGTGTGAGGTGGCCATCCGGCAGGTGGGCCTACATCGGGGTCGCTTGCGTATGTATATAAATCCTCCGCATCACTCTCGCGCCACGGGCGGAGGATAAGGCGCTCTGTTTCAAGTATCATGTTTTTTCTCCGAATATGTAAAATATACCTCGTGAATCGCTGCGACTGTTGCGACGGTGCATACGATCGGCAAGGTGTACGTCAGGTCAACAAAGCTTATCGTCATAGGCAAAAAGAACAGCAACAGCCCCGTTATCTTATTCGGAACTGTATGAGGGGATATAAGTTTTTTCGTGCGAACGAATCCCCAAGCCGCGTTTCCAATCTTGATCATAGCGATAACGCCGATCCATATCCACAGCCATGCGGGGATAGGAAGATGCGGCACGAACTTGATCAGAGCCACGGTCATAAACACGAAATCCGAAACCGTATCAAGCCTTGCTCCGAATTCACTTGCACTGTTTGTCCTTCTTGCCACAGTGCCGTCTATCATATCGCTGAGCCCGCAAAGCAGATAGATCACACAAAACCGCGCCGATGTCAGCGGTATCAATAGGAGAGGCAGGCTCAATACAATGCGCGAGCCCGTGATGATGTTTGCGATGTGTTTTTTCATAAATTGAAATTGTTGCGGTTTTACATTGAAAAGTTATCTATGTATCCCTGTAATCTCTCCACAAACATCCCTACGTGATAGCCGTCGCAAACGGCATGATGCACCTGTATGGCCAGGGGAAGCATACGTTTGCCGTCGCGCTCAAAATACTTGCCCATGGTGAAAATGGGCAGAAGGAATTTGCCTTCATCATACACGTTGATGTTGAATCCCGTGAATTCGAGCCACGGAACCATGGAGATGTTGAAGGAATTGACCGGTGTTCCGTCCTTGGGCGCGTAGCGTGTGGACGTGCTGTATATGGCGGCATCTTCCTCATAGCTTCGGAGGAACGTGTCATAATCCTCCGAGAAATACGACCAAATGCCCGAAAAGTTCTTGTTTTCCTTATTGAAAACGGTGTACATGGGGTGCATATCGTCATAGATGCCCAGCCCCTCCGAGGTCAGAGACGTGCGGAATTCAGGCATATCGTTGACGGTTTTCGTCAGCAGCCAAATCATGGCGGGATACAGCTTTTGCCCTTTGAGATTGGTGATATCGAGGTTGACAGAGACGGAATAGGTGCATACCACCTCACCGATGAAGTGCTCGTAGAACTCCTTGCGCTCCCAGTTTTCGATGTCGATCAGTTTGAATGCCATGATGATTCCTTTCTGCAATAGACCGCGATGGCCTCTGCCGCAAATTCCGCAGTTCCGCCGCCGTACTTGTCGATGTTCTTCTTGAATCGATCGTCGGCAACGTATACCTCGCCAAGACCCGCGAGAATCTCGTCGTTGCAAGTGTAGTAGTTCTCCGTGATGTACACTTGAAGCTTGGTTAGGCTTACCGTTCTCTTTCGGGCAGACGGCATAAACCTCGGGGTCGCTGGCGTATATGTATCATTCTTCCGCATCCTCCTCGCGCCACGGGCGGAGAACAAGGCGTTTTATTTACAAAATCAAAATTTTCTTACTTTCCTTCGGCACAATTCTTAAGCCCATCCCCTGTCAAGCGATAGGTCGTCCATTCGCTCATGGGTTCGGCGCCGAGGGAGAGATAAAAATCAATGCTTGGCTTATTCCAATCGAGACAGCACCATTCAAGCCTTCCGCAGCCTCGTTCCACGGCGATGCGGGCAAGTTCTCGAATCAGCCCCTTCCCGTGTCCGAGCCCCCGATATTCGGGCTTTACGTAAAGGTCTTCGAGGTGGATGCCCGCTCTGCCGAGAAAGGTGGAGAAGTTGTAAAAGAAGAGCGCAAAGCCCACCTCTTTGCCATCCTCCAAGGCGAAGATGACCTCCGCTTTCTTCTTCTCGAAGATCCAACAGCGGAGCAACTCCTCGCTTGCGACTACTTGATCGGACATTTTTTCGTACGCTGCAAGCTCTTTGACAAAGCTCAATATCAAAGGCGCATCGTTTTCATTGGCATATCTGAATTTTGCATGATCCATACTATTTGCTCCCGTTCCTTCAATTTTCGGCAATCCACTTTTTTGCAAAGGCAAGTAAAGCTTCGGATGCCACGGAAAAATCAACCGCTCCGCCATTTTTCAAAGCCAAAAAGGTGTTAACGATCTCCTGTTCATCGGAAGAAGCAACCAACAGCAATTCTTTTTGATGTTTGATATAATTTCCGGTCTGCCGAAAAACGATCGCCTGCACGACGAAGGAGGCGGATTTATATAGGCCGCACAAAACGTCGTCGCTCTTCTCATGCAACATATTATGCACGCACCCATGATAGATGTTGCAAGCACCGATTTTGATCGCCCTGCCTACAGCTGCTTCATCGATGACCGCAAGCAATTCATCAAGGCTTCCTTTTATCGGGGTTGTATCATAAAAAAACTGAAAAAGATCGGAAGGCTCCCAATGAAGAAGCTCATCCTTTCCCGAAAGGAAACCGCAAATCATCTCTCTGTGGGGCAAGCTGTCGAGCATCCTGTTGTAGACTTGAACATCCGCGGCGGACAGCCGGTCAAGTATTACGACGATGTCAATATCGCTTGCATCATGCGCTTCACCACGACCATAACTCCCCTGCAAGCCAACAAACCACACACGATTGCCAAAGGTCTCATTTAATGTCTGCAAGAAGTTTTTCGTCCAAACCGAAATATCGATCATCTTATTCACCTCATAAAATTGGAATTTGTTTATTCCAAACCACACTTTTTATATAATTCCTCAATGCACGGAGATTTGTATGCAATGTATTGATCTATATCGTTGGGATACAACTCCGCGGCTTTTTCTTTTACCGAACTGTATTCTTTGACAGCTTCAATATTCTGTCGCAGAAAATCTCGGAATATAATGTGGCGGTGCAATTCTTCGGAATCCTGCGGACATACGTACAAATGGTGCTTCATCAAGTGCGGCTTGTTCGTGTATTTGAACGCTTCTCTGTTCCGGATACCCAGGTCACCCTCGTGGATATATCCAATCGCTCCCAGCTTGCCGACAATCTCATCAAACACCGAATAATCCTTGATGATCACATCCATATCAATGCAAGGTTTGGCAGACATGCCCTCAACCGATGTGCTCCCGACGTGTTCAATACCGAGAACCAAATCACCGATTTCAGCTTCAATCTCGTTCTTGATTTTCTCAAAAGCAGTTTTCCACGCTTCCTCATAAGGTACAACCACAACTCTTTTTGTTTGCATCGGTAACCCTCGTCAATTTTTTATTTGTTCATTCCATCCACCGTCTCGAAGGGTTTTGCCGTCATTTCCACCCACGCAGGACGGAAACCGCAGCGTATGGCATTGCGGACGGATTTGATATTGCACCAAGCGGCGCAGTAAAACGGCACTTTTCCCCGCTTTAAAATCTCAACAGCAAGGCGGCTCGTGAGCGCCGAGGCAATTCCCTGCCTGCGATATGCGGGAAGTACGTCAATACCGATCTGCCACATGGTGTCGCAATCAGCAGAACAGCCCGCAAGACCGACAAGCTTGCCACCGTTGTACGCGCCAACGCCAAGCACATCAAGCTGCTTGCGCTTCTCGCATAGTGCATTGCTCCATTCGGGTAGGTATAGGTCGGCAAAATCGGTCTGTGTCAAAAGCCGTAATTCATAAGGGCAATCAAGAGCACGCAGAGCGTTCACATCGGGCAAAAAATACTCCGCCATAAAACAGATCTTCTGCCCTTTTTCTATCAAGGCATGGTTCAAAACGTGCAGATGCGGCGTTTCAAACAGGTGCTCTACGGGATATTTGTATAGGTAATTTTCGGTGATCTTGCGGAATGCGGGCGACACCGATGCCACCACGTTGTTCCCGTAAGAAACGAGCTGACAAGAAAACGGAAGTTCCAAATACCGTCTCGCGCCATCGCTCTCGTGCGATGCGACGACCACGTTCTCTCTTTTCTCAAAATCCGCAGGATCGGCGCAAAGATCGATGGCGGATTGAGCCATGGCGATTCTCAAAATTTCTTGGTTGGTCATTTCTGTTCTCCTCTACGGAGCGTAATCCTTTATCAGTTCCATTATATCGCTCTCATACAAGTTACCGCCGAGAACGTCGCCGTTGGGTGAAAAGGACACACAACGCACATCGCGCGGGTCTTCGAGATACGGATTATCGGGAAGCGCCTCCGTAAAATACTCGGCGAGATATTTCAGCGCATTTCCCTCGGGAAAAATAACGTTCCCGTCATTCTCGGGGATTTCCAAATCGGAGAAGCTGTTAAGTATTTGTCTCGTTTTGCGATTGTATGGGTTATCATCCGTCGCGCTCACCAGCCACGCCGGCTGAAGGCGTATCGGAATACCGTTTTTCTTTGCTTCGGCGGCAAAAGCTCTAACAATTTCAAGGGGTATGGTTTCCTGATGAAAGGCATCCACAGAAAGAAGCAAATCGTTGACACCGCATTCGGCAAGACGCACAGCGACCTCGCGAATCTGATCGGCATTCTTTGAAAAATAACCGTTGGTGATGACCTGTCGTTTTGGAATATTCAGTTCCTTTGCGGCCGTCATGATCGCATAGACCGCGTCCGTATACAAAAGCGGCTCTCCGCCGAAAGTCATCACGGTTTTGATATCGTACTCCAACCCGATCTTCCGCACCGCATCTGCAGCAATCTGCGGATCGATATGCTCACCGCAGGACGTGTGATCCCCCTCGGAGCAGTGCTTGCAACGCCCTGTGCAGGCGTAGGTCACGACAAACTCGATTTTGTTTAGGTTTTTGAGGTATGGGTTCATCATTTCTTTGTATCCAGCGACCAGCCGTGGTCACCGTGGTAGATCATCTGCTTTGTCATTCCGCCGTCGATACAGATATTCTCTCCGGTGATGAATCCCGCCATATCGGAACACAGATACAACACCATATTTGCAATATCGGGTGGATTTCCAACTCTGCCTGCAGGCTGTTGCGTGGCATCAGGCCCTTCGTAAACGGTATAGTCGTTGTCTATCCATCCGGGCGATATGGAGTTCACTCGGACTTTTCCGGCAAGACTCACCGCAAGTGCGTGGGTGAGCGCGGCAATTCCGCCCTTGGCTGAAGTATAGCTTTCCGATTCGGGCTGACTCATTCGGTCGCGGGAGGAAGAAATATTCACAATACTCGCGCCCTTGGCAAAATGCGGCGTAAAGAGCTTCGAGAGGTAAAACGGAGCGGTGACACCCACCTTCAGTGCATATTCAAAGTCCTCATAGCTGCCGTTTGTGATCCCGCAGAATTTTGGTGCGGCGTTGTTGATTAGGTAATCAATGTGACCGTAATCGGAAATCACCTTTTTTGCAAACTCCTCAAGTGTCGCTTTGTCGGCAAGATCGCCAACAAAGTAATCATTTTCCAGCAAATCGATCACGCAAACGACGGCACCTGCCTCGCGAAACGTATCGCAAATGCACTTACCTATTCCTCTTGCTCCACCCGTTACAACGACAACCTTACCGCTAAAATCAAACATATCAGTTACCTCCCCGCGTATATCTCTATCGCCTCCGACGCAAACTCAGCAGTGCCTTCTCCACTCTTGTCTATATTCTTTTTGAAACGCTCGTCGGCAACGTACATCTTGCCAAGTCCTGCGAGGATCTCGTCGGTGCAGGTGTA
>JAFTKI010000110.1 GCA_017453335.1 Clostridia bacterium
CTGACGAGAACCCTTGATGTGGCAGGAGCTTCCGATACAAACTGTAATTTTAAGCATAATATTTTACCTCTCAATATTTTTCAAAATTCTTGATGGATGCAAGGACCTTTTTCGCATCAACAGTGGAATTGGCTTCGATTACTGATAATCTGCAACATCTATCCAATTCATAAGGCTCGCGCGCTCCTTCTCGTTGCCCTTAACCGACTGAGAAGCGGCTACGATAGGCACCCACTTCCGAACGTACTGCCTTGCAGTATCGCTCTTCTTGCAGAAGGTGTCGAGATAAAGCTCGGCGTCGGAACCGTCCCCGTTCAGCCAAAACAGAAGATAGGTACATGCGGCATCAGCAGACGCGTTGCCCTGCGTTGCGTGAGACCAGTCGAGAATGTAAGGAAGACCGTTCTCGGTGATAATGATGTTTGAGGGGATGAAATCTCCGTGGCACACCTTGTTGTGCTTAGGCATACCTCCCAGACGGGTATGAAGATCATAGCGAGTGGTGGCGTCAAGCTCGGTTGCTGCAATCTTAAGGCTCATCTTATCCTTCAGCTTGTTAAGGAGAGGACAGGTCTTTGCATGAACGCTCATCTGAATATCTACGAGAAGCTCAATGTACTCACCCTTCTTCTCGGGATTCTCTTCCATAAGCTGCGAAAGCGTCTTTCCCTTGATAAACTCGGATACAATTGCCCACTGGCCATCGATCACGGTGACCTCAAGAACCTTGGGAATATTGAGTCCGATTTCTTCGATTCTTGCTTGATTGAGAGCCTCGTTGAGTACATCCGCCTTGGAATACTCTGCATTGAAAACCTTAATACATCTATCACCGTCACGGTAGATGGTCTTGTTGTTTCTTATTGCAATAATTTTATCAAGTTTCATTTTTGCGTCCTCATAAATTTTTTACATAATTGGTTATTAAGATATGCGAGGATAATACTATGTTTTCTTGCTTCCAATGCACTCCCGCGGGAACCTTTAAGGTACACGGTGCAAATTCCATATTGCTGCAATTCCACACTCCACCGACTCGTCGCAAACATCCTGCGACGAACCTTGCTACCTCAACAGCGTATTTCGTGTGAAATATATTATAACGTGTCACCTTCCACGAGATGATTTCTGCATATTTATTGTATTATACCACATAAATGTGAATAATTCAAGCCATTTATTTACATTTACCTTGACAAGTTCAAAGAGAAATCGGCGGGAGGTGAGCTTAACCTTTCCACCCCCGAATAATGTAATCCCATCAAATTGCGATACACCAAACGAACAAGGGCAGATAACAACACAACAAAACCAATCTTTGCCAAAGTCCGCCATATCTTAAAACGGTGCTCCCGAAGAGTTCTTTCTCTCCCATGATGAAAAAGCAAAAGAACATGAACGCCGCAAGAAAGCACACAAGCGAAATAAGGCCTGTGAACCCTTGTACTGTTCGGAACTGTAAAATTGCCAAAAGCAACGGCACAGCAAGCAAAGTCATAAAGCCAATGGCAGATGCTCCGCCGTGAATTTTGGTTATGATATCCTTCTCCTGTCGGTTTTCGTTCAACGGACAAAATCCGGAAACGATTTCACAACCGATCCCGTATATTGCCAGCAATATCCATATCGCCACGGTCAGCCCGCCGCTGTATTTCTGATACAATGCATACGGGGCAATGCAAAAAACGGTCCCCGACACGATGCACCACACATTATAGATCCACCTCACGGGGCTTTGCCGTGATCCGAGTACGGATAACGCCATATTTTTATGGCTGTACCGCGGATAGAAACGAGCAAGCACAAGCGGCAGTATGTTATCTGCGATGAGTGCAACCACCCATATAAAAATCACTATCTTCATATTTCTGTAAAATACAAGGGATAATCGGAATGTTATCTCTTACTCCTGCTATTCGTTTATAAACAAGCGGTTGCTCTATCCCGTTGTGTGAAGAGCAACCGCTTGTTTAATATTCGTGATTGGAATTTGCCCCAAGGAGCCTAACGGAAACCAGCCTTTCCGCAACCGTTTTTATCTGCCGAGCAGTGCCGCACCGATCAGTGCAGTATCTGCCTCCTTGTTGGAAAATCTGACAGCGCATTTATTGGGCATATCGTGGGTGAACTGTTCGCGCAGGATGATGTCCATCATCGGTGCCATGATCTTGTCGCCCGCCTCGGTAAAGGGACCCTCAAGCACGAATTCGTCCAACTGGAACAGGTTGATCAGATTGGTGATAGCAGCTGCAAAATATTTCACATAGAGCTCCTTTGCGCGCTCTGCGTTGGGCGTATTCATATCAAAAAGCTTTGCGTGAGTAATGGTTTCGGCACCCTCAACACCCGCTTCTGCGGCAATGCGGCGAAATCCCGAATTGCTTGCATACGCCTCAAAGCATCCGCGGTTTCCGCATGCACACTCGAACCCGCCGAAATGAACAACCGTGTGAGCAACGTTTCCGCCGCGCTGATGTGTTCCCGCGTACAGCTTTTTGTCGATCACAACGCCGCACTCGATCGTGTCGTCTACTTTGAGCATGATCAACGAGGGAACATCATTCGCTATGTACGCCTCGCCAAGCGCCCTTGCATTCATAAGAGTTGCACCATAGCACTGAATACCGCTGTTTTTTTCCAGATCGGCTGCGATTGCGTTGAAATCTCCCATAGAAGTATCAACAGCAACGCCTATATACTCCACATCGTTCGATTTTATTTTGCCCTCGGTCAGCACATCCCGGCAGAGCTTCAAAAGATCCGCAGAAAGTCCAACCTTTTTCAGCAAAATCTTGTAGTCTTTATCATATAACGCAACTGCGGACTGCTTTTTATCAACAACTGCACTTACAAAATACATTTTGGTTTCTCCTATCTGTCAGCCTGTAAGATATCATTTCTTTTGTTTCTACATCATTTTAGCATAGACCACATAAAAAATAAAGACACGGTATTTAAAGTTAACAAAAAATTCATAAAAGTTTCATTGGATTCTGCTATACTATATGTTAATAAAAAATATTCATAAGGAGATACACATTATGGCACTGACATACATAGTCAACGGCAAGATTGTTCTTCCCGAATCGGTCGTATGCGGCAAAGCTCTTGCATTCGACAGCGACAGCGGAAAGCTCTGCGGCATCGTGGACGAGCTGCCCGCCAATGCGGATACCATTGATGCGGCAGGCAACTACGTGGCTCCCGGCCTCGTTGATATCCATATTCACGGATATCTTGGTGAGGACACGTGCGACGCCAAGCCCGAAGGCATTAAGAAAATGGCTTACGGCGTGGTTCAAAACGGAGTTACGGCATTTCTTCCTACGACCATGACCGTTTCCAAGGATCAGATCGTGGACGCACTGAATGCAGTACGATCGGTCAAGGAAGAAAGCAAGACGTGGGGCGGCGCCGAAATCATCGGTGTTCACGCGGAAGGTCCGTTTATCAATCCTTCAAAGAAGGGCGCTCAGGCGGAGGAGAACATTCTCAAGCCCGATGCCGATTTCATCATTGAAAACGCGGATATCATCACCTCTGTAACGCTTGCACCCGAGATGGACGAGGGACACAAGTGCATCAAGAAGCTTGCGGCAGAGTCCAACGTGCTTGTTTCGATGGGTCATACCGATGCAAAATTTGAAGAGGCTATGAGCGCAGCAAAGGACGGCGTGAACCACGCAACCCACCTGTTCAACGCAATGTCGGCTTTGGCTCACAGAAATCCCGGTGTTGTAGGTGCGGCACTCTCCTCCGATAACGTTTCGGTGGAGGTCATTGCCGATACCTTCCATATCAATCCCGGTCTTTACTCGATCATTGCCAAGGTAAAGGGCGACAAGATGGTGCTGATCACCGACTGTACCCGTGCGGGCGGTATGCCTGACGGCGAATATGACCTTGGCGGACAGCCTATCTTCCTGAAAGGAATTGAGTGCCGCCTTGCTGACGGTACCATCGCGGGAAGCGTTTTGAAGCTCAACAATGCAGTGAAGAACGTTCTCGATCACACCGATCTTCCCGTACATGAGGTCTTCAAGATGGCATCGCTCAACCCTGCAACGGCTATTCATTGCGAAAACCGTATCGGTTCGCTTGAGGCAGGCAAGGATGCAGACATTATTATCACCGATGAAAAGATCAATATTATAAGAACCATCAAGAAAGGAAAAACAGTTTATGAAGCTTAAAGTTAATGCTCCACTTGATCCCGGCTTTATGCCGATGGCGGTAGTATTCCGCGATTTTGAAGCTGCAGTAAAGGCTGCAGGCGGCGAGAAGCTGACTATCGGACTTGAAAGAAACGACGGTCTGACCTCTGTATTCACCGTTGATGTGTTTAAGGACGGCACAGGACACGACGAGGAAAACCACGATTTCGTTGAAAGAATCGTAAAAACGCTTCTTTGGGTTCGCGGCGGTTACAAGATCATCATCGCAGGCTCCAAGGTAATTGCAGATAAGATCAAGGCAGATTACTCCGAAACGGGTATCCGTGCTTTTGACCGCGACTTTATGTCCGGCGTTTATGAAGCACCGTTTGAAGTGATCCATGTTCCCTTTGAAAAGGCCCCTGTTGCCAACGAAACGGCAGCACCCGTAGGCCGTCATCTGGACGGCTGCCGCATCGGCTTTGACGCAGGCGGAAGCGACCGTAAGGTAAGCTCGGTTGTTGACGGTAACGCTACATATTCCGAGGAGGTTGTTTGGTTCCCCAAGCTGCAAAACGATCCTCAGTATCACTATGACGGAATTATGGATGCAATGAAGACCGCGGCTTCCAAGATGCCCAGAGTGGACGCTATCGGTGTATCCACCGCAGGTGTTGTTATCGGAAACCGTATCATGACCTCTTCCCTCTTCCTCAAGGTAAAGAACGAGAACCCCGAGGCATTTGAAAAGGTTGTTAAGAATATCTATACCGACATTGCAAAAGAGCTGGGCAATGTTCCGATCGAGGTTGCAAACGACGGTGACGTTACCGCTCTTGCAGGTGCTATGGATCTGGACGACACCAACGTTCTCGGTGTTGCGATGGGAACCAGTGAGGCAGGCGGATACGTTGACGGAAACGGCAACATCACCGGTTGGCTCAACGAGCTGGCATTCGTACCCGCAGACTACAACAAGGCAGCAATGCTTGATGAGTGGTCGGGCGACTACGGCTGTGGCGTAAAGTACTTCTCTCAGGATGCAGTTATCAAGCTTGCTCCCGCTGCGGGCATCGAGCTGGATGAGAACGCATCTCCCGCTGAAAAGCTGAAGGTCGTTCAGGGCCTTATGGCACAGGGTGACGAGCGTGCGGCAAAGATCTACGAGACCATTGGTGCATACTTCGGATATGCCGTTGCTTATTACGCAATCTTCTACGATATCAAGCACGTTCTTCTGATGGGCCGCGTATCCTCCGGTGAGGGCGGAAGCATTCTCTATAAGAATGCACAGAAGGTTCTTGCAGAGGAGTTCCCCGAGCTTGCAAAGAAGATCACGATCCACCTTCCCGACGAAAGCAGCCGCCGCGTAGGTCAGTCTATTGCAGCAGCAAGCCTTCCCAATATCAAATGATATTAAAAGCCTAAATATATAAAGCTCAGGCGGTGCGTTTCGGCGCACCGCCTGAGCTTTTTTCAAGGAGTCCCTACTATGTTGTAACAACTAAAGTTTTATAAAACGTTTTCTTTATGCGAAATGACTTTTAAATTGCTAATTCAGAAAAGATCGTGCCGGTGCATAACGGATCTTTTAGCCTTCCCCAGCGGGGAAGGTGCCGAGGAACGAGGCGGATGAGGAGAGCCTTGATACGTTTTGATATAATATTTCTACTTGATAATTTTTTATGTTTGAATCTTACCTAATTACATTGGGGCAAACAAACAGCATAGCCGTCCCTCCTCATCCGTCGGCTAACGCCGCCACCTTCTCCGCCGGAGAAGGCTATTTAGATGGTGCGTAATCGCAAATCAGTGCGTCTATCTATGATCGCAGTACATTGTTCGTCAAAAGCTCTTGTGGCTGTTCGCTTTTCTGTAGGCGTTCGGTGTTGTTCCCGTTTTTTTCTGAAAGCTTTGAATAAAATAGCTTTCGCTGGAAAATCCGCATTGGTAAGCGATCTCGGCGATCTGCATCTTCGGCTGTGAGCGCAAAAGCTCGGCGGCACGGGATACGCGGAGATTGACACTGAACTGCTTTGGCGTTTGATTAGTGATCTTTTGAAAATCAGCGGTCAGCTTGGATACACTGACGTGAAAGTGCGCGGCAATTTGAGCGGCGGTCAGGGAGTCCTCGAAATGCTCCACCAGATACTGCGTTACATCAAAAATGTAGTCATTGGGATTGTTCAGACGGATCACGGAATTTTTTTGCATGGCTTCCTTTGTTTCCGCCAAGAGCAAAAGCAACAGGAGCAACGCTTTCTCACCGTTTTCCGTTTCGCCCCTCAAAAGCTCGGCATAGCGGGACAGCACCGCGTTTTGTTGCTCGGTCAGCTCCAGGATCAGGCATTGATCGTCAAACAGAGGATCACCGTTCAACAGTGATCTCGGGATCAGCTTGACAGATTGCTCGTAAAAGAAAACGCAATAGCTGGAATAGCCCTCACTTCCGATCTCAAGGGTATCGGTGCTGTGATAGGAGCCCGCCTGATGTAAAACAAGCGCAGGAGTATTCACTTCACAGTGATTGCCGTTGTTGGAAATCAGCACCCTCCCGGGGCTTGTGATCAGCAACAGCTCGGTGTGACCGTGCATGTGTACGTAGCGGTGAACATAGTGCCGCTCCCGAAATACCTTTTGCACGCTGATCGGTGCGTTTTTCGGGGTATATCGAAAAGTCCCCTCCGATGCTGACACAAAAGCTCCCTCCCCTCGTGTATGATTCAGTTTTATTATAACATCCTTCTTTTGTACAGTCAACAGAAACTTTTTCAAAAAATGTGAAAAATCTAAACTATTAAGCCCAAAATCGGAATTTTTCTATATTTTCAACACTTATTTTGTGATAAAATGATATTATTGGAAGTTTATTTAAAAACAGCAAACGGAGGGCTTGAATATGAAACGTTTTTACAGACAGCAGCCGCAGTATCTGGGCAACGGTCTTTGCAATCCCCAAAGTGTGGTGCAGGGCGAGCATTACCGTTTCACGGTACTCACCCCGAACCTGTTGCGCTTGGAGTACAGCGAGAGCGGAAGATTTGAGGACCGTCCCTCACAGGTCGTTCTGAATCGCCAATTTCCCACTCCCGACTTTCATGTGGTAGACGAGGACGGCAGATTGGAGATCTCGACGGTCGCTTTTCACCTGGTCTACAACAAGAAGGAATTTGCGCCCGAAAATCTCTATATCGACGCAAAAAACAGCTATACCAACTACGGCGGGCGTTGGAAATACGGTGCCACCACCTACGGCAACCCTCCCAGACACCACAATCTGTTGGGTACTACCCGCACCCTGGACAAGATCGACGGAGAGTATCCCTTGGATCGCGGCTTGCAGGATACCAGCGGCAGAAGCTTCTTTGATGACAGCAACTCTCTCCTTTTCAATTCGGACGGCTGGCTGGAGACGCGGACCGAGGGAAATTCCGACGTTTATTTTCTTTGTTATCAGCATGACTATATGGGAGCGATCCGCGATTTTTACCGTCTCACGGGCGCACCGCCCATGATGCCGCGCTATGCCTTTGGCAACTGGTGGAGCCGCTATTGGAAATACACCGAGGAAAGCTACTCCGCACTGCTTGAAAAATTCAAGGCACACGGTATGCCCTTTACCGTTGCCATGCTGGACATGGATTGGCATATCACCGAGGTGGATCCCAAATACGGGCGCGGCTGGACGGGCTTTACATGGAATAAGGATTTCTTCCCCGATCCCAAGCGTTTTATGACCTATCTGCACCAAAACGGGTTGCATTGCGGTTTGAACCTGCACCCGGGCGACGGCGTACAGGGCTTTGAGGATGCCTATGAGGCGATTGCCGAGGAGCTTGGCGTGGACACCGCCCACGAGGATCCCGTACACTTCGACAGTGCTTCTCCTACCTTCCTGAAGGCATATTTCAAGCATCTGATCCATCCCAACGAGCAGCTTGGCGCCGATTTTTGGTGGATCGACTGGCAACAAGGCACCGAGAGCGGACTCAAGGGGCTGGATCCGTTGTGGGCGCTTAACCATTTTCATTATTTGGACAACTGCAAGGAAGACCGCCGCGGCATGATCCTCTCGCGCTTCGCAGGTCTTGGCGGTCACCGCTATCCCTTTGGTTTTTCGGGCGATACCATTGCTACTTGGAAATCGCTTGACTTCCAGCCTTATTTCACCGCAAATGCAACAAATGTTGGCTATACCTGTTGGAGCCACGATATCGGAGGCTTCAAAACAGGCGTGCGTGAACGCGAATTGTTTGTGCGTTGGATCCAATTCGGCGTATTTTCGCCCGTATTGCGGATGCACTCCAGCAACAATCCCTTCACCAGCAAGGAGCCTTGGGTATACGGAAAGCAGGTGGAGGAGATCGTCAGCTTCTATTTCCGTCTGCGCCATCGCTTGATTCCCTATATTTACACGGGCGCGTACCAAGCACACACGGCGCTCACGCCTATGATCACACCGCTTTATTACTACTACCCCGATGAAAAACAGGCGTTGGAATTCCGCAATCAGTATTTCTTTGGAAAAGAGCTGATGGTGTGTCCCTTGACCTCGCCCACAGCCTTTGACAGCGGAATGGCAACCGTGAAGGCTTGGATCCCCGAGGGAACCTGGACCGACGTATTCACGGGCAGAACCTATCGGGGCGGTCGCGTGATGAAGCTCAACCGCAAGCTGGAAGAAGAGGCTGTACTGGCTCGCGCAGGTGCGATCGTTCCGCTTGCCAAGGATATGGGCGGTGAAAACAGCGTTGAGAACCCCGCCGAAATGGACATTTACGTTTTCCCCGGAGATTCGGGCAGCTTTGAGTTGTACGAGGACAGCGGAGACGGCTACGGATATCAGAAGGACGTGTTTGCGCTGACCGATTTTGCATTCACTTGGGGAGAGACCGCAACGCTTCAAATTTCTGCAAAAGGCGAGCTTTCACTCATTCCCGAAAAACGCACCTATACCCTGCATTTCCGAGGCTTTGAGGAGGGCTGTATTGCAAGCGGAGACACGGTACAGGCGCAGCGTTATGATCCCGCCACGCACACCTTAACGGTTGCGTTGGCTCCCGTATGCCCCGCAAACACGCTTACCGTGACCTTGGAACACGCGGCAGTATTTGCAAACAAGCAATTCAAAGAGGACGTTTTTGAGTTCTTGATGGCGGCACAGCTTCCCGTAGAGGATAAGACCGAGATCAATCGCATTTGCCAATCGGCATCCTGCAAGGAGGATATCGCACAGGCGCTCAACAATCTCACTCTTTCCGACTCCACACGCGACGCGCTGTATGAGATCATCTTCTGCCAATAAGAAATCGCATCAAACAAAAAATTGAGGACGGTGTTTCAAGCCGTCCTTTTTCTATGTGATACCCTACCCACTCGTGCGATACCGTTGTATTCAATCAAGGTATCCTTTTACCGTTTTAACAAATGCACCAAGGCACGTTTGATCGGCAGAAAAGCAAAACACCAATCTTTGCTCCGCGGCATTTCCGAATATTTCACCCGATATTTCGAGGTGTCCTGTTTTGTCGGCAGAAAAATTGACCTTGCCGCCATAGCACATATCGTTGAGCATCGCGCTGTTTCTTTTGAATAAAAA
The DNA here is from genome assembly GCA_017453335.1 of Clostridia bacterium. The sequence continues at coordinate 9,754 of JAFTKI010000110.1, forward strand.
CAATTCCTCTATTTCGTTGGCAAATTTTATAAATTCTTTGATATCATATTCACAAGAAGCATATCCGCAAAAGGCACCCGACACCACGCGAACACTGAATACTGTGTTATACGGATTTCCCCGTTCGGCTTCTTCGGGATAGGTTTTAAAGTATTCGATTGCAAAAAGGTTATCGCCACATCGGATCTCTGCCGATGGATATTTTGCCTGTTCCATTTTGTCCTCCTAAATGTCCTTTTTTAAAAACTTGTCCGCTTGCGCTCTGTCGGTAAAGATGCACACGGTTTTGTTGGGGTACTTTTCAAGCAACAAAAGCACCTTTGGCCGCTGTTGCTCGTTGTAGCCTTTGATAAACTCGATAAACTCCGCATCCTCTTCGGTTTCAATCCACGGCATATCGTCTCTCGGCTTTCCGCGGCGAGCTTGGATGCCGTCAAGGCAAACGTCTGACGGATAGTCGAGAAAAATGACCGTATCGCACGCGGCAAGCCGATACTCCATCGTAGCACCGTAATTGCCGTCAATGATCCATGAGTCGGTCTCGATCACCTTTGCCAGCCGATCCAGAAAAACACTTTTTTCCACCGTGGTCTTATCGGCATTCCAGTACATCATATCCAGATGATACAACGGGATCCCCGTTTTTTGGTGCAACGCTCTTGCAAACGTGCTTTTGCCGCTCCCCGGGCAACCGATTATGATAACCTTTTTCATTCTAAATTTTACTCCTTATCTCGGATACATCATCACCCGAAAAGCTCTCGCTTGATTGCTTCCATTATAGCAAAATCCACGCAAAAAGTCAATGCCTGCCAAGTATATCTTTCCGTTCGATTGAATATACTATCATATAAATTGTTTACGGGTGGGAATATGAAACGTTCAATCGGACTTTGGCAACTGATGGGCTTTGCCGTAACCTCACTGGGCGGCACGCTTTTACACTTTTTATACGACTGGCTCGGAGAGGCAGTTTGGATCGCTCCGTTTTCGGGCGTGAACGAATCAACATGGGAACACATGAAGCTGCTCTTTTGGCCAATGCTTCTTTTTGCTGTTGTACAAAGCTTTTTCTTTGGAGATCGAAAGAATTTTTGGTGCATCAAGATGCGGGGAATTCTTTTGGGGTGTCTTTTGATCCCCGTCATCTTTTACACCTACAACGGCGCGGTTGGGAAATCGCCCGATTGGTTCAACATTGCCATTTTCTTCGTTTGTGCCGCTGTTTCTTATCTCTATGAAACACGGCAATTCAACGCCGAAAGGGTTCCCTGCAGGTCGCCGAAGGCGGCAATTGCGGTGCTTTCGCTCGTTGCCATTCTCTTCGTTGTGTTCACCTTTTTTACACCCGAGATCGGCATTTTCAAGGATCCGCTGTCGGGCACTTACGGAATAAACCATGCGGGCTGATAGACGCAATCGGCCCGTATTTTTCTTGAAAAATTTATATTCTTTCATATTTTTTCGTTTTTTTCCAAAAAGTCCTTGCTTTTTTTCTATTCCTATTGTATAATAGATAATGCAATATTCTGCTATACTATTTATTTTTGGAGGTTTTATCATGAAAAAGAAGATTATTGCCATCGCAGCACTTCTTCTCGTTGCGATCCTCACCCTCGCGTCCTGCGGTGGCGGAAAGCTGACGATGGGAACCGGCGGAACGGGCGGAACATATTATGCATTCGGCTCGGTTCTCAGCCAGTACATTGAAAACAATGCAGGCGTTTCCTGCGTTGCTGTTTCCACCGATGGCTCCAAGGCAAACATTCAGGGTATTGATGCCGGCGACTACCAGCTCGGCACCGTTCAGTCCGACGTTATGGCTTATGCTTGGAACGGCACCAACACCTTCGCAGAAACCGGCAAGGTAACTTCCTTCCGCGTTGTCGGCGGCCTTTATGCTGAGGCAGTTCAGCTCATCACCATGGATCCCAACATCAAGAGCGTTGCAGACCTTGCAGGCAAGTCGGTATCCATCGGCGCTCCCGCTTCGGGCGTTTACTTCAACGCAATCGACGTGCTGACCGCAGCAGACCTGACTCTGGAGGACATCACTCCCCAGTATCTGAGCTTTAACGACAGCGTTGACAACCTCAAGGACGGCAAGATCGATGCAGCATTCGTTGTTGCAGGCGCTCCCACTCCCGCAGTTGTTGACCTCATGACCTCTAAGGACGCATACCTCGTTCCGATCGATGGCGAGATTGCCGCTTCCATCATGAGCACCTGCCCCTACTACACCGAGTACACCATCCCCGCAGGCACCTACAAGGGTCAGACTGCCGATGTGAAGACCATCACCGTTAAGGCAACCCTGATCGTTTCCGCAGACGCTGACGAGGAAACCGTTTACAACCTTACCAAGGCAATTTTCGATAACGCTGCAGCAATTTCCGCTGAGCATGCAAAGGGTGCAGAGCTCTCCCTTGAAAATGCAACCAGCGGTATGACCGCTCCCTTCCACAAGGGCGCTGCTCGCTACTTTGCAGAAAAGGGTATCACCGTTACCACCGAATAAGATACGGTAATTAACATTTTTTGCTATCTCTCGCTGCCGACATTGTCGGCAGCGAGCTATTTACGGAAGGAATATCACTATGTCAAATCAGATCCCCGAAGAACAGAAGGTACAGGTCGAGGAGATCTCCGAATCGGTTGAAGAATCCAAAGAAGAAAAGGAAATGACCGACGAGCAAATGGCCGAAAAGGTCGACGAGATCATGAAAAAATACGACCGCGAATCCACCGTCCGTGTTTGGGACGGTTGGCCGAAATGGGTTGTAACAAGTGTCTTGGCTGCATTTTCTCTGTTCTGTATTTACGTAACACTTTTTGCTACATGGCTGGAAGAAATACGACTGACCTCCTTTGTGGCATTGATCATCATGATCGGCTTTTTGGTTTTCCCTGCCAAAAAAGGCATTCAAAAGGTCAACCGCATCCCGTGGTACGACATCGTTCTGATGGTACTCGGAACAGGCGCATTTCTCTATTTCACATTTTTTGCTCACGAGATCATCAAGCAGGGCGCAAAGCTTGAGATCTTCCAGATCATCATCGGCATCATCGGCATCATCGCGCTGGCAGAGGTCTGCCGACGCACCGTTGGTCTGCCGATCCTGATCGTTGCCGCAGTCTTCCTTGTGTACGCGCTCATATTCGGACTTTCCAACCCCTCGTTCAGCGGAAGACTGAATACGCTCGTTCGTACGCTCTTCTACTCCAAGGAGGGCATCCTTTCAACGCCTATCAACGCTTGCTCTAAATTTATCGTCGTCTTTATCATATTCGGCGCTTTTCTGGAGCGAAGCGGCATTGCCGATTTCTTCATCAAGGCTGCAAACGTAATCGTTGGCCGTTTTTCGGGCGGTCCCGCAAAGGTTGCGGTGGTTGCAAGTGCGCTGGAAGGAATGGTATCGGGCTCGTCGGTTGCAAACACCGTTGGAAGCGGCTCGGTTACCATCCCGTTGATGAAAAAAACAGGCTATAAGCCCGAATTTGCTGCAGCGGCAGAGGCTGCTGCCTCTACCGGCGGTCAGATCATGCCTCCCATCATGGGTGCGGCGGCATTTCTGATGGCAGAAAACCTTGCCGTTGGATATAGCTCGATCGTTGTGATGGCGATCCTGCCTGCCCTGCTCTACTTTGCGGGAGTATTCATTTCGGTACATCTGGAAGCGAAGAAGCACGGCCTGCGCGGACTTTCCAAGGAAGAAATTCCCGCATGGCGTCCGTTGCTCAAAAAGCTTTATCTGCTCATTCCGTTGGTTCTACTGATCTACCTCGTAGGAACCAGCACAAGAACCATCCAGACCTCTGCGGCGATTGCAATTATTGCCGTGATCATCGTTGGTCTCTTCAATAAAGGAAACCGTATTACACCCAAGCGTATTCTTGACGCTTTGGCTGCAGGTGCGCAAGGAACCGTTTCGGTTGCCGTTGCGTGCGGCATCGCAGGTATTATTGCGGGAACCATCACCATGACAGGTCTTGCAAACGTTCTCATCAACGGTATCGTTGCGCTTGCAGGCAGCCAGGTCATCGTTGCACTCTTCCTGACCATGCTTTGCTGTATCATTCTCGGAATGGGTGTTCCCACCACGGCAAACTACTGTATCATGGCGGCAACCTGCGCACCGATTCTGGTTCGTATGGGTGTTGATCCCATTGCGGCACATTTCTTCGTGTTCTACTTCGGTATCGTTGCAGATCTGACGCCTCCCGTAGCCCTCGCTGCTTATGCGGGTTCGGCGATCGCGCAATCCAACCCGATGAAAACCGCGTTTGTTTCCACAAAGCTTGCCATTGGCGCATTTATCGTTCCCTACGTCTTTGCGCTGAATCCCACTATGCTTTTAATAGGCGTTGAGAACCCGTTCGAGGTTGTATTGATCGTTATCACCTCGCTGGTTGGTATCTTCGGAGTAGCCGCAGGACTTGAAGGCTATATGCTGAGAAAAATGAACCCGATCCAGAGAATTCTCGCCGTAGCCGGCGGACTTCTTCTGATTATCCCCGGCATACTTACCGACGTCATCGGGCTTAGCATCATTGCTGCCGTAATCGTATGGCAGATCGTTCAAAAGAAAACCGATAAAAAACCGGCTCTGATCGCGTAAAAAAAGAACTTTTTACGAGGGGAACCTTTTAGGAAAGGTTCCCCCCGTTTTTGTGACGCAAAGACTTACTTTTTTTGTAAATAATATTGACAATAGCTCCCAAAAGGATTATAATAAAAATGATGCGATATATTTAAGCTTCGGCTTATTTATATAAATTAAGTTGGTAGAAATATCATTTCAGAAAGGAAGACAAACCATGAAAAACAGAAAAACAGTTGTAGTAGCGTTTCTTCTGATCGCAACTCTTCTCCTCGGTGTCGGTTATGCTGCATTGAACGACACGCTCACGGTCGCCGGTCAGGCGAACGTAACCACGGGCAAGGCAGAAGACGCGTTGAATGAAGACGTTTATTTCTATTCTGCTACGGCAACCTCGACCACCGGCACCTCCGGCTCGGCTAACACCGCATCGATACTTCAGGACAATGACCGTGCATCCTTCACGGTTCACTCTCTTGCACTCGGTGGCGAGACTGCAACCTTCACCTTCGTTATTTACAACGAAAGTAACCACGAAGTAACGCTCAGCACTCCCACCGTTACCATCAGAGACCTGATTGCCGACGGCGTGGACGTTGAAACCGATAACGATAACGTTTTCACCGTGGAGACCGCGTATAGCTCCACCACGCTCCCTGCAGCAACCGATGCGTCTACCCCCGGTCAGGCAACCCTTACGGTTACCGTAACGCTGTATGAAGCAGGCATGAACCCCGAGAACGCTATCACGGGTTACTTCGATATTGCGTTTAACGCAACCGCTCAGTAATTTTTGATCAGCGAATTCCGATAAAGCGATCTTTTGAAAGGAGGACGGCAAATGACTGATAAGAGAATGAACAGAATATTCTCGGCCTCGGTATTTGCCGTCCTTCTGATCGCCTTCATCGTGCCGCTTGGGGAAACGGGAAGAATCGTTGCAGCCGTTCTTCTGCTCCCCGCGGCAGCACTGATTCCTCTTTTCATCAAGAAAAGAACTATTTTATCGATCAACAAAAATCAAGTTCTCCTCATTATGACGGTCATCGCATTGCTTTATGTGATGATCTTCTACTTAACGGGACTTGAATTTGGCTTTCAAAGCAATCTCTATCAACTTAATTTTGGCAACTTCTTCAAATATCTTTTGCCGATTGCCGTGATCATCGTCTCCTCGGAGATCGTCAGATTCGTGCTTCTCGCGCAAAGGGACAAGCCAACAAGCGCGCTCTGCTATCTGTCCTGTGTTTTGGCAGATATGCTCATTTGCTCCAACATACCTTACGTTACGTCATTTGCAAGGTTTATGGATCTGATAGCGGGCGCGCTGTTCCCGGCGCTCATCTTCAATTTTTTGTATAACTATCTTTCCAAAAGATACGGACTTTACCCCAATCTGGCGTTCAGAGCGATCACCACGCTCCACGCGTACATATTCTCGGTTACCTCGGGAATTCCCGAATCGCTCGTCAATATGTTCAGAATTCTTCTGCCCTTTGCAATTTATTTTTTCATCGATGCCCTTTATGAAAAAAAGATCCGCTTGGCACTCGGCAACAGATCGCGCGTTTGGCGCATTGCGTCCAGAGTGCTGACCGTCATCGTGGTGATCCTTATGGTCGGCACGATCATGCTCATCTCGAATCAGTTTTATTTCGGTGCTTATGTTGTTGCAACCGAGTCAATGACGGGCGAATTGAACAAGGGTGACGTAGCCATTTACGAAAGCTACGAAAACCAACTGATTATAGAAGGACAAGTTATCGTTTTTGAAAAAGACGACTCCATGATCATTCACAGAGTCGCTGATATAAAAATCATCAACGGAAATACACGCTATTACACAAAGGGAGATGTAAACGAGGACTTCGATTACGGATATATTACAGATGCCGATATCGTTGGTCTTGTAAACCTCAAGCTCCCCTATCTCGGATATCCAACGATATGGATCCGAAGCTTGTTCAGCCGTTAATATCACCAATGCGAACAGCTTCTTAAAGAAAGGAGAACAAAATGTCTGAGTCTGAAATAAAAATGCGGCAAGCATACAAGCGCAATCGAAAAAAATGGACGATCATCCAAATTGTTGCCCTTGTGTTGCTTACAGCAATAGCACTTGGCTCATTTTTGATCTATGACAGAATGAACCGCACGTACTATATCGAGTATACCGAAAGCAGCAGCATCGATTACAAGGTTCAGTACAAGGAAAACGAGTTTTTTGAGGAGGAATGGCTCGGAGAAGACCGCGAATACATCTCCTCGCTGATAAACACCATGATCGCCGATTTCCATTACAATCTGAATATGGACACGGCGGGTGTTGGATTTGAATACAAGTACAAGATCGATGCAACGCTTCTGATCGCAGACAAGGATTCGGGGAAAGCATACAGAACCGTAACCGAAACGCTCTTTCCTCCAACCAATGCTTCTGTGAAAAGATCCAATAGCGTTTCGATCAATGAAACCGTTTCGATCGATTACAATAAGTTTAATGCGATCGCTACCGAATTCACAACTACTTATGGCTTGAAAAACGCCTCAAGCACACTGATCATCACGCTTGACGTTGAGGTGCTCAGTTCCTCCGAACAATTCAGGCAGAATAACGAAAATAGGTTCTCCACCTCCCTCAAGATCCCGCTGGTGAAAGAGACCTTTGGGATGGAGATCACCTCGAGCGTCCCCGAAAGTGAAAGTAAGGTGCTTGCATATTCGGGCGCAGAAAATCAAAGTGTGTTCTTGATTTTGGGAATCACGCTGTCCTCCCTTGCATTCTTACTGCTCCTTGTCCTGTTCGTATTCCTTCACATCACAAGAAACGAGGATATCACCTATACCGCAAGAGTGCGCAAGCTCTTGAAATCCTACGGCTCTTACATCCAGCGCATGAACGGCGAGTTCTGCGACGAGGGATACCAAACGGTTCTGATCAAATCCTTTACCGAAATGCTTGGTATCCGCGATACCATTCAGTCCCCCATTCTTATGAGCGAAAACCGCGATGAAACCATGTCGCGTTTCCTGATTCCCACCAACACAAAGATCCTTTATATTTTCGAGATCAAGGTTGATAACTACGACGAAATCTACAACACGGCAAGCGAAGAACCCATTATCCTTGAGGAAAACGATCCCGAGGCGGTTGCCGTGGAGGCGATGGCTCAGCCCGACGAAGAGGTTGTTGTCGAAACCGTTTCCAAAACCGAGGAGGCAGCGGCTGAAGACACGTTGGAAAATCCCGCCGATGAAGGAGTGGTGTGGCCCGAAAGATTCAATAAAAAGAGCGGAAATCGCTACGATCCCAAGCGGAGAAAGTCGCCCTACAACTCTAAGAAGAATCAAGACTTTGAATTTGAATTCGAACAAAATCAAAGTCCGATTCAAAAGATTCTCGGTGCGATCAAGCGCAAAACCGAGGATGCACTCCGCGAATGTAAAAAGTACGAGAAATAACCTGTTATAAAAAGAAAGGAGAGCCGTGTATGAAACGTTGGATCAAAGCAAGCGTTTGTATCGCGCTCTCCTTTATGATCCTTTTTATGAGCGTCGGCTACGCGGCGCTGACCGACAGCATGAGGGTGAGCGGCACCGCCAAGATCGATATCCCGTACGGACTGTTTATTGTCAACGTGGATTACGGCACCTCATCGAATATCGATAAAAACCAAGCATCACATCTGGAATACACAACCACGCTGGATAGTCTGCTCAACAGAGGCTCCTGGGGCTCCGGCACCGCGACCTACCAAGTCACGGTGTTAAACAACACCAATCTGACGTATTCCTACCGCGGTCTGTATTACCAAACCTCTCTTTCCGGATACAATGGAAACGACTACATCAGCACCTCCAACGGAAACAGAAAAATCGGTGTGGTGTGTTCCCTTGCAAACGCTTCGTCGGAAAACAAAAAGGTTGCCCCCGGCGACACGCTTACCTTTACCGTTACGTACACGGTTGGTCAGAGTCTCAGCTCAAATACAGACTGGAAAACACTGATCAACTTCCAGTTCGGAATCAACGTTGACGGCGAAGAAGAGGCTCTTGCTGTAGTAGAAGAAAAATTTCTGAACATTCTGAACACGACCACCACCTACGAGCAATTGATCGACTCCCTTGATAACAAGTTTGACGGAAGACAGGAATGGACCTCCAACTACATTGGAAACGTAACAGGCTCCTCAAGCGCCGACTCGATGGCGGTCAATACCCTTTTCGCAGGACAACTGCAGATAACGGTTGGTGCGGAACAAATGGACGCTACCGTTCTGATCAAGCATGAGAACCTTGACGGCGACACAAGCACGGGCGATGATTACGTTGCCACCAACACAAGCAACGGAGGCGTGTTCAGAGGATACGGCTGCGAAATGACGCTTTATCTGACCATTGACCCGTTGACCTCCGCAGGAGACTACGTTCCCGTTTACGCGGTTGTTTTCACCTGTGACAGAGACGAGAACGGTAATATCGTTGGCGATTGGTACCGTGTGGGAAGCACATACGCGGGAGAGGCAAACGTTGTAACCTACGACGGCGGAAACGGTACAGGCTCCTTCGTAACCGATAACTGGAGAGCCTTTGCGGCAACACATCAGGTAATAGACGGATACAGCTACACGATCGGCGATAAAACCTATTCGCTGAGCTCCTATTCCTATTCCGTTGCGAACGGTATCAATATCGAATCGATCGTGATGGCAACCGATGCGAATGCAACCAACACGATGCAAACACTTCTCAATCACGCCAAGAGTATTATCGACAGCCAAGAATACGCAGGAACGGGCATCACGCTTGTGGAAGATGCATTTGCGGAAGCCTATCGCATTTATACGCTTGATGAAAACGGGAATCCCGTTGTAAATGAAGATCTGACAAGAGCGCAGCTCATCCCCGCGATCCAAAAGCTTTACTCGGCAACCAACTCGGCACTCATGAAAATGAAAGCGCTGAGCAACGAACAAGCTCAATAAAAACGCACCCGATACCGCTTGATTGGTATCGGGTGTGTTCTGTGTAAGATCAAATGCCCTTTAAGCATTGATATTTCGAAGAAATTTACAAAAAAGTGATGGATATTTCACGCAAACATGATAGAATAAAATCAACGATATCGCTGTTTGACAGAAAGGTATACTATGATGTTAGAAGGTAAAAAGCTTTCGATTCTCGGGGACAGCGTCTCCACATACAAAGGCGTTTCCGATGACGCATCCGCAAATTCCACGCTCCTGTACAATCCTTCTCATTACAAGGGGCAGATCCCGCTTGAAAAGACCTATTGGCGTCTTTTAATGGCATCCTTTGGGCTGGAACTGTGCGTGAATAACGCTTGGTCGGGCGGTACGCTGAGCGGAAGAGACAACCCCGATGCAGGTGTGAATCGCGCAAACCGTCTTTCACGCGACGACGGAACAACGCCTGACATCATCATCGTATTCATGGGAATCAATGATCTTGGCAGACGGGTGGATGCTTCGCTGTTTGCCTCGGATTACGAGAGAACACTGGCAACGATCAAGGAAAAATACCCGAATGCCGAGGTGTGCTGTGTCAATCTTCCCGATCGGGATCCCGTGATGAAGCAGAGGACCGAAATTTTCAACGGCATCATAGAATCCGCTGTAAAAGCCGCGGGAGAGCGTTTCTTTGTTGCAGATCTGTTCCACAGCAAGCTGAACAATGATTGCTATTACAACAATACCCTTGACGGTCTGCATCCCGATGAGGACGGTATGAGAATGATCGCAGAGGTCATCGAAGCCGCCATCAAGGAACGGCTGCTTCAAAAGCCTCTCACTTGATCGCCTTTCCCTCCGAAAACGCCTGACCTACCTTTTCACCGAAGCCCCAATAGGCGTGCGTAACTCCATCATAAATAATGGGATTCAACAGTTTTGCATCGATCTTTCCGTTTGCATCAAGGATGCACTCGTCTGCACAGACGTTGACGATCTCGCCGATACAAATGCCGTCCTCGTTGAATTTGATCAGTCGGCACTCTACGGTCATGGGTAACTCATCGATGATGGGAGCATTCACATGCTCGCTCTTTGTGGCATGGAAGCCTGCTCTCTCAAATTTATCGGGTACATCATTTGCGGAAACAATGCCAACATAGTCACAGGGAACGACCGTTTCCGCCGTCGCAAAGCTGAGCGTAAAGGCTCCCGATTTCTTGATGTTCTCGGTGGTCCTGTGATCATCCGAAAGACAGACCATCACCTGATTGGTATCATATACCCCGCCCCAAGCGGCATTCATCGCGTTTGGGATCCCGTTTTCGTCATAAGTACCGATGATCAGCACAGGCATCGGATAAAGCCATGTTTTTGCTCCAAAATTCTTACGCATCATTTTTCTCCTATGTTTTCGGTTGTTTGATTTTTTATCGTTGCAATGAGTGGTACCTCCTTTAGCGTAAGCCCCATAATGAAGTATTTATGTAAGAGGCGGTGTGACCGAAATGGTCACACTGCCTTTTGCTGTTTAGCTGGCTTTCTTCTTACCTTTGCATCTACCGTGCAGGGCGATGCAATCGTCCTCGGTAGCGGTAGGTAAATTCAGAATGCCGACGGCATTGTAGTAAATCTCAATCTTTTGTTGTCTATGTCCACTGCTCTTATCGGGAGCGTGGACTATTATTTTATCA
>JAFTKI010000111.1 GCA_017453335.1 Clostridia bacterium
CCAAAGCTCGCTACAGAGTTGGCGTTATGAACGAAATGGAGCGACATCTTGGAGGGCAAGAAGATCCTCGCATGGCGTATTATCATTACATAGAAGCTGCGAAACTGGGAGAGACAGAAGCACTATATGAGGTAGGGCGTCATTATTATGAAGGACTCGGGGTTGAACAGAATTATGCGAAAGCTGTTAAATATCTTGAGTTGGCAGCACAAGAAAACAGTCCTGATGCTATGTATTTGTTATCTGAATGTTACGCACAAGGACGCGGAGTACAAAAAAATTTAGAAAAAGCACTTGAATATGCGCAGAAGGCATATACCGAATTAAAAAATCAAGGATAAGGAGAACATATTAGCATGAAAGCACAAGAATTTTGGAAGGCTTTTTTCGAAAAAGTTGAACAGCACCGAGAAGAATTAGAAGAATGCTGGGATGAATCCTCTCGTTTTACAGAAAAAATATCAGCAATTATAACAAATGTTATAAAAGGCGTAAAACCATCAAACGAATTTATCGTTCAGCCCGAATATTACAACATAGATATAACCGAATGGGAACAGAAAAAAAACAAGACGAAGGAATACCTTTCAGTTATAGATGGTGATAAAGGATATCGTTTTGAAAGATATGCTTGGAATTTTGATATAGCGGTTGAGCATGAAAATGACAAAAATCTTTGGATGGATGAAGTTATTAAGCTTGCATACATTTTCTGTGATTTACGGGTAGTTATTGGATATTTCCCTTACATAGAAGAAGCAGATAAAAAAATAGAAATGCAGCAAAAATATTTGGATGCTATTTCAGAGACAATTAAAACGCTTAAATGTCGCGATAACATGAAGCATGGCAAATTTATGATAATTCTCGGAGATGTTGGTGGAAAGAAATCAAATGGTTTTAAAAAACTGGTATATACCCCATATCGTTACAATCCAGACGAAGAAAAATTTGAATTGTTAAAAAAATAAGATTACAATATGGAAAGCGCAGAACTCATTTTCGAATTCTGCGCTTCAATATTATTCTGTTAATGTTTCTATTGCTATCTGCATTCCTAACTTGAAGGCATATTCGAAGATGGCAGCTTCGGCAAGGCTCATATATTCACTCCAACAATCATCGAACTTTTCAAAGGTTTTCTTTTGGTCGTCTGTCATTGTTTTGAGTAGGTCATCGTGATGCCGAGCCATATATTCCATAAGCTCTTTCATTTCGGGAGAGTTGTTACGGCTATCCTCTTGCGGTATGATGTTGCCGTGCCATAGCTCGTTGATAACCGACCTCATACGTAAAACACCTCCCGCAAAACGATTTCTTCCGCGCTTGCCTTGATGTTGTTCATTTCGACTACCCAGCAGAGCATATCATGAGCTTTCAAATCCTCGTCAATACCTCTTTCGGTAGCGAGGCGGGGGATGATGGTTTCAAGCATTTCGTTTGCTTCAAGGTCGATTTCGTGCAACCGAGCGTTCAACTTGCCCTCGGTCAAGAGTGTGGTGTACCTTCCGCGACGATGATTCTTAATATAATCAAGATAAAACTGCCCGTACTTGCCAATTTGATAATTGGTTTGTTCGGGCAGTTCAAGTTCGGGAACGAGATGCCCATTTTCTTCACGATAGATTCCACCAAGTGTTTCATACAATGTTTTCATTACAGTATCTCCATTCAAATTATTATTTGCGATATACTGTATCGATTGTCTTTACCACTTGTTATTTTTGAAACCTTCGTTATGGGGTCTCGTCATTTGCATGTGTCTTTTATTTTGCACATACAAAAGGAGGTTGTTTCATTCACAAACCTCTATGAAAAAGCTGACGGGGCGGAATCCGTCGTTGCAGGAAATCATTGCAGATTTTTTGTTTTTCATCCACCCGTCGTAAATATCCTCGCCGCCGTGGGCAAGCGTCATCACGAAAGGAGAAATTGTCTCCCACGCGCTGTCGCAAAAGCCCTCGGGCTTTTGCCACCCTTGACAGTAAAAGATCTGTCCTTCCCGAAGATCGCAAGCGTGTTCGATCGGATTTTCATATTTTTCGATCAGATCGTCATACCGCGCTTTACGCATCACCGTGATTTTGATTCTTTTCATTTTTAACCCCCGTGTTGTCTGATCAAATTGATACAAGACTCATTCACGTCAAAATATCTTGCTCGGTTTATTCTGTTCTCAGAATCTTGTATAGCGTTTGATAGAGTGTGATCGCCTCGCTCGGCTCCAAGCCCACACAACCCGCTACCTTTGCGGGGATCTCCACGGCTCGTTCCTTCAGTGCGTCACCAATGTCCGTAATAGAAACGCTGACCGAGCGTTCATCGGCAGTGCTTCTTTCGCGCGTAACGTATCCCTTGGCTTCAAGGCTTTTCAGCACGGGCGTCATCGTTCCGGAGTCCAGAAAAAGCTTTTCTCCGAGTGCTTTGACCGTGATCTCCTTCTGTTCCCACATCACCATCATCGTGATATACTGCGTGTAGGTCAGGTCAAGCTCTTCGAGGTAAGGACGGTATCTTTTGACCACCTCACGCGCGGCGGCGTACAGGGGAAAGCATAACTGATTTTCCAGCTTCAGTGCATCATAGTTTGATTGGCTCATAAGATACCTCCGAGTTTTTCTGAACACCTACATTATAACACAGTTCGGTCAAGATATCAACACCATTTTATTGTGCGACCGTCTTTTTTGCGAATTCGGCAACCGCCTGCAGGTCGGATGCATCAGGTCTGTTCTTATGAATCTTTCCAAACCGACCGCGGCAATGGAAATCCTCATTGGCAACCTCCACGCCAACCGTTTTTGCAATCTTTCCGACAGGCTTTTTCATCGATTTCATCATTGCAGACGTGCCAAAGCAGACGATTCTTCCGATGTTATCCTTATTAGTTACGATAAACTCCTTCACCGCGTCATCCACGTCAAATGCATAATAGGAGCATCCGAGAAAAAGAATCTCAGCCTTTTCGCTCAAAGGATTGCTAACATCCAACGCTTCCGTATCCAGCGCTTGGGAAATCGCATCGGCAAGCTTTTTGGTATTTCCCGAGCGAGTGTAATAGCGAATTGCAATTTTCATATTACAAGCACCCCACAATCGCATCTTTCAGCTTTTTCATATCGGTAGGCTCAAAGCGTGCCACGATCTCACCGTTGCGGTCGATCAGAAACTTGGTGAAATTCCACTTGATGTTTCCATTGTTTTTATAGTCCTTGTCCATCTTTTTTACAACGCCGGACAGGACAAGAGACATGGGAGACTTGCCGAATCCCTCAAATTTGGTGTTCTCTGTCAGCCACTTATAAAGAGGGATCGCATTTTCACCGATCACGTCTATCTTTGCAAACTGCGGAAAGCTGATGCCAAATCTACCCGTACAGAAGGTGTGGATCTCTTCGTCACTCCCCGGTGCCTGCTCACCAAACTGATTGCACGGAAAATCGAGGATCTCAAAGCCCTTGGCAGAAAACTCCTCATACAGCTCCTGCAATTCCTTGTACTGCGGTGTAAATCCGCATCCCGTTGCGGTGTTGACCACAAGCAACACCTTGCCCTTGTAATCCTCCAAAGATACCTCGCTGCCGTCTGCTTTTTTCACTTTGAAATCATAAACGTTCATATCCTGCCTCCTAATAAGTTTTGCTCAATTTAATTGAGTTCAATTTATTATAACATAAAAAAACGCCGATGTCAATACTATTTTACCGCATTTCGTTTCCTCTATACGCAAAAAGGGGCTGATTCATTCAGCGCAGAACAAAAGCCACGGAGTAGGAAAAAGAAAAAACAACTGATTTTTACAATTTTTTTCTTAGCATGTTGAAATCCGCCGACAAAAATCGGCGGATTTCCTCGTTTTATGTGACTTTTTAGCCGCGCTTTGCCTCTCTGCCGTACCTTTGGCAAATCACGTCTTCTGCATCTAAATGACTCTTCCCCTTGGATCGTCTGATTTTGGGAATTCTTCAATTACAAACGGGTAAGATCGATCTCCTTGTAAAAACGCAAAACCTCGGGCGTATCCGTGGCAACCGACAGCACATACGTCTTTTCTGCCAGAGTCAGCGTTTGTGTGTGCAAGCCGCCTGCCAACGTGTCGTATTGCTCGGGGCTAAAGATCTTTTTGCCTTCTTTTTTAAAAAGTGCTTCCTTTCCCGTCCATTTTTCCAGTAAGAACGCGGCTTGCTCCTCGGGAGCGATTTGCTTGTACAGGCAATGCTCTCCTTCGGTCAGAATCTTGTCTGCCAAGCGATCATTGGAGAACGGACGGGAGGTCTCGATATCCACGCCCACAGAGGCGCGCGAAACGGCAACCGCCACAGCACCTGCGCTGTGAGAAAGGGAAAAGGCGCATTTTTCGGTAATCCACTTCCCCGTATCGGTTTTGGTGAAGGTCAAGTTGGAAGCCTTCATGCCAAACGAGCGCTCCAGCGCGTATTCAAGCAGCTTCCACGCGTAGTATTTTTCGCTTTTCAGCGTGGGATTGTTGACCGCGTTGATCTCTTTTTCACGCACGGCACAGGACAGCGGCTTGAAAGTTGGTTGCTCGGGGATTTTGGCAACGTATACGTCTGCCACAGGCAACGACCGAAACAGCTCACGCACGTCGGCAGTCTGGGAGCAATACGGCTTCCCCGTCACACATTCGTATGCAAAATGCTCGCAGTTATTATAAAGAATATTGTATCCACGTCTTCCCAGATTTTCGCGCGCGTAGGCAACAGCATCCTTGGGACGGCGGTTTTTCTTTTTCTCGGCTCGTTCAAATTCGGCAACCTCCAAAAAGCCGCCGCAAAGGAAAACGTCGATATCCGAGATACATACCTCGATCTCGCTATCCTTCAAGGTTGGGCGTGCCGAGGGAGCAAGCCCGAACTGGATGACCTCCTCCTCGCTGACGAACACGCCGTAATGGTAGATGCTCCCCAGCTTGACGCGGATCATATCGCCCTCTGCGGGCTCCTTCAACTGCCACTTCATGCCTGTTGCTTTTGCTCGATGTAATCGACTACGTCGCCGATGGTTGCAAAATCGCCAAAGCCTACGTTTTCGAACTCAATACCGAAAAACTCCTCAATGGCAATTACGATATACAGAACGCCCACAGAGCTGAGCCCCAGATCGTTGACCAGATTTGCGCTCTCTTCAAGCTTTGAAGGATCGGGCATACGGTCACGCATGACCATCTTCATGATATCGGTCAGCTTTTCTTTGATTTCATTTCTTGAGAGTGCCATTTTCCTGTCTCGCAATCTTCATCGCGGGAGTACGGACAAAATCGGTATCCCTGATGATAATTTTATTGATTTTTTCAAATGCGGGCAACTTATTGTTGACCTCGTTGATCTTCTCGGTCAGATATGCTCCAACGTCCTCAATGCCCATTGCCTTGAGTGCGGTCATACGCGGTACGACCTCCAGAACGAGCTGCTGTACACCATCCTCGGTGATGTCGTAAACAAAGCAATCCTGCACACCGTCCAGCGCATAGAACTGAACCTCCAGCTCGGCGGGAGAAATATTCTCGCCCGACGACAGCACGATGATCTCCTTGATCCGTCCCGTGATATACAGATATCCGTCCTCGTCAAAGCGAACCAGATCGCCCGTTTTGAACCAGCCGTCCTCGTATGCAACGGCATTTTCCTCATCACCGAAATAGCCGTCCATCATGTTGACACCCTTGAGCCACAGCTCGCCGTCAACCGTCTTGTACTCCATACCGGGGTAGATCAAGCCAACCGACTCGGGCTTTGCCATTGCCTCGGGGTTTCCGCTTACCAGATTTGCGCTTTCGGTCAGACCGTAGCCGGGGAGCACCGAAATGCCAAACTTCGCGTACTCACGAACCAGATACGGCGGTACGGGTGCGGCACCGCATATAATGGTCTTCATATCCTCGCCCAGCATATTTCTGCCGAACTGACGCGAAAGATTGAGCGCCATTTCCGCCAATGCGGGAACGAAGATCATGATGGTGGGGCGGTGTACTGCGATATCCTTGAACATATTTTTGGGATTTCTGCATATAAACAAGCTGCTGCCCGTATAAAGCGAGGTCAGCGTATTACGAATCAGACCAAACACGTGCGTGAGAGGAAGAACGAGGAAATATCTCTGTTCAAATACGTCCCGATATCCGTAGCAGCCGTTCTTCACACCGTACATCACGGCTCTGTGAGAAAGCTTCGCGCCCTTGCTCTTGCCCGTTGTACCGCCCGTAAAGATCACAGTGGACAGGCTGCTTGTATCGGGAGAGACCGAAGCAGTTACTTCCTCGGCGGTAGCGGCAACGTCGATCAGTGCCAGCGCGGGATTTTTCTCGCGCGCAAACGCTACGCTTGCCTCAAGAGAAGCATCGTAAACGATTGCCTTCAAGCCGAATTTCATGGAACAGCCAAACACGGTCATTGCATCCAGGTGTGTGGGCAAAAGCACCGCCACCGCTCCGTAGGTATTCACGGCAAGATACGCCTTGATCGCGCCAACCGAATTGGGTGCAAGGATACCAACGGCATCACCCGCCTTGACGCCTACATTTTTCAGCACGGTACGGAAGGCTCCAACCTCGGCGTTCAATGCGCTGTAGGTATAGTCGGCACCGTCCACAACGGCACTCTTGTCACCGTATTCTTTCACCGAATGCTCCCACATTTCGGTAATATTTGCAAAATCAACAATTTTAGAAAAAGTCTCCTTGTCGGTGTATTTTTCATACACTCTGTATGCGTCAGAATTTATCATTTCATGACCTCCTCTTCTTTCTTTTCGGCAGTTGATTGTTCTTTCGGTGTGCTCGGAAGCGTTTTCGCTTCGTAGTATTCTTTCAGCTCTTGTTCCTTCTGATGTACGTACGCGCTTGCACGGTTCATGTCTTCCTCTGTTGGGAAGTCTCCGCACAAGGCACGAACGTTGATGGGCTCTCCCACCACGGCAACCCGACGGGAATACCACTTTTCGGGCGGTACCAGATAAACGGGAACGATCGGAACCTTCGCGCGGTGCGCCATAAGGATCACGCCCGATTTAAAGGTCAGAAGCTCCTCGGTGTTGCGGTTGACCTGCCCCTCGGGGTAGATACAGATCACCTTACCCTCTTTCAACCTGCGCACCACCTCATGAAAGGAATCCAGACTGAAATTTTCCTTATCAACCTGTATGCAGTGCATACGCGGAAGAAACCACGACAGCCACCGATTTTTATACAGATCCTTGGTTGCCAGCGAATGGATCCTTCGCGTTGGGAATGCGCACAGGATAAAGATGGGGTCGAGCAAGGTACAGTGGTTTGCCGAGAGCATATAGCCGCCCTTCGGTCTTTTCGTTTTCGACGGTGTGATCACCTTTGGTCGCATCCACAGAAGCGCGGGAATCGCTCCCGTGACCTTCACGAAGTCGTACAGAAAATTACCGTATTTCCCGGGCTTCTTTTTCTTGTTGTTCAAGTTGCTTTTGGAACTCAATGATTTTCTCCCTGATATGATTTGTGATGTAGTCAATGTTGTCCTTTTCGGAAAGCTCATCGCGGTAAAGACTTCTTACATTGATGGGCGTTCCAATGATAACTCTCATGCGTTTGTTGGTAAAATATCTGCCGTTTTGGCAAATGGGAATGATCGGCGCGCCTGTTTGCAGTGCCAGATAGACCGCGCTGGGCTTGAATTCCAAAGGTGTTTGCTCCCCCGATTTAGGGATCCGCGCCTCGGGATAGATCTCCACCACACCGCCGCGATCCAGAATCTTGCCAAAGGCGGAAAGAAACGAGAAATCGTGCAGATCACGGTCTACCTTCACCATGCCCAGGCCACGCAGCATAAAGGTCATAAAGAAGTTCTTACGGTACATCAATTCTGCGGCGGCGCAACGCAAGGTACGGGACCGAAACGTAAACATGGCAACTGCCACGTCCAGAACATTCCGATGATTGGAGATCACAATGGCACGCCCCTTGATGCGGCGGGACTGCACCTTTTTGTTTTCATAGCTGATCTTGGGACGCAAGATCGCCCAGTACACCGGCCAGCCGGTGATTTTTACAAACCAGTTAAACAGAAAATACATATTGATCTATGTTATCTTTCACTTTCGTAAAGCTTATTGACAGCGTGTTGAAGGATCGCCTGTGCAAGAATGTTCACGGGCAGGATCGGCAGGATCAGCCCCGATGCAACCAACAGCCATGCGGGAATCGAAAGCCTGATTCCCTTTTCCTTTGCCGCGCCGAGCAGATCAGCACGTGCGCGAAGCAGTACGTAAATTGCCGCGAACGGAATCAAGCTGCCAAGCAACCAACGAACCGCGGTGCATCCCTTGCCCGTCAGCCGCTTGATCGATCCCAGCAAAAAGCTCAGCCACACGAAACCGAACAGGAAGCCCGACAGGATCGAAAGGCCAACCTGAACGAAAATGATCTCGCCCTTTTCCTCGGGTGTCGTCTGCCCCTCGTATGCGGAAATATCCAGACTCGGATCCATCTTTTTGAATTCCTTTGCCAGAATTTCGGGAGTGTAGTCACGCGGCATTTTTGTGGCGATGAAGAAGCCCGCCACGCAGGTAATGCAAACGATAAAGGGAACAAGCAGATTGCCCAGATTATATACCTGCAAGGAATCTGCTCCAAGTCCGAAGCTCTGTGCGGCTTCCTCTACGCTCTGCGCCCAAACAACGCCCGACGCGCTCTTGGAAATGAACAGGTTCTTGATGTATTCGTACACGAGCGAGCCCGAGATCGCACCCACGATCGAGGTGGTAACGGCGTTTGCGGCAAAGTACATTGCCGAGTGATTCTTACCCGTCAGCTCGGTCTCCATGCTGGCGATCTGCGCAGGTGCAAGATACGGCATCATAAAGAAGGCTCCGATCGACCAGCTTCCGCAAATACCGCCGATACAGCCGATAATGTACTGGAGCATCTTGTTGTCGTGACCGCACACGTATGTTGAAGCAAGGAAGAAGGACATAATGGCAACGGCAAACAGCAAGAGGCAGGACTGATAGGTAAATCTGACACCGCGCTTTGCCTTCAGCTTATTGAACAGATACAGCATAATGGGAACAGGCGCAAATGCACAGGTGTTGATGATCGCCATTTCCAAGCCGTTAAAGCTCATGCCGCCGATGATCATACCGTTCATGCCCGACAGGAACATCTGCAGACCAAAGAAGGTACAGCAGTTCACAAAGGTCCAGTTGAGAAAGATCTTGTTTTTAAAGGTCAGCTTCACACTCTCAATGATAGACAGCTTCTGTGCCTGCAATCCCTCGTCCTCGGGATATCCGTATTTCTTTCCCTCCTTGATCATAAACAGAGGGATGAGCATCGTTGCCATCAAAGGCGTGCAGAAGAAGACGAACTCGTCCACGTGTACGGCAAACGAATCCAACAGAAGCGGAACCAGCGCGTATACAAGGCAGTATGAGATCGTGTCGAAGAACGATTTATAGCCCGAAACACGCAACCGCTGAGGCTCGTTCGTGCAAACGGTGGTCAGAGAGCCGTAGTATGCGATCATACACATAGTATATGCGGCAAAAAATACCACATTCCAGATCGCCACCCAGATCGTGTTGAAGAGCGGATTTTCCGCGCCGCCGACAGGGATCCACGACAAAACAAAGCTGACGACCATCGGAATGAAGCACACCGCGATCGCGGGGCGACGTCTGCCCCATTTGGTGGAGAGAGTATCGGTGATGTGAGCAAACGGTACATCGATGATTCCGTCAAACACCTTACCCAGCGCAAACAGGATCGGGAAAAGTGCCGGCACGATAAAGCAAATACCGCCTGCAATCGCCTGATATTCCGAGTTGCCCTCCAAGGCTACGGGATTGAGCGCATCCGTATAGTACGCGCCCATCAGAACCATCAGAAAGTTCGGGCCAAAGCCTGAAAACGAAAACAGAAACTCCTTCCATTTTTTATTCAAAGATTGTACCATTGTTGTTCCTCACTTTGCGGTTTTGATGTAGTCACAGAACGCGCGGACACAAAACAGCTTTTCCCTCGCACTCTCCGTGATCTCAACAGCATATTTGTTTTTCAGAATCTCCAGTAACATAAAGTAATCCAAGCTCGTGCCTCCCAGATCACGGAAAAAGTGATCATCGGCACCAATGCCGTCCGCATCCCGTTCCAGCGCGGTGGCAAAGCAAGCGGTCACCTCGGCTTCCAGCAGAGAAACTACCGCGTCAATATGCTCGGACACGCGCTCACGGTCGATCATACGGAACGCCCCCGCCAGATATTTCTTTCTCACCTTGTATCGGCTGACCTTGATATCGTCCGCGTCCATCAAGGCATCCGAGGTCACTCGGATATTGGTAATGGAGCGATCCAGCTTTGCATCCGCCAAAGCACGCGCCAGAGCGTCAAACACCTCACAGATACGCGCTTGCGAAAAGCACCCCTGCACCGAAGCCAACAAAACGGGCTCATGATCCTTGCCCGAGATCAGACAAACAGCATCGCAATTCGGCACCTTGAGCAACGGCTCAAGCAAGGTCGGATTGAGATTTTCGCCGCTGGCACCGATCACAAGATCGTCTTTTCGTCCCTCGTGATAATATCTGCCGTCCCGAACGCTGACCAAATCTCCCGTGCGGAACCATTCGTCGTAGTCAGTCAGGCGAATCTCGTCGCCTTCAAGGATCCGCGCGGCTCTTGTTCTGCCCTTGACAAGCAATTCACCAGATTCGTCGCGGCGGTATTCGGTGTAGCCAAAGGGTGCGCCGACCGACGCCGAATTCAGCACCGATTGCTTATTCGATTTTTCAACCGAGGTAATTCCGATCTCGGTCATACCGTAGCCGTTTGCCAGGTGGTAACCGATTCCGTTGTAAAATTCAAACACGGCAGGATCCATCGCACCGCCGCCCGAGATCAGGAAACGGATGCTGTCTCCGAACAGCCCCTCACGAACCTCTCCCAACGCTCTCTTGGCAAAGGACTCGCCCAAAGCGCCCAGCGAATTGGATATTTTGATCGCACGGTTGAATTTCTTGTAGGTCTTCTCCCCTCTTGCGCGTACCTTTTTCTGTGCCGCGCGAAAAACCTTGTCCCATACCATAGGCACCGCGAAAATATGGGTAACCTCATGCTTTTTCACAGTGTTCTGAATGGTGGCGGGGTTCAGATCCTTCAGAAAAACGAAGGTTCTGGAGAAAAACGCAAACCAAAGATAAACGGCAATAAAGCCGAATACGTGATAAAACGGCAACAGCGTCAACTGCTTCAATTCACCCTTGTAGTGTTCCTTCATACGGGGACACTGCTTGATGATATTGGCACTGTCACAGATCTGATAGAAGAAATTCTCACCCGTGTAGGCGCACAGCTTGACGTTCCCCGTAGTCCCCGAGGACATAAACAGCACCTCGGTGCCAAAGGAACGAACGCTCATCGGCTCGGGAGAGATGGCAACGGCATCCTCCGCCATAACGGTTTTTACCGAAAATTGCTTACCGCCCGATATCACCGCGCCAATGCCATGCTTTTGAATCATATTCTCAAGGATCTCATCCGAAAGACTCATGTTCATCAGAAGCGGACGGTATCCGCAAACAATGATCTCCCAGAAGATACGGATCCACTCCATCGAGTTGGACAAATAAAGACCTACCATGCTCCCCTCGGGGACATCCGATAGAAGCTTTGCAAGCGTTGGAGCCGATGCAAGAATATCCTTTTTGAATTGCCCGTAGGTCACGCGCTTGATGCGGTATCCGTCGGTGAGCTCCGCCATAATGTTTTCTTCCTCGGAGAACATAAACTCAAAAAGCGTTTCAAAGGATTTCTCCCGTTTGCGGTATTCTTCGATCTTGTATGCAACAAATTGATCGATTGTATCAAACCTGCCGATATTTTTCAGTTTCAAAGCATTTCCTCACAATAGCCCCCAAAAGCCTGTACGGGGGTGATTTTCCAAAGCAATTCACTCAGAATTCACACATTCTTCACAATATACAGTAAAAAAAACAGAAATTCAACATAATTATAGCACAGCACCGAAAATAAGTCAATATTCTACATAAAAATACATGGTGGGAATTCTTGATATTTTTCCATGATATCTCAAAGAGGAGGACTGTTTTTGCAACTGTTGCAAGCTCTCTCTATAGAATATAAAAAAGCGAGCCTTTCATGACTCGCTTTTTTATAGAATTCAGGGGAATCATCCCTCCGAAGCAAGGAATCCCTTTTCTGCCAATGCGGCTGCAATTCGGTCGAGTGCCTCCTCGGAATCTGCGCGCACCGTGTGGTAATGATATCCACCCGTGATGTTCAGCAGCTCACCGGATTTTCCGCTGCGAATACCCTCCAAAAATTGCGCTAATGTCTCCTTATCGGCAATATTCAGGCGCGCCTTGATCTTTCCGTACACCTTATGCCATACGAAAACATCCACAATGGTTCCGCCCATATTCAAAATCAAAGAAAGCTCCTCTTCGGTCTGCTCTGCGGAATGAAAGACCTCAACCACACGCTCGTGGAACGGAGAGGTGCGAATAACATAGCCCGTGTGTGTAGCAACAATATCAAATCCCGATTTTTTGAGTGCCGAAATATCTTGAACGATTATCTGTCTGGAAACGCCGAAAATCTTGGACAGCTCACCTCCCGAAACTGCTCTTTTTTCGTTTGCCAAAAGATCTATAATCCCGCGTCTGCGTTTTTCTACCTTCATGTTCATTCTCCCTTCCAAATCCTAAGTAATCTTTTCGTTTTCTTCACAGAAATGAATTATCTTAACTTTATTATACTCCGTTTGTCGATTTCTGTCAAGTCATTCTGTAAACATTTTTTTGATTGTTTACATCTTTTCCACAATCTCATAACAGTGTTGATATACGCGCTCAGCAATTTGTGCCGCCAGTACCTGCTCCTCGGCTTGAAAAGTACGCAAGCGTTTCTTTTTGGGATATCCCCAAACGCCAAATCGGTTCGGGCCGATCCACTCCCCCGCCTCCGTATGTTCAAACACACCAAGCAGAAGCGAGAGCGCCGCCTTTTTCGGCTTCATGAAGATCAGCTTCATGGGATGCTTGATCAAAAGGAAAATCGGCTTGGGATAGTGCGCCGTGATATTGGTGAAGGTAATTCCCGGATGAACGACCGAAAGCTTCACGCCCCGTTGCGTCTTCATCAGCTCATACAAGGAAAGCATCAGATATCGTTTGGCGTTGCCATAGACCTTGGATGCCGCGCCCCGTGTATGAAAATCAATATCATCGACATCGATTTTGGAATAGTTGTGCGCGATACTGCCCACTACAACGACCTGTCCCTCGCGTTCCGCCAGCATCGGCAACAGCTCACGGATCATGTAGTACGGCGTTGCAAAATTGATCTGAAACACGTTATCGTATCCGCTCGCACAGCTATGCCGCGGAATGCTGTATGCCCCCGCATTGTGAAAAAAGGCATCGATCTCCAGCTCCAAAAGCCGCTTTACGGCATTTTTTGCCGCGCAAAGATCCTCCAGATCCAAGGAGATACAGGTGACGTCGATCCCATGTTCTTCCTCAAGACGACGCTTGTGTTCAAGCGACCGCTCGGCGTTGCGATCCAACAGCACGAGCGATGCTCCCAAGGATGCGAGATAGCCGCACAGCGGCATCCCCAAGCCTCCCGTGGAGCCCGTTACGGCGATCCTTTTCCCCTTCAAGGAAACAGTATTGCGTTTCAACCATGCTTGAATACTCATCTCTTCTCCACCCGTTTCAAGTTCTACCGTTTATTATAGCAAACTTTCTGCCGCTTTTCAAGTGCCCGGGACGGATATTATCGCGCAAACAGCCTTGACAACGGTCGATTTTTGTGTATAATATATCTTTGTGACTCTCCCGTCACAAGTTTTAGTAAATGGTTAAGGGATAACATCATGACACCTGCTTATAAACGCCTAAAATACGCCTGTTACACCACCAATATCTCGATGTCGGTGGTGGGAAATCTTTCCCCCCTCTTGTTCGTGACCTTTCACAACCTGTACGGGATCTCCTATTCGCTGTTAGGTCTTTTGGTGCTGATCAACTTTTTCACACAGCTTGCAATCGACCTGATCTTTTCGTTCTTCTCGCACAAATTCAATATTCCTCTGGTGGTTCGTCTGAACCCCATTCTGACCGTTGCAGGTCTTTTGATCTACGCGCTCTGGCCCTTTTTCTTCGCAGAGTACGTCTATCTCGGACTTGTGATCGGAACCGTGATCTTTGCTTGCTCGGGCGGTCTTTCCGAGGTGCTGATCAGCCCCGTGATCGCGGCGATCCCCAGTGAAAATCCCGAGGGCGAGATGAGTAAGCTGCACTCGGTCTATGCGTGGGGCGTGGTTGGTGTGATCCTTGTATCCAGCGGCTTTTTGCTGCTGTTCGGAACCGAGAACTGGCAATATCTGGCACTTCTGTTCACCTTGGTTCCCCTCGTTGCGGCATTTCTTTTCTCTACCGTAAAAATCCCCGAGATGGAAACGCCCAAGCAGACCTCAAACGTGTTCCACCTGCTCCGTAACCCCGGACTTTGGCTCTGCTTTTTTGCGATGTTCACAAGCGGTGCCTCCGAATGCACGATGGCACAGTGGTGCTCGGGATACATCGAACAGGCGCTTGGAATTTCCAAGATCTTCGGTGACATTTTCGGCGTTGCGTTGTTCTCTGTGATGCTGGGACTTGGGCGCTCGCTGTACGCAAAGCGCGGCAAAAACATTGAACGTGTGTTGTTTTTGGGCGTTTTGGGCGCGGTTGTTTGCTACTTCACAGCCGCCGTTTCAAGTATTCCGTGGCTTGGGCTGATCGCCTGCGCCTTGACAGGTCTTTGCACCTCGATGCTGTGGCCCGGATGCCTCTTGGTGGCTTCGGGACGCTTTCCCGCAGGCGGCGTTTTCGTGTTTGCCATGATGGCGGCAGGCGGTGATATGGGAGCAGCGCTGGTTCCTCAGCTTGTTGGAAGCGTGACCGATGCGGTAGCCTCCAACTCTGCTATGATTTCTCTTGCAAACTCGCTCTCCCTCTCTCCCGATCAGCTTGGTATGAAGATCGGTATGCTGGTGGGAATGCTCTTCCCGCTGATCGGTACTGCTTTGTATCTGCGCATCCTTCTCACCAAGAAAAAACATCAACCCGAAAATAAGGAGCTTGTATGAAAAACACACAAAACATAAAGGGCAGCTTATTGCTCATTCTTGCCGCCCTGATCTGGGGCTTGGCGTTCGTGGCGCAAACAGGTGCCGCCGATAAGATTCCGCCCCTTGCACTGAACGCATCACGCTCGGTTGTAACCGCTATCTTTCTGTTCGGATTTTTGGCGATCCGCCGTCTGGTTCGCAAAACGCCGATTCTTCCCACCAAGGGGAAACGCCTCAAAACTTGGATTCTTCCCGGCGTGATCTGCGGGTGCTTTTTGACGGTCAGCATGAACCTGCAGCAGTTCGGCATCGTGGCGTATCCCGCAGGCGTTGCCGCAGAGGCTCGTGCAGGATTTTTGACAGCGTTGTACGTTATTTTAGTACCGTTGATCGGAATTTTCCTTGGAAAGAAGCTTAACGTCATGCTCATCGGCGCGGTTCTGATCGCCACCGTTGGTATCTACCTGCTGTGTCTGTCGGGCGGCTTTGACGGTATTTATGTTGGTGACCTTCTCCTGTTTCTGTGCGCGATCTGCTTTGCTCTGCATATTCTTTCGGTTGACCGCTTTGGAAGCGAGACCGACGGAATTCTGCTCTCCATGTCGCAGTTTGCAGTAGTTGGTATTCTATCAACCATCCTCTCCCTCGCCTTTGAAACCACATCCTTTGAAGCCATCTTCTCCTCGATCGGAGAGATCCTGTTCCTCGGATTTTTCTCGGGCGGTATTGCCTACACGCTTCAGATCGTGGGACAGAAATATGCAGAACCCGCCGTTGCCTCGATTACCATGAGCTTGGAAGGCGTTTTTGCAACGCTGGGCGGTTGGCTGATCTCGGGCAACGCGCTGTCGGCGCGCGAGTGGATCGGCTGTGCGCTGGTCTTTGCCGCAATCGTGCTGGCTCAGCTTCCGTCTCCGTTTCAAAAAAAGCAAGCAAAAAATAAAACCGAATAATCTGCCCCAAGAGCCGTATGATTAAAATGCGGCTCTTTTTGCTCCGTTTTTTGCCATTCGGTCGGTATTTTTTCAAAATACCATTGCTTTTTAGCAAACAGTATGGTATAATAAATCTGTATGCAATCAAACCGAAGAGGGAAAGGAGAGATTCGGATGGAGCAAAAAAAGGTTGCGATCCTGCTTGCAGTCTGGGAGCCGCGAGAGGATTGGCTGATCGAGCTGTTGGATTCTCTAAACAGTCAAACCTATCCAAATCTCTGTCTGTTCGTCCGTGACGATGCCTCTCCCACCTATCCCACCGAGCGGCTGCGTCAGCTTTTGGAACAGCATATCACTCGATTCCCCTTTGTTTTGAATCAAAACGAAAAAAATCTCGGCTCCAATCAGACCTTTGCCGAGCTGGTACGCGACAGCAACGGCGACTACATCGCTTTTTGCGATCAGGACGACGTGTGGCTGCCCGAAAAAATTCAAAAAACAGTAGACCTGTTTGAAAAAAGCGAGCTTTCTCCCGTTGCCGTTTGCGCCAACGTCTCGGTGATCGACGGAGACGGCGAAACCATTGCCCCCAATATGGAAGCACACCGCCGCCGCCACACCTTTTTGCGCGGCACGGGACTGGCTTCGGGCTTGATACACCGCAACTTTGTAATGGGCTGTACCATGCTGATGGAGCGCGAACGCGCACTCTCGTATCTGCCCTTTCCAAACGAGCTGGTACACGACCATTACTTAGCCTTTCGCGCGGCGTTGGACGGTGCCATTGATTATTTGGACGAGCCGCAGATGCGCTACCGCGTATACGGCGGCAATCAGACGGGTGTGATGACGGGCGTGAAAACCAAGCAGGACTATTACGATCGCCGCATCAAGGTATTTGCCGCGCGCGTGGATGCGCTGTGCAGATATGCCGATCTACCCGAATTGAACGAGGCAAAGGCTTGGTGCGATGCAAGACGCGCAAACTTCGACCGAAAAAAAGGCGGCTTCCGCGCCCTTTGGAAAACACGCAAGATCAACAAAGTAACCTCGCTGTTCGAGTTGTTTGCGCTTCGCTTTCCCGCGCCGCTGTTTCGCCTTGCCATCCGTTTGATCCAAAAAGGCGTTCTCTGATCTTCTACTGATTTCACGAAAGGACTCTATCCGTATGAAAATTTTGGTAACCGGTGCCAAGGGACAGCTCGGCTTTGATTTGTGCCGTATCCTTGCCGACCGTAAGATCGATCATCTTGGAGTGGATATCGACGATTTTGATATCACCGACCGCGAAGCAACGCTTCGCTTTATCACAAATTACCGTCCCGATGCAGTGATCCATTGCTCGGCATTTACCGCAGTAGACCGCGCGGAAAGCGAGGTTGATCTTTGCACGCGGGTCAATGCCGAAGGCCCTGCCAACATCGCGGCGGCGGCAAACGAGATCGGTGCAAAAATGATGTATATCTCCACCGATTACGTTTTTCCCGGAACGGGAGAGACCGCTTATTGCCCCGAGGATCCCACAGGTCCCCTGTCGGTTTACGGCAAGACCAAGCTGATGGGCGAGGAAGCCGTTCGTGCGGCATCCGACCGTCACTTTATCGTGCGTATTTCCTGGGTGTTCGGTAAAAACGGAAACAACTTTGTAAAAACCATGCTGCGTTTGGGAGATATCAAGGACGAATTGAACGTGGTTGCCGATCAGATCGGCTCCCCGACCTACACCTATGATCTTTCAAAGCTTTTGTGTGACATGATCGTTACCGATCGATTCGGAACCTACCACGCTACCAACGAAGGGCTTTGCTCCTGGGCCGAGTTTGCCGAGGAGATCATGCGTCTGGGCGGCAAAAAGACCAAGATCAATCCCATTCCCACCTCCGAATATCCCACGGCAGCCGTCCGTCCGCTCAACTCGCGTATGAGTAAGGACAAGCTGGAGGCAAACGGCTTTGTCCGCCTGCCCCATTGGAAGGACGCGCTCGTCCGTTATCTCAAAGAACTTAACGAATCGGAAGGCTGATGCCCCGATCCCGAAAGGAGACTTATGAAAAACCGCGCTGTACGCATTTGCGCAATCATCATGGCAGGATTCCTTTTGTTGGGAACGGCATTCTATTTCATTGCCGGAGACAGCCTGCACTTCACGATCAATTCGTCCGATTCGGTAAGCACCAAGGATCACGTGGGGAACCTTTTGGCAGGCGATTCTGTCACTCAGCCGATCCAATGCGAATTTGATACCATAGAATCGCTGGAGCCGGTGTTCGGAACCTTTAATCTCACCACGGGTGACGTTTTGAAGATCTCAATCACCGATCCCACGGGAGAAACCACGTATTTTTCCACCGAGCTTGACACCAACACCTTTGCCAATCCCGCCGAGGGGGTTCAACGCTATACCGTTGAACTTGACACACCCATCGAAAATGCCAAGGGCAACATCTACTATGTAACGGTCACCGGCCAAAACGGCACCGAGGACAACGCCGTTACCCTGTATTACGGCAATGCCATCAATACCATTCGCGGATCTGCTCCGATCGAGGGGATCTCCGAATCCAACGCTCTGCTCACAAACGGTACCTATCAGTTGGATGCCGAGGGTGATCTCACTCGCCTTTGCATGACGGTTCGCGGCAAAAATATGCACTGGTTTGGTACCTATTACTGGATCTTCTTTGCAGGTGCCGCAGTTTTGGTTGCACTGCTCCTGATCCGGATCGTTTATTGCTGCAACAAGGGAAAGAAGAATCTCATTCTTGATCTTGTGCTGTCGATACATAAATACTCGTTCCTGATCAAACAGCTTGTGGCGCGTGACTTCAAGACTAAGTATAAGCGCTCGGTTCTGGGTGTTCTGTGGAGCTTTCTGAATCCGCTTTTGACGATGGGAATCCAATACGTTATCTTTTCCACGCTGTTTGGAAACGACATTGCGCACTTCCCCATCTACCTGTTGTCGGGCATCGTTTGCTTCAACTTCTTCAGTGAATCGGCAAATATGTGTCTGATGAGTATCGTTGGAAACGCAACGCTGATCAACAAGGTACACGTTCCCAAATATATTTACCCCTTCTCGCGCACACTGTCGTCCTGCATCAACTTCGCGCTTGCCCTGATCCCCTTGGTGATCATGATGATCATCGAGCAAACGCCAATCTCCACCGCACTGTTGTTGATTCCCTTTGTATTCATCATGCTGTTTATCCTCAGCTACGGTGTAGGACTGATCCTTGCAACACTGATGGTATTTTTCCGCGACACGCAATTTTTGTGGGGCATTGTTTCCATGCTGCTCATGTACCTCACGCCCATCTTCTATTCCGAAGCCATCATCCCCTCCTGGTTCCTGCCGATCTACAAGCTTAATCCCCTCTATCACGTGCTTCGCTTCATCCGCAGCATTCTGATCGACGGGGTATCGCTTGAACCCAAGGCATATCTGTGGTGCATCGTGCTGTGTACCATCCCGCTGTTGCTCGGTATCCTCATATTCCGCAGAAACCAGAATAAGTTTATCTTCAATATTTGATCTTACACGAAAGAAAGGACTTACCGTTGATGATTAAGGCCGAACACGTTACGGTTGCTTACCGTATGGCGAATGATAAAATCCACAGCATAAAAGAATATCTGGTGGCACTTCTCAAGCGCAAGCTGAAGTATGAGGAATTCCTGGCGCTCAGCGACGTCAGCTTTGAGATCCAAAAGGGTGAGGTCATTGGAATTGTTGGAAACAACGGCGCGGGAAAAAGTACCCTGCTCAAGGTTATATCGGGAATTCTGACTCCCAACCAAGGCTCGGTGGAGCTTCAAGGAAACGTGGTTCCCATGCTGGAGCTGGGAAGCGGCTTTGACTATGATCTGACGGGGCGCGAAAACATCTACCTCAACGGCGCCATTCTCGGATACTCTGAGGCATTTTTGAAGTCCAAATATGATGAAATTGTTGCCTTTTCCGAGCTTGGCGACTTCATCAACCATCCCGTAAGAAACTACTCCTCGGGTATGGTGATGCGCCTGGCGTTCTCGATCGCCTCTATGGTGGATCCCGACATTCTGATCGTGGACGAGATCTTGGCGGTTGGTGATGCGGCGTTCCAGGAAAAGAGCTACGCACGTATGACCGAAATGATGAGCCATGGTACCACGGTACTGCTGGTTTCGCATAACATTGATCAGATTCGCCGTCTTTGTGACCGCGTGATCTGGCTGGATCACGGAAAGGTAGTGGATATCGGAGACACACAAGATATCTGTGACCGCTACAGCTCGGCGCCGCGCTGAAAACAAGAATCGAAATACAGGAAAACGGGTACGGCTTTAAGCCGTACCCGTTTTCTGTTACCGTCCCTCAACCTACTCCGAATAGGATTTTCGGAAATCGGTCGGGCTTTTTCCCGTGTATTGGTGAAAGGCGTTTGTAAAATAGTATGGGTTGGTGTATCCGCACATTTCCGCAACCTCTGTGACCGTGTAGTCGTGATGGAGCAAAAGCTGCTTGGCATACCGCAAGCGGAGCAGGATCAGGTATTTTGACGGCGTGGTGTTTAATTCCTGCCGAAATTTCCAGATCAATCCCGTGTGGCTCAGATAAACGCGGGCGGCAAGCTCGTCCATATCGATCTTCTCGCTCAAATGCTTGTTCATGTAACGGATCGTGCCAAGCACCTCCTCGCTCAAAGGTCTGCAGCTTACCTTATTGCCCTTTCCAAAGAGATAATGCTCCACAAGAACGTGCTCCACAATATGCTCCAAAAGCTCCTGGTTATGCGGCATCAAAGCCACGCGCTTCATGCTTTGAAAAACAGAAGCGATCTGCTCGGCGGGAAGCTTCAGCTTTCCCAACCGCAAGGCAAGGTGAAACGGATGATCTGCCTGCGTGATAAAGGAGAGATGATAAGAGGTCATCGGCTCAAGGATGCTACGTGTGATTGCGGTTCCCGCCGGTATAAACACGATTTCATTCTCCCGAACGATCCGCGTCTTCTCCTCTCCCTCCACCACAAAGGAAAAGGAGCCGCCCGCAACCATGATGATCTGATCCCAACGTAATTTCGTGCTTGATTTTTTGAATTGTTCTCTTGCTTCAAAAAAGAACTGACTGATCAGTTGAACTTGCATTCGCCGCCTCATTTACTGTAAATTTTTATAGGTTCATTATAATTTAATTTATTGTTTTTGTCAATAGGTCGTGTTATAATTTTAAGTGAAAACTGTGAAAAAAGGAGAAAAAGGATGCGAAAGGTAGACGCCACAAAAGGTCCTCTGATAAAACTGATATTTGCATATACGATACCGCTGATCCTAACGACCATCATTCAGCACCTGTTTACCCTCGTGGATGTTGCCGTGTTGGGAAACATGGCAGACACCACCGCGGTTGCGTCGGTTAGTGCCACCAATACGATCACAAGCCTGGTGCTGAACGGCATCACAGGACTTTCCACGGGCACGAACATTGTTCTGGCTCGCTACATCGGACAAAAAGACGAAGAGAAGATGAAAACCACCATCAACACCTCCTTGCTCACGGGCATGGGCTTCGGTGTGATCGTTGCCATCATCGGCATCCTTCTTGCCCCCACCCTTTTGAAGCTGATAGACTGTCCCGCGGAATGCTTCGACGGTGCTGTGCTTTATCTGCAGATTTATCTTGCCGCCGCACCGATCACCTTGCTTTACAATTACGGCTTTGCAATCATGCGAACCATGGGTGACACACAACGTCCCTTGACCTATATCACCGTCAGCGGAATTGCCAACGCCGTTTTGAACGTGATCCTGTGCTTTGTTTTGGAGCAAAAGGTTGCTGCGGTTGCCATTGCCACTGTCGTATCCAAGATCATCAGCGCGGTACTTGTATTCCACCGCTTGTGCCACATGGAAGGCAACGTGCGTGTATCGGTCAGAAAAATGCGCTTTGACCTCTCCGCTTTTCGAAACATTATTCAATACGGCATCCCCACCTCCATATCCAATCTATTGTTCCCCATTGCCAATCTGCAGGTAACTCCTGCAATCAATTCCTTTGGCGTGGAGGCAGTTGCAGGCAACGGTGCAGGTAATCATATCCATCAAATCGTGTCGGCTTTCACCTCAAGCTTTTCCCATGCCACAACCACCTTTATGGGACAAAACCTTGGAGCCGAAAACAAAGAACGTGTTAAAAAATCGTTTTGGTATTGTTTGGGATTCGGCGTTTTAATAGTCGGCTCTCTTGGTGTTCTTGTATATCTGAGCGGAGAATTCTGGCTTGGTTTGATCTTGGGCTTTTCCTCTCACGAAGCCATTGGTTACGGCATGATACGCTTGTCAATTGTAACGTTGTTTACGTTCATTAGCCTGATGAACAATGTCCTTCTCCACGCTCTGCAGGCTTATGGCTATCCCCTGTTCGGCAGTATCAGCTCTATCTTTTTCACGCTCGGCTTCCGAGTTCTTTGGATGCAGATGATCTTCCCCAAAAAACCGACCTTTGAGATGGTCATGCTTTGCTTCGTCGTTTCGTGGACGCTGAATATGATCTTCAACGCGATCTTTGTAGCCATTATCAGCCATCGTTACTCAAAGGGACTCTATAAAAAAATATAGCAAAAAGCGAAAGCCGCGCACGGATTTTCCGTACGCGGCGTCAGTTTTTTATTCGTTTGCCATCTCCAGCATGCGGTCAACGATCATGTCGCCCGCCTCGGGAACAAGGCAGCTGTGGAAGCACAGCGAGGTTTCATACAGATCACAATCGGGCTCAAACGCGCGCTTGGTGGGAATGTAGCCGCAATAGGAGTTGCAAAGCTCCACCACCAGATTGTTTTCAAACTTCGATTCGTTTTTCAGTCTGCGTCCGAAGTCCACAAAAACCTCACCCGGCAAGCACCAGATACAGGTGTTTCCAAGCACGATGGTCTGGATCCACAGATCCTTATAGGTTGCCGTGTTGGTGGAATGATAGAACACCAGATTGCGAAGCTTCATCTGGGAATTTCGTTTTGCCAGTGCAATGATCGCATCCATCGCCTGCTCGTCGGTCATCTGTCTTGTGGGAATGCGGATCAGCTCCTTCTTCACGCACACACCGCCGCCGATCGGCTTATCGTTTTTCATCGCCTCAACAACCTGCTTTGCCAAAGCACGTCCGATCTCACGGTAGGTATCGGGAGTGGGACGAGTCACGCGGTCGTCGTTGAGATGGTTGATATCGCCGCAGGTTCCCTGCACAAAGAGGGAAACAAAGTCGGGGCCGTACAGCTTTTTGAGTTCCTTGGAAAGGATCGAGGAATAGTCGCCCGTATACGCCTCGATATGTCCGCAGCAGCACTGATGGTTGGCATAGTTGATCAGCGCACCGATCGGCTCACCGTCACGGCGGAAGGTCACCACCGACACGGCAGGATCGATCTCGGAAAGCATCCTTTCAACCTTCATGGGCTTGCGTCCGAAGGTAATCACCGAGCCGTCCTCCATCACATAGTCGCGGCAGAAGGAGTATCCGTGCAATTCGGAAGCGCCAAAGCTTGCCTCTGCCTCATCCAAACGCTTGTACGCCAGGATCACGGCATCGGCGGCAAGACGGAAGCAGACATCGCGGTACGGCGCATCGGCAAAGGCGTTGATCTCGGGAGAATCCGAGAAGCTGGCTCCCCAGTGCGTGTGATTGGAGGTCAGGCAAACGCGCGAAGGATCGATTCCCGTGTACTCCTGAATTCGCTTGGTCACGATGTCGTGCATCTCGGCAGGCAACGCACAGCTATCCACGCAAACAATTGCGGAAATCTCACCGCCATCCTCCGCTACCATCGCCTTGACAAACAGGCGATCCTGCACGTCCTTTGCGCACAGATTCGAATAATGTCCCCACATCATTCCGCCAAGCGGAGGGGTGATCTCCGTTTCATAAAAAGCAACTCTCATTGAAGATTCTCCTTTGCTCTTTTGTATTTATTGCAGGTTCATTATACAAAAATCGCCTCTGAAAGTCAAGCGATTTTTGCCCATTCAAAAAATTTGTAAACATAAAAACCAAACGAAAGAAGCGCAATAACTGCAAACCAAAGCGCAAGAATGTATATTGACAAGCATTTTATCCTATGCTATAA
Organism: Clostridia bacterium; assembly: GCA_017453335.1. The sequence continues at coordinate 24,157 of JAFTKI010000111.1, forward strand.
TATGCTTGAAAGTTTTATTTACATCAAAAAAGTCAAGATTTCTCGATTGTTTATCAAAAATATTAAGGAAATCACGGTAGTTTTGATTTATAATCAAAGATGTAAAATCAATCCTTTTATTACCGTTAGGAACAGGAGAAAACAACATGAAAAAAAATATGTTTGATACCGTTCGCGTGGTCCCCGTTGTGGTGATCAAGGAGCTGAAGGATACCATCCCCACGCTGCAAGCTTTGTGTGACGGTGGACTGCCCGTAGCGGAAATCACCTTCCGGACCTCTTGCGCCGCCGATGCGATCCGTCTGGGTACTGAAAAATTCCCCGATATGCATATCGGTGCGGGTACCGTCATCAATGCCGAGCAGGCAAAGGCAGCGATCGCAGCAGGTGCGACCTTCATTGTGTCCCCCGGTCTTTCTCCCGAGGTTGCCGAGGTCTGCCGTGATGCAGACATTCCCTACATTCCCGGTTGCGTAACCCCCACCGAGATCATGCAGGCGATCTCCTTGGGCATCACCACGCTCAAGTTCTTCCCCGCAAACGTCTATGGCGGTCTTTCCGCAATCAAGGCACTCTCCGCTCCCTTCCCGCAGGTCAAGTTCCTGCCCACAGGCGGCGTTGACATGAACAACATTTGCGAGTTCCTCGCCTTTGAAAAGATCATTGCCGTTGGCGGCAGCTTTATGATGAAGGGCGATATCAAAGAAAATTGCAAGAAATTGATGGAGGTCATCCAATGAGAGTTGTAACATTCGGCGAGCTGATGCTCCGCTTGGCGCCCAACGGCTATTACCGTTTCTTCCAAAACGACCAGATGCAGGCTACCTTCGGCGGAGGTGAAGCCAACGTTGCGGTTTCGCTTGCAAACTACGGTTTGGACAGTGTTTACGTAACCAAGCTCCCCAAGCACGCTATCGGTCAGGCGGCTGTGGACTCCCTACGCTATTTCGGCGTTGACACCACGAAGGTGGTTCGCGGCGGCGACCGTGTGGGCATTTATTATTTGGAAAAGGGTGCGTCTCAGCGCGGATCGGTCTGCATTTACGACCGTGCGCATTCGGCGATCTCCGAGGCAGCTCGTGAGGATTTCGATTGGGATGCCATTTTTGAGGGTGCCGATTGGTTCCACTTCACGGGAATTACGCCCGCTCTCGGCAAGAACGTTGTTGAGATCTGTCTGGATGCTTGCAAAGCCGCTAAGGCAAAAGGTGTGAAGATCTCCTGCGACCTCAACTATCGCGGAAAGCTGTGGACGCGCGCCGAAGCACGCGAGGCTATGACCGAGCTGTGCAAATACGTTGACGTTTGCATCTCCAACGAGGAAGACGCAAAGGACGTGTTCGGTATTGAGGCGGAAGGCACCGACATCTACGGCGGAAAGCTCAATCACGAGGGCTACAAGTCGGTTGCAAAGCAGCTTGCCGACAAGTTTGGCTTTGAAAAGGTTGCCATCACGCTCCGCACCTCGATTTCTGCCAGCGATAACGACTGGGCAGGTATGCTGTACGATGGCAAGGACTACTGCTTCTCGAAATCCTACCACCTGCACATCGTTGACCGTGTAGGAGGTGGGGACTCCTTCGGCGGCGGTTTGATCTACTCGCTCCTGTCGGGCAAATCCTCGCAGGAAGCCATCGAATTCGCAGTTGCGGCTTCGGCTCTCAAGCACTCGGTGGAAGGCGACTACAACCGCGTTTCGGTCTCCGAGGTTGAAAAGCTTGCAGGCGGCGACGGCAGCGGCAGAGTTCAGAGATAAAGAAGTAAATAAAAATGATGCGGGGGAAACTTTTTGAAAAAAGTTTCCCCCGCACCCCTTTCAAAATCTTTCAGCGCTTAGGACAGCCGAGCTTTCGTGAATCGCTAAACACGATTCACGAAAGCTCGGCTGTTTTTGAGAGGTTTTATTTGGTGCTATACGCTGTTTCGAAACGAAACGGCGTTTTTCGTTAGTTTTTTGGAACAAATACTTTAAACGCTGCCTCTGACATGACGTAAACGTCACCGTCGCGCCGACGTGTGCCGCGCGAGGACACAAAGATCCCCTCGTCCAAGCCCGAAATCGCGCTCGGCTTCCCTTTGATCAAAATGATCGTTGTTCGTCCCTTCTCTCGCTTCGGCTTGATCAGAACAGACCGCGCTCGGATCGGGAAAGGTCCATTAGGCTGCATCTGCTCCCAATAAACCGTCTGATCTTTCTCACATCGAATCGTTGTACCTCGTTTTGCGGTCGCGTTACTGACGTATACCGTGTAAGCCTGCTCCCCTGCTGTGAATTGCACCGTGGTATACAGCTCGGTTTTCTCAACGGTCTTCCCATACTTTTTGTAGTGACCGTAAACCGAAAGTCTTTCTTCCGTGACACATTCCATCACGTCGCTCACGTCGCAATCCAGCGCAGTACAAATACGGGCGATCGTATCGGTGGTCACGGTTTGGTTCTTGGATAGCTTTGCCAGCACACGTGAGCTGATCCCCGTCAGCTCTAACAGATCGGTCTTGCTCATGCCCTTGTCGATGAGCAGCTTCCAAAGCTTTGCATATTCAATATACATTTCCCCACCGCCTTTCTGCTTTCAGTATACCACACACATCCTCATTTGTCAATAGAAATTTACGAAAGTAAATATTTTTTATCTTTCAGCACAAAATACCACCTTCAAACGAGAAAGCGTTTGGGGAGAGGGACTTTTAAAAAAGTCCCTCTCCCCTCCATAAAATATCCTATCTCAAATTACTTCTTTTCCGTAAAAGCTTCTCTTGCAGCGTAGGTGGTGTGCAGAAGCTCGTGAGCCTTGTGAGAGTTGGGCTCGCCAAGGAACTTCTCGTAGAGAGCCTTGATCTGGGGGTTGTTGTGGCTCTGTCTTACGGTCTGTCTTTCATCCTCGGAATAGAGGGCAGCAGCTCTCTTTGCCTTGAAGGTATCCAGAATATCTGCATCCTCGTTGGGCAGGAACTGAGGCTTCACGTAAGGCTGACCGCCGCCTGCGATACAACCGCCGGGGCAACCCATGATCTCGATGAACGCGTACTTGCTCTTGCCTGCGCGGATATCGTCAAGCAGAACCCTTGCGTTCTTCATGCCGTGTGCAACAGCGATCCAGATCTTGGTGCCGTTGATATCGATCTCTGCTTCCTTGATGCCGTCGAAGCCGCGAACAGCCTCGAACTTCACAAGTCCGTGCTCCTTGCCGGTGAGTGCGAAATAAGCAGTTCTGAGAGCTGCCTCCATAACGCCGCCGGTAACACCGAAGATAACGCCCGCACCCGTGTAATCACCAACGATATCGTTGTCGAATTCTTCATCGGGAAGCTTTACGAAGTCGATACCCGAACGCTTGATCAGCTTGCCAAGCTCTCTGGTGGTGAGAACTGCATCAACGTCCTTCAGACCGTTGGTCTTAAGCTGGTCTCTTTCCTTCTCGTACTTCTTTGCGGTACAAGGCATGATCGAAACAACAAACATATCCTCGGGATTTACGCCGATTTCCTTTGCATAGTAGTGCTTCAGGATCGCACCGAACATCTCGTGAGGAGACTTGCAGGAGGACAGGTGGCCCAGAAGATCGCCGTAGTTGATCTCTGCGTAGTTAACCCATCCGGGCGAGCAGGAGGTGATCATCGGCAGCTTGCCGCCGTTCTTGATTCTGCCAAGCAGCTCGGTAGCCTCTTCCATGATGGTCAGGTCTGCTGCATAGTTGGTATCAAATACCTTTTGGAAGCCGAGTCTCTTCAAAGCGGCAACCATCTTACCGGTAACGGGAGTACCGATCTTCATGCCGAACTCCTCGCCAAGAGCTGCTCTTACTGCGGGAGCGGTCTGTACAACAACGTACTTGCCTGCCTTCATTGCTTCGTCAACCAAAGCAATCTCGGACTTCTCCATCAATGCACCCGTGGGACATACGCTTACGCACTGTCCGCAAAGGATACAGGGAGAATCTGCGAAGGATCTGTTTTCTGCGGGAGCAACAATGGTATTGAATCCGCGCTTCTCAAATCCAAGCACACCCTTGCCGTGTGCATTCTTACATCTTTCCACGCAACGTCCGCAAAGAACGCACTTGGAGGTATCTCTGATGATAGAGGGTGTGATCCGGTCGATGGTAACGGGTGTCTGAGAACCAACAAAGCGATCCTCACGCGCGCCGGTTACCTTTGCAACGTACAACAGCTCGCAGTACTCGTTCTTATCGCACTGCTGGCACTTCATGGAGTGGTTGGAGAGCAGCAGCTCAACCGATGCACGTCTTGCGGAAACAGCCTTGGGAGACGAGATGATGATCTCCATCCCCTCGTTTACGGGGTAAACGCAAGATGCAACCAATCCGCGTGCGCCCTTTACTTCAACCAAGCAAACACGGCAAGAGCCCTTGGAGCATTCGCCGTTGTTAAATGCGCACAGGGTAGGAATGTTATATCCGCACTGCTTTGCGGCTTCCAGAATGGTCAATCCTTCATCAACCTGATAGGAAATGCCTTCGATTTTGATATTTACTTTTGCCATGATCATTTTCCCCCTTACTTCTTCTCGATCGCCTTGAACTTACAAGAAGCTACGCACATACCGCACTTGATACACTTGGTCTGGTCGATTCTTCTGGAAGGAAGCTTGTGACCGGGTGCCACGTAGTCAGTCTTAGTGATTGCGTTAACAGGACACTGTCTCTCGCAAAGTCCGCAACCGATACACTTATTCTCATCGATAACGTAAGCCATCAGGTTCTTGCATACCTTTGCAGGGCACTTCTTATCTACGATATGTGCAATATATTCATCTCTGAAGTGTGTGAGCGTAGACAAAACGGGGTTAGCCGCAGTCTGTCCCAATGCGCACAAGGAACCGGTCTGAATGGTCTTACCCAGCTCCTCAAGCTCTTCCAGATCTTCCATGGTAGCCTTACCGTCGGTGATCTTGGTCAACAGCTCCAACAGACGCTTGGTACCGATACGGCAGGGAGAGCACTTACCGCAGGACTCGTCGCAAATGAATTCCATATAGAACTTTGCAACGTCAACCATACAGTTGTCTTCGTCCATAACAATTGCTCCACCCGAACCCATCATCGAGCCCTTCGCAACCAGCGTATCAAAGTCGATTACCGAATCCAGATCCTTTTCGGTCAAGCATCCGCCCGAAGGACCACCCGTCTGGATTGCCTTGAACTTCTTGCCGTCCGGAATACCGCCGCCGATATCATAGATCAGCTCACGCAGAGTGGTACCCATGGGGATCTCCACCAGACCTACGTTGTTGATCTTACCGCCCAGAGCAAATACCTTGGTACCTCTGGACTTCTCGGTTCCGTACTGTGCAAACTTTGCAGCACCCTCACGCAGAACGTAAGGAACGCAAGCCAACGTCTCTACGTTGTTTACGATGGTGGGAGAATCCCAAAGTCCCTTTACTGCAGGGAAAGGAGGACGGGGTCTGGGCATACCTCTCTTACCCTCGATGGAGTTCAGAAGTGCGGTTTCCTCGCCGCAAACGAATGCACCCGCACCGAGACGGATATGTACGCGGAAGGAGAAGTCGGTTCCCAGAATGTTATCGCCGAGCAGTCCCATTTCTTCAGCCTGCTGGATGGCTTTTCTCAATCTGTTTACTGCGATGGGGTACTCTGCGCGAACGTAGAAATAACCGTTCTGTGCGCCGATCGCGTAGCCTGCGATTACCATACCCTCGATAACTGCCAAGGGGTTACCCTCGAGGATCGATCTATCCATGAATGCGCCGGGGTCACCCTCGTCGCCGTTACATACAACGTACTTTGCACCCTCGGGGTGAGCGTAAGCAAACTGCCACTTTCTACCCGTGGGGAATCCGCCGCCTCCGCGGCCTCTCAAGCCGGAATCAAGAACCTCTTTGATAACGTCGGCTCTGTCCATCTGCAATGCTCTTGCAAGACCGAGGAACGCACCGGTTCCCAGAGCCTCGTCGATGTTTTCGGGGTCAATAGCACCGCATCCGTGCAAGGAGATACGAACCTGCTTTTTGTAAAACTCAATTTCATCCTGCTTTACAACCTTTTCCTTGGTCTTGGGATCAACGTAAAGCAAACGGTCAACGATCTCTCCGCCGATCAGATCCTTTTCAATGATCTCCTCAACGTCCTCGATCTTTACCAAGCGGTACAGAGTATCCTCGGGGTAGATCTTAACGAAGGGGCCCTGAGAGCAGAAGCCGAAGCATCCAACCTGGTTTACGGTAACCTCATCGGAAAGGCCCTTCTCTTCAACCAGCTTCTCAAACTTAGCCTTGATCTCCATGGAGTTGGAGGAAATACAGCCGGTACCGCCGCAAAGAACTACGGCTCTCTTACCGCTGCCACCCTCGATCTTCTTGCCAAAACGGTCTGCGCAAACCGCACATTTCGCGGAAAGCTCTTCAAAATTCTTAATCTTTTCCATAACCATCAAGCCTCCATTTTGCGGTATTCCTCAACAACCGCGGGAACATCCGATACTTTGAGTTTGGGGTACACCTTGCCGTTGATGGTAACTGCGGGAGCGATACCGCAAGCACCGATGCAACGCAGCGCATCCAGCGTAAACATGCCGTCCTCGGTGGTTCCGCCGGGTGCGATTCCAAGCAACTCGGAGAATTTATCGATGATCTGCTGTGCGCCCTTGACATAGCAAGCGGTTCCCAGGCAGCAACCGATAACGTACTTTCCCTTCGGCTGAAGCGAGAAGAAAGAGTAGAAGGTTACAACACCGTAGATTTCTGCAACCGAGATCCCGGTTCTTTCGGATACGATTTCCTGTACTTCAAGAGGAATATATCCATACTCTTCCTGAATTGCAGACAAAATCATCATCAACGGGGTTTTCTCATCAACGTATCTGTCGCAGATTTCGTTGATTTTCGCAATAGATGCGTCACTTAAGCGTGCCATAAGCAAAGCTCCTTTACTATTAGATTTTTGATTACACCGTAAACAGTTTCATACAAAGTATATTATAACAAATAAATCCCTCTTCGTCAAGCATATTCGTTATTATTTTGACAAATTTCGCGTTTTATTTTGAATAATTTGCTAAAATTTCTTGACAATTTTTCATTTTGCCGTAACATGCGGAGAAAAAGCAACAGGACGAATGCAATGTCTCACATTCGCCCTGTTGTGCTGTAAAAGATCCCAAAAACAATCAGTCTTCATCTGTCGATTCTTTGTTTATATCGTACGAGCTTTTATAAAACTCAATCGCATGCTTTAAGTCCTCCGGTGCTTCGCCTGCTGCTATTGCTATATGAAAATATTTCTGTGCGTTTTCGGAGTCGTTTTCCAAAGAAAACAAAATCGCAAGAAGATTTGCGGCTTGACGCATTTTATGATTGATCTCCAACGCCTTTAACGCATATTTTTTTGCATTTACAAAATCAAACGTATCAAAGTAAAGCTTAGCCAGATTATTGTACGCAAAATGATTCTTTTCGTCATTTTGTACCGAAAGGCGGAAATTGGCAATCGCTTCATCATAGTTTCCCAAAGAAGAATGCAAGCTTCCCAGATTACTGTAGATCGTAGCCGATGTTACATTCATGGAAATGAGGGTTTGGTAAATATCAACGGCATCTTCTTTAAGCCCTGCATCGGTAAAAATCAAGCCGAGAAAAATCCCCACGGAATAGAAGTCATCGTATTTTTTGCATAGCGGTTGAAGCTCGTTCAGATATTTAACCGCCTTTTTGTATTTATTTTCATTATATAATCTGATAGCACACAAAAGCTTTTTTCTGCGAAGCAGAGAATCGGAAAACGCCTCTTTGAGAATCTCCGAATATTGCTGTTCATAAAAATCAAGACCACGGCCATTCCCTTTTGCGAAAAAGAGGCGCGCAAGACCGACAATACCGGTGATGATCAGTGCAAACAGCGCAAAAAGATTTTTAGTCGGAGAGGTATCATTCATCACAATATCCGCAACATAAAAAATTACCGACACAAAAATCAAAGCAATTAGAATCGTGGAAATTATTATTTTTATAGCTTTGTTTTTTGACATAGATATTCCTCCTTATCCCCATGGTTCATCTAATTCATATTGTAACATATATTTCCTATTTCGTCAAGTAAGAATCACCACGCAAAGCGCGGCAATTCGGTGCAGAGTCTCAGGCTGTTACCCGCACCAATACAAAAGGGACGCGGCGCGTCCCTTCTTTTACGTGATATAAAATTTCGGGGTCGAACTCTGCACATACGCCGTCGTCAATTCGCAGAAAACTCCATTGTTTAAAAACGGCGTAGAGAATCACCACGCAAGGTGTGGTGATTCGGTGCAGAGTCTCAGGCTGTTACCCGCACCAATACAAAAGGGACGCGGCGCGTCCCTTCTTTTACGTGATATAAA
>JAFTKI010000112.1 GCA_017453335.1 Clostridia bacterium
AGTAGGAGCGCAGGTTTTTGCCGAAATACTGGATGGAGGCAACGTCATCATAAGCAAAGGTGATGAGGGTAGAGTCCGCTAAGGTTGCACCAAGCGTTACAAAGGTCATTTCCCGCTCCTCATCCTTGGATTCATACATATTAGCGGTTACGGTGGTGATCTTTTCCACACCGCAAACGGCATCGGGGGCGTTGGAGGAAAGATAGAAATATCCCCAGTCGATACGGGCGCAGTCACCCTCGCGGTTCAGCACCTTCTGGCTCTTCGAGCCCATCCGAACCGATTTGATGTTACCGTGCGAAAGAACCTCGGTCACAACCTCATCGTCTCCTGCAACGTCCAGGCAGATCTGCTCAGACACCTTCAGGCTGACCTTTACCGTGTGATCCTTTCCATCGGTGGATTCCTTGCGGATCTCCAGATAGCTGACGGGGCGCGTCAGATAATACAGATCATCGGGAAGGATCGGGGAAGAGAACAAAAGCGTCAGACGTACGCCGTTTTGCTCCATTACATAGGTGGTGGTAAAGGCGTCCACGTCACGCGAAACGCGCTTCATGGAGCTGATTTCGGCATCTCTTTTCCTGCCAATCATACGGTAGGGCTTCCCATCGATCTCGGCAACGCCGATGATGATGTTCGGAAAACCGGTCCAATGTGTGGTGTCGGTGTCGGTCAGATGGTCTGCAGGCGACCAAACGCTGAAGAAGGGATCCACCGTGATCAGCGGAACGGAAGGCGGACGAAGTCTCATATCAATTCTCCTTTTTTTGGTTGTTTTTACAGGAAAGGCATCTATGCATGTCTTTCCCTTTTTTAACTGTCATCGTTATACCACGAAGCAAAAATGCTTGCTTGCAAGGGCATTTTTGCGAGGCCGTCAATTGCGCAGCCGCGCGATCGCGCGATGGAGCGACAAGCCCAAAGACTTACGCAGTAAGGCTTTCTGCGCATATTATACCATATTTTGATTTTTGTGTCAATAACATACTTGTATAAATCCCCGCGTCATGCCGTACATTTTGTTTCGGTGTGTTTCTCTTCGGATGGAAGTGCCGGGGAGAAGGTTCCCAAACGGGATCAGATCGCTTTTTTTAGTTTTTGCTGTTTTTCTTGCAGAAACCGACATAAAAAATATTTCAAATCTATTGAAATTACGTATCATTTCTGTTATAATATAAAAAGGATTATATCGTATGCAAAGAGGTATCAAGGTATGAGCGAAAAGCTTTCCACACAGCCCTATAAGGGCACACGAGATTTTTATCCGCAGGATATGCGCCTGCGCAACTGGTTTTTCGGGGTGATCCGAAGGGTGCTTGAAAATTCGGCATTTGACGAGTACAACGGCCCGATGCTGGAATCGCTGGATCTGTACGCCGCCAAAAGCGGAGAGGAGCTGGCAAACGAGCAGACCTACAACTTTACCGACCGCGGAGACCGCCGCTTGGCGATCCGTCCCGAAATGACCCCCACCGTGGCAAGAATGGTGGCGGCAAAGATGGGAGAGCTGAATTTTCCGCTCAAATGGTTCTCCATTCCCAATATGTACCGCTGTGAGCGTCCCCAGCGCGGACGTCTGCGGGAGTTCTGGCAGATCAACGTGGATATCTTTGGTTGTGATACCTACGAGGCAGATCTGGAGATCATCGCAAGCGCGATCAATCTTCTGTGCGCTTACGGTGCGGATGAAACGATGTTCACCGTGCGCATCAATAACCGCCGCTTCTTCAATGACGTGATTGCCGCCATTGCGGGAACCGATGAGGAGGGAAGCCGCAAGGTATCCAAGGTTATCGACCGTAAAAACAAGGTGCCGCGCGAGGTCTACGAAAAGGATCTGCACGAGTTGGGCCTTACCGATGCACAGATCGAACAGATCGACAGACTTTACACGATGGATGTCACCGATGCGATCGCGCTTTGCCCCGATTCTGTCGGCTCTGCTGAGCTGCGTTTGCTCTTTGATGCGCTGGATAAAACCGGCTTGCGCAAATACTGCGTGTTTGATTTTGGCATCATCCGCGGACTGGACTATTATACCGGTACGGTGTTTGAGGTCTTTGATAACGCGCCCGAAAACAATCGTGCCATGTTTGGCGGCGGCAGATACGACAACCGGGTTGGGCTGTTTGTAAAGAATGCAAAGGTATCCGGGGTCGGATACGGCATGGGAGATGTTACGCTTGAAAACTTCCTCTTTACGCACGGTCTCGTTCCGCAGTCGCTGGGAAGCGAGGTCAAGGTGCTGGTCACCCGGTTTGATGACGTTCCTTACGAAAAATATCTGGCGATCGTGGACGAGCTCCGCACAGCCGGTATCGTGTCCTCTGTCTATCTCGGCTCCAAAAAGTTCGGCAAGCAGCTGGACTTCGCTATCAAGGACGGATATACGCACGTTTTGATCATGGGAGGAAGCGAAGCCGAGCGGAATGTTGTCCGTATGAAAAACCTTGCCACCCGCGAGGAATCCGAGGCAACGCTTGCACAGGCGATCGAGACGCTGAAATCCATTTAAAGTAAAAATTTTATAAAAAAGATATACACAAATCAAGAAAGGCAGGTTTCTATTATGCAACGTTTTACAACAACCTCCTCAGACGGAAAGACTACACTCGCCGCTTATAAGCTGGTTCCCGCCAATCCGCGCGGAATGGTACAGATCTCGCACGGTATGTGTGAGTACATCCTGCGCTATGAGGGCTTTGCAAAGTTCCTCGCAGAGGCAGGCATCATCGTATTCGGCCACGACCATCTCGGTCACGGATACTCCGTAAAATCCTCCAAGGGGCTCGGCTTTACCGCAGAGGGCGGCGGAGCAGAATATCTGGTAGAGGACGTGCACAATCTTGCACTGAAAATGAAACAGGAATATCCCGATCTTCCGATCGTTCTGTTCGGTCACAGCATGGGCTCCTTTATCGCACGCGCAGTGCTGGAGAAATATTCCTCCACCTACAAGGCAGCTGTGATCTGCGGCACCGCAGGACCCGGCATGCCCACGGCATTCGGTAAGGCGGTTACCAAGCATCTGATGACCTTCCTTGGCGAGCATCACCGCTCCAAGCTGATGAAGAAGATCGTGTTTGGCGGCTACAATAAGAATTGCGGAGAAAACTGCGATCCTAACGCATGGCTGACCCGCGATGAGGAAGTGGTAAAGGCTTACAATGCCGATCTGCTTTGCTCCTACAACTTTACCCTGCGCGGCTACTACGATCTCTTTGATCTGATCGAGACGATCTCCCGCGAGGAATGGGCTTCCACCCTCTCCAAGGATCTGCCTGTGATGGTGGTCAGCGGTGAGCAGGATCCCGTTGGCGGCTGGGGCAAGGGCGTACAGAAGGTTGCAGAAAGCCTGCTGGCGGCAGAAATGCGCGATGTAACCTTGAAGCTCTATCCCGAGATGCGTCATGAGATCATCAACGAGCTGGAGCATGAGACGGTATGGACCGACCTGAAGGAATGGATCGAGCAGAAACTCGCTTGATCGATCTGAAGGAGACCCGTGGGAGGATTCTGGGGGTGGATTTCGGTGATACCCGAACCGGTCTTGCCGTTTCGGATATCAGCCGCTTTTTAGCTTCCGGGATCGGATATGTTTCCCCCGGCGGGATCGAAAAGACAGCGGCGCGTGTTGCCGAGATCGCGTTGGAGCATAAGGTTGGCGCTATCGTTGTGGGGCTTCCAAAAAACATGGATGGCAGCGAGGGCTTCCGTGCCGAGCGTTGCCGCGAGTTTGCTTCGCTTTTGCGTCAAAGGCTGGAGAATATTCCGGTTGCAATGATCGATGAACGGCTTTCCACCATGTCAGCCTCCCGGTATCTGAACGAGACCAATACCCGCGGCGCACAGCGCAAGCAGGTGATCGACACGCTTTCCGCGCAGATCATTCTCCAAAATGCTTTGGACAGACTAAAGCATCAATAGCTTTGGGAACAGCTTCTTGCATAAGAGCTTCTCGACTCAAGAATATTTTCGGGGCTGTCTCAAGTCGAAGGAATTGAGACAGCCCCTGCCTGCAAGCATCGCATCCGCACGGATGCATCGATTTATTTTGAAAAGGATCTGTTATGCCACACATTTCTCCGCCGCGCATTGCGGCGATCCATGATCTTTCTTGCTTTGGCAGATGTGCGTTGACAGTCATCATGCCAACGCTTTCTGTTATGGGGTACCAGACGGTACCCGTGCCAACCGCTCTGCTTTCCACCCATACAGGCGGCTTTACCGATCTCTATTTCCACGATCTTACACCCGATATGCAAGAGATCGCGGCGCATTTTTCGCGTCTTGGGATCACCTTCCGCTCCATTTATACCGGCTTTTTGGGCAGCGAGAGGCAGATCGAAACGGTTTCGCTTTTTCTTAACCGTTTTGCCGATCAGCCGGACGAGAGCGGCGAAAAGCCGCTGGTTTTGATCGACCCGGTCATGGGAGATGACGGGGTGCTGTATTCTACCTACACGCCCGAAATGATACAGGGCATGAAGGAGATCAGCCGCCGTGCCTGTGTGCTCACCCCCAATCTCACCGAGGCGTGCTTTCTGACCGATACGCCCTATCGCGAGACTGCCAACCTCCCTTTGCAGGATGTGCTGGATTTTTCACGCGAGCTGCTGGAAAAGCTGACCGCCATTACGCAAAAACGCATTATGATCACGGGCATCCGCATGTCGGACGGCAATCTTGCCAATGTGGGAAAAGATCTGGACGGCAGCTGCTTTTTGGTGTGTAAGCCCCACGAAGGACACTCCTATCCCGGCACAGGCGACCTTTTTGCATCGGTTTTGCTTGGCGCGCTTTTGCGCAAGGAGTCCTTCCGGAATGCGTGTGAGGACGCCGCAGCTTTTACAAGTGAAGTCATTCGCGATTCTGCCAAGGCAGATTCTCCCGTCCGCAACGGGGTGGCTTTGGAATCGCATCTGTATAAATTGGTCAAGAGACCCAATTGATCAGTCTTCTTTGTGTGAAACGCAAATTATGAAAGGAACTGAAACAAGCTATGCCGAATTTTCGTACCCCTCGGATCATCGGAAGGATCGTAAAATGGTTGATCGTACTCTTTGTGCTCGCCATCAACGCTTTGCTTATTTGGCGCGTATTTTTTTCCACCGTTCCTCCCAAGGAGATCAGCACGATGATTGCGGGAGAGCGTCTCTCTGCCGCTTACGCGCAATACGGGGATGAGCTGCAGCTGTTGTATCAGGATCAGGCATCCATTACCCGTGCAGAAAATAATTACGGATATTTTTCGGTGACCCAATGCGTGTTTATCCCCGAAGCCGGCCAGGTGCAGATCGTTGTGCGTTACAATAACAGCACCATTCGCCATCTGAAGGAGGATTATGCATTGGAGGAAATGCCCTCCCGTGAGGATACGCTCTTTGATGTTACCTTGGTAAAAACCACCGATCTGACCCCGGATGATCCCGATGACAATCTCGATCCTGCCAAGCTCTCCCGTGAGCGCTATTCTCCAAGTGAGGGAACCGTGCGCGCAACCACGGCGCTCTACACCTACTGCCGCTATGTATTTGAAGGGGTATGTGTGGATGATCTGACCGTTGGCGTGTTTGCGGATATCTACTATGTGGAGGATATCGACTACGATCGGGAGGCATACGGCACGCTTTGTCTGTATGACAACCTGTCCGAATGGCTGGAGTATGACCTGACAAAGGCCGACCGCGAGTCGCTTGCCGCAAAGGCTGAGCCGTGATCGTTTCTATATGAAATCATAAATAAAAAAGAGGTACAATGCTATGGAAATTCTCTCTTATACTCATGAAAGCATCCGACTGACCGGTCGTTGGGACAAGCGCGATCCCAAATGCGCAACCGCAACGGCAACCGGCTCTTACATCGAATTTGCCTTTGGCGGGAAAATGGCGGTAGCGCATTTTGACACGATGCTCAATGCCTACCCGCGTCTGCACTTGTGGGTAAGC
>JAFTKI010000113.1 GCA_017453335.1 Clostridia bacterium
GTAATCCGCTCCAGAAAAAATGGGCACGCAACCAAACGTGCCCATTTTATTTCGCCAATCGGAATATCAAAAGATATTCTGTTAATATAATAGCTGTAGCCCTGCTTTTAAAAGCAGAGCCCAGCAGATTTGAATGGCGCCATAGCCAAGTGGTAAGGCAGAGGTCTGCAAAACCTTTATTCCCCGGTTCAAATCCGGGTGGCGCCTCCAACGCAAACGCACCCAATCGGGTGCGTTTTTGCGTTGGAGGTGCCACCCCTTTGCGAACCGGTGTGCGCGGGAGCGCACCCGGTTCTAATCTGAAAGCTAAGTGAAAACGATTGAGTATCGTTTTCACGACGCCTTTCGCCACAAAGCAAGGAGTATGCCGAGCCGAGCAAACGCAGGCGACGGCAGACGACTATGCGACTGGTGCGAGTGGCGCGGAAGCACCCAATGGGGTGCGTTTTTGCGTTGTGTTGCTTTTTTAACTTTCTATTCCGTGATGGCATTTTTGGAGATTGCTTTTATATGGCTGCTGAGAAATGGATCGCTTCTCCCGGAATTCATTGGGCGTCACGCCGACTACCTCCTTGAATTTACGGTTGAAATTCCGAACGGAGCCAAAGCCGCACGCAAAGGCAATATCCGTAAGCTTTTTGTTTTCATTGCGGATCATGTGCATTGCCTCGTTGACTCTGTAATGATTCACATGATGCGTATAGGTAATTCCCGTGCATTGCTTGAAATATCGGGATAGGTACATCTCGTGATAGGACGTATGCCTGGAAAGAGCTGTAAGTGAACAATCCTTATCAAAATTAGATTCGACAAAGGAGAAAATTTGTCTCAACAGTGTTTCGCTATGATGTGCGGTCTGTTCGTATTTTGCCTTTTTTTCAAATTCTGCGCACAGGGAGTAGAGCAGACCTTTTTCCTGTGTATGCGTAAGAGACGCGTTTTCTCCTAACGCGAACAATTGATCAACATAAAACCGATCCGGGAAAAACAAGGCAGAGGTCGGTAGCTTGCCACCTGTGGTGTTAAAAAATACCTTTACCATTCTTGCGGGAAAAATACAAAGAATATGATGGCTGTACGAATGGGTTTGCAAGGAATGCACCTGGTTTGGAAAGATCAGCAGTGCGTTTTGGGGCGTAACGGTATAGATGCTTTTGTCTACGGAAACGGTTAATTCCCCGTCTACTACCGTGATAAATTCAAAGGAATCGTGAAAATGAAGGGGAAAATTAAAATTTTGTCTGATTTCTATCGTTGCGTGTTCGGCACTTGCGGAGTTTTTTTCTTCATAGAATATCATATATATTGCCATTCCTTCTTATTTCAGTTTATGAAGAATGTGTATCTGATGCAGGAGATGAAAAGTTGGATATTGTCCATATATTATATAACTATTGGCGAGAAAAATCAAGAGAAACATGATAAAATTATTTTGGATGAGTTGGTGACGGTATAAATTAGCGGTATTTTTTGCTGGAGAGCCGGGATTTGGGTTAAAAAATTGCGCGAATGTAAACAGACTTGTCTGGAAGGGAGAACGATATGCGATATTATATTGGCATCGACCTCGGCACATCGTCCGTAAAGCTGATGCTTGTGGACGGTGACGGTCAGATCCAAAATACCGTTACAAGGGAATATCCTGTCAGCTATCCTCACTCGGGCTGGAGTGAACAGA
Organism: Clostridia bacterium; assembly: GCA_017453335.1. The sequence goes on from JAFTKI010000113.1 coordinate 1,679, forward strand.
ACGCAGACGATTGGTGGCGTGCAATTTGCGAGGCACTTCCCGAGCTGCTTTGCGGCTTTGACGGACAGGCGGTAAAGGGAATAGGCGTTGCGGGACAAATGCACGGGCTTGTGGTACTGGATCAGGACGACATCTGTATTCGTCCGACTATTCTCTGGAATGATGGACGAACCTACAGGGAAACGGCGTATCTCAACGAGGTCATTGGAAAAGAAACGCTCTTTGACTGGACGGGCAACATCGCCTTTGCGGGCTTCACCGCGCCCAAGCTCTTGTGGTTTCGGGAAAATGAGCCGGAAAATTTTGCGAGAATCAGCAAGATCATGCTCCCTAAGGACTACATAAATTATTTGCTTACGGGAACGCACAGCACCGACTACTCCGACGCAGCGGGTATGCTTTTGCTTGACGTAAAAAACAGGTGTTGGTCAAAGCAGATGCTGGATATCTGCGGCATACGGGAAGGTCAGATGCCGAAGCTGTACGAGAGCTTTGCGTGCGTCGGCAAGGTTAAAACGGAGATTGCCGAGCAATTCGGATTCCATCCCGATACCGTCGTAGTCGCAGGCGCGGGAGATAACGCCGCCGCGGCGATCGGCACGGGGACCGTTGGCGAGGGCAGGTGTAACATTTCCCTTGGAACGTCGGGTACGGTTTTTGTCTCAAGTCATCATTTTTCGGGTGACGAAAGACAGGCAATACATGCTTTCTGCCACGCCGACGGAGGCTATCATCTGATGGGCTGTATCCTCTCGGCGGCGTCCTGTAATAAATGGTTTTGCGATGGGATACTGCATACAAGGGACTATCAGGCGGAGGAGGCGGCAATCGCTGAGCTTGGAAAAAACGAGGTGTTCTTCCTGCCGTATCTTATGGGGGAAAGAAGCCCTATCAACGATACGAACGCTACGGGACTGTTTCTTGGGCTTCGTCCGAATACGTCAAGGGCGGATATGTATCAGGCGGTGCTTGAGGGTGTTGCTTTTGCGATAAAGGATAATCTTGAAATAATCAAGCAGTTTGGCATAGACGTAAAGTCAAGCTGTCTATGCGGCGGCGGAGCAAAATCGAGGGTATGGAGAGAGATCCTTGCGAACGTGCTGGACATTGAGCTACATATCCCCATGACCGAGCAGGGTCCCGGCTACGGCTCGGCGATGCTGGCTATGGTGGGTGCTGGGCAGTTTGAGAACGTAAAGCAGGCAACCGACAAATTCTTCGAAATAAAAGAAACGGTAAGCCCCGACAAGACGCTGGTGGCGCTTTACGCGGAACGGTACGAAAAATTCCGCACGATATATCCCGCGGTGAAAGAGCTGTATAAAATGATAAAGAAGTAAAACAAAGGAGTAGAACAATGAAGGCAAGTGAAATCAACATAAGAGATCCGTTTGTGGTATATGATAACGACACGTATTACCTTTACGGTACCAGAGCGAAGGACTTCGGATCGTACGTTGGAGGGATGGATGTTTACGTTTCCAACGATTTGGAAAACTGGAGTGAACCCATCGAATGCTTCAATTCTGAACAATATGGATTGAACCGTAAGGTAAATTGGGCGCCCGAGGTGCATCTATACCGTGATCGGTATTATATGTTTGCGACCTTCACCCGTGAAAACGGCAAAAAAGGTACGTATTCTCTTGTTGCCGACAGTCTTTTGGGCCCCTTTGTGCCGAACAGTGCTTCCGCCCTTACCCCGGAGGATTGGCAATGTCTGGACGGCACCCTTTACGTGGAGGACGGCGTTCCGTATATGATCTTTTGCCACGAGTGGGCGCAGATACGGGACGGGGAGATCTGTTCGGTCCGACTTTCCGAGGATCTGCGTACAGCGGTGGGCGAGCCTACGGTATTGTTTAAGGCGTCGGACCTGCCGTGCGCGACAGACAACCGTCATAACGGCTTTGTGACGGATGGCCCTTTCCTTTACAGAACCGCATCAGACCGGCTTGTGATGATATGGTCAAGCTTTGACGATAAAGGGTACATCGAAGCGGTTTCCTTCTCCGAAAACGGCAGAATCAATGGAACATGGAAGCATTGTGAAAAGCCGCTTTCCAGCCAGAACGGCGGACACGGTATGCTGTTTCAGGATCGGTGTGGCGAGCTTTACTTTACCATGCACAGCCCCAACGGACCGATCGGTGCCGAACGAGTAAGGTTGTTTAAAATGCGAGAGATCGAAAAGCAACCGTTTTTTGAATTCGTCTGAACGATAAAAAATAAGGACAAGGATCATGAGCGAAATTTTTAAGAATATCCCCCAGATTAAGTACGAGGGAAGAAACACAAAAAATCCTCTTGCGTTCCGATACTATGACGCGGGATACGGGCAGGCAAGACCACCCTTGCCGAGCTTGCGGACCGCGCCGCGGAAATGGGGACCTGTCCCATCCCTGACAGCGGCAGACAGGAATATTTAGAAGGTTGCGTGAATCGGATTCTGTTCGGTTGATGCATCCTGGCTACACCGTAAACGAAAAAGCACCTCGCAAGAGGTGCTTTTGCTGTTGTAATCTGAAAACCGATTGTGGGTTCGCGCGGAAATTAGGGGATACTATTCTTGACAAGCACAACAATATAGATTATAATATACATGGATGACGGAGTACCATACATTCAAGGAGGAGGGATAGAATATGGCAAGCGAGAAAACCTATATCGCGATTGACTTGAAATCCTTTTATGCTTCTGTGGAATGTATCGAGCGCGGTCTTGATCCGATGACTACCAATCTGCTTGTGGCGGACGTCAGCCGTACCGAGAAAACGATCTGCCTTGCCGTTTCTCCCTCGCTCAAGAGCCACGGAATCGGCGGACGGGCAAGGCTCTTTGAAGCATTGCAGGTGCTGAAAAGCGCCAACGAAAAGCGGCGGCAGCTCGCCCCGAACAGGCGGTTTACGGGAAAGTCCTGTAACGCGGTTGAGCTGAGAGAAAATCCCTCGCTGGAGATCGACTTTATCGCCGCGCCGCCACGTATGGCACATTATATGGAGTACAGCACCCGTATATACAAGGTGTACCTGAAGCACGTCGCGCCCGAGGACATACACGTGTATTCGATTGACGAGGTGTTCATCGACGCTACCGCCTATCTCAAGGCAAGAGGCATGACGGGATATGCGTTTGCGCGTATGCTGATCCAGGACGTGTTGACCACAACCGGGATCACCGCGACGGCGGGAATCGGCACAAACCTCTACCTTGCCAAGATCGCGATGGACATTAAGGCGAAGAAGATGCCCGCGGACGAGGACGGGGTAAGAATCGCCGAGCTTGACGAAATGAGCTATCGCAGAGAGCTGTGGGAGCACCGACCTCTTACCGACTTTTGGAGAGTGGGAAAGGGCTACGCCAGATCGCTTGAAGCCAATGGCATGTTCACGATGGGCGACGTGGCGAGATGCTCCGTTGGCAGTATATATGAGCGGCAGAATGAAGCCCTGCTGTATAAGCTGTTCGGCGTGAATGCGGAATTGCTGATCGACCACGCCTGGGGCTATGAGCCGTGTACGATTGCCCAGATAAAGGCATACAAGCCCGAAACCCAAAGCCTGAATTCGGGACAGGTGCTGCATTGTCCCTACGATGCGGAAAAAGCAAAGCTCGTGATACGGGAAATGGCAGACCTGCTCTCCCTCGACATTGTGGAAAAGGGGCTTGTAACGAATCAGATCGTGCTTACCGTTGGCTACGATATTGAAAATTTGACAAACCCCAAAATCAGCAAGCTCTATAAGGGTGATGTGACAACCGACCATTACGGACGAAAGATACCCAAGCACGCGCAGGGAACGGAGAACTTCAAGTACACGTCCTCGACCAAACGCATCGTGCAAGCGGTGTCCGACCTCTATGATCGGATCGTCAATCCCGACCTCTTAATCCGCAGAATGAATATATCTGTCAATAACTTGATTGACGAAAGCAAAGTGGAGGACACGGCGGGAGCAACGGAACAGTTGAGCATTTTCGTTGACTACGAAAAACTTGAACAAGAGAGAGCGGAAGAAA
>JAFTKI010000114.1 GCA_017453335.1 Clostridia bacterium
GGTATCAACCTGCTTGCAGAGGATCTTGATATTACGCTCGTCGATGATCACGCAGACATCGTCGTGTCGGTCGAAGAAAGCGAAAAGGATATTCTTTCGGTCATGCTTGACGGTCGGTGTGCGCGTATTGTTTACGGTGGTGGAAAAGCAAGATTTTTTCGCGGCCTTGCATTTTTGGTTGATGCGGTAAAGCGCGGCGAAAAAACGTATGCGCTTTCCGAAACCCCTATATTCAAGCTCAATGGTGCTATGGCATCTACGGGAGGTGCTGTCATGAAGGTCAGTACCGTGAAAATGATGCTTCGGAAAATGGCACTGATGGGTCTCAATATGTATATGCTTTATACTGAGGATACTTATGAAATAGAGGGCAGACCTTATTTCGGACATATGCGTGGAAGATATACGAAGGAAGAGATTCGAGAGATTGATACTTATGCGCTCGCACTTGGCATTGAGCTGATCCCCTGTATTCAGGTGCTCGGTCATCTGGCGTCTCATCTGAAATGGGATGCGGCCGCGCCTTACACGGATACGAACAGTGTGATGCTCGTGGGAGCAGACGAAACGTATCGGTTGATCGGGGACATGTTCAAAACCGTGAAGGAGTGCTTTACAACAAAAAGAGTCCACGTGGGGATGGACGAGACCAAGGACGTCGGGCTTGGAAAGTACCTGAAGCTGAACGGATACAGACCCCAGGAGGATATTTACTTCGAGCATCTCAGCCGTGTTATCAAAATGGCAGAGGCGGAGGGACTTGAGCCTATGATGTGGAGTGATATGTTCTTCCGTTTGGCGGGAAAAGATCTTCCGCATTTGAACGACTACGACATGCGCGTCGAGTTCACCGATGAGATCAAGGCGAAGATTCCGAAGGGGATCCAGCAGGTGTTCTGGGATTACTATCAGGAGGACGAGGAATATTACAGAGTCAATCTAAAAAAGCATCACGACCTGTTCGGCAAGAAGGATACGCTTTTTGCAGGTGGAATCTGGCTGTGGAGCGGCTGCGGCCCTCTCTTTGAAAGATCCGTCAGATTTTCGATACCGGCGTTGAATGTTTGTCGGGAGATGGGGGTCAAAGAGATCATCGCAACGATCTGGGGAGGCGGAGAAACCGATCTGATCCTGTCTCTTGCGGGACTTGCATGGTATGCGGATTACGATTACAAGGGCGGCTTTGAACTTGACAGTGCAAAAGAGTGCTTCAGAGTAGCCTGCAATGCCGATTATGACGATATTATGAAAACAGAGCTGTGCCAGCATCCGAACGGAGATCTGATGAGCTTGTCGCGGGCGCTCTTGCATAATGATCCTCTCATTGGTCTTGTTGATAAGCATATCAGAGACCTCGATACGGTTACGTATTATAAAAACGCATATGAAAAGATGCTGTCTCATGGACCTCTCGGTATTTTTGCCGAAGCATACGATGTCACGCTGAAGCTGACGTCGCTCTTGGAGAACAAAGCAAACTTTGGTGTAAGATTGAAAGCGGCATACGATGGCGGAAACAAGGAAGCACTCCTGCCGTTCGTGACCGAATGCGACGTTATCATCGAGAAAATGAGAGCATTCAGAGAGGCACATTACAAGACGTGGATGCTTCATAACAAGCCGTTTGGTTGGGAAGTCAGGGATATCCATTACGGTGCTACAATCGCAAGATTTGAAACGGCGAAGAAGCGCATCTCGGCTTATATTGCAGGCGAGATCGATGCCATCGAGGAACTTGCGGAGGAAAGACTGTATCTGATCGACACTCCGAACGAGGACGACCGTTTTGGCGAAATGTTCCTTTGGATGCAATATTCGAAATATGCAACGGCCGTTAACTTGTTCTAAAAAACGCGTTTGATATCAAAAATATCGGACACATCAAAAGGGAATTTCTCCCAAATGATGTGTCCGACTTTTTTTTGTTAAATTTTCGCGATAACCTTTTTACAATGCTTTGTTGAAGTTCAGAAAACCTCAAAAAGCCTTATGTCGCAAGGATTATTGGCTTACTTCCTCGGTAACAGAAACCGCAACATGTCATCAAAACATCCTGACGGTTGTTGTGGGTGCCGAATGAGCGTCTGATGCCGAAGAAACATCTTTTCGGATCACTGATTGATCGTCCATTCCATCCTTTATTCACACCTTTGTACAATGTAGACGAACTTTGTCCACGAATACGATACGGTCTTCGTTTTGGTTACATTATGCCACAAAAAAGTTACTTAATGCATTTGCCTTTTTGAAAAAATTCGTGTATGATATAGGAACCAAACAAACGATGAAAGGAATTTTACCAAATGAGGCTTACGTTTGTCGGAACCAGCCACGGCATTCCTCAAAAGGATCGCTTTTGCTCTTGCTATATGATCGAGTCGGGAAATGGTGTATATTTTGTGGATGCGGGCACGTCGTTTTCGGATGCAATGCGAGACTACGGGGTGGATGCCTCCGGGCTTCGTGCCGTGTTTACCACGCATCCCCACAGTGATCATACGGGTGGGATCGTTGCGGGTATTTCCACGCTTGCTTGGCGCATGCCCGATCTCAAATTCAAAATTTTTTTCACCACGCAGGAGATGATTGACGCATACCGACAGTATCTTGCCGCTACCTTTTATTGCCCGAACGGGGAGGATCCCGCACCGAACGTCGACTTTTGCTTGGCATGGTGCAGTGAGGTCTTTCGCGACGAGAACGTCAGCGTCACCTATCATCCAACGGCACATCTGAAGAATGTGGGACTGCCGTCCTACGGAATCCTTGTCAAGGAGCTCTCCACGGGCGCATCCGTACTGTTTTCGGGGGATTTGTCCTATGAATTGCGGGAGAACGACTATCCCGCAGAAGCGGCAGAGCCGCATGATCTGTTCGTGTGCGAAATGGCGCACTTTTTCCCACGACATATAGAAGGGTATCTTGCCACATCAGCGGTAAAAAGCCTTGCGATCACCCATCTGTGGCCCGCCAAGGAGAAGCTTCCCTTGATCCGTGATATGGCAACGCGTCTTGCTTACCCCGTTTGGATAGCAAAGGACGGAGACGTTGTAAGCATTGAGCGAGGGGAGGTCAAGCTGCTATGAAGATTACTTTGATGGGCGCTGGCGGTTGCGTTGAACGCGCGGGCAGCAAATTTGTGGCATCGATGGTCGAGTGCGGCGACGCGATTTATTTCATCGACGGGGGCTGCTCCCTCGCTGATGGACTTTTGCGCCTTGACAAAGATCCGACGCGCGTACGCGCGGTGTTTGTGACGCATTATCACGGGGATCACACGGCGGGTATTTTTCCCTTCGCTGACCTTGTTAATTGGGCATGGCGGGATTGCAAGCTGAAGCTGATCTTCCCAACGCGCGAGCTGATCGCGGCGACCGAACGGATGATTTTGGCAAGTCTTTCCTACGGTGGAAAAATTGACCGTGAGCGCCTGAATTTTGTTCTTGCCGCCGCGGGCAGAGTGTATGAGGACGAGCATATTTTTGTCGATTATATTCCAACCAAGCACTTTCCAAACGGGGGAGCGCCCTCGTATGCGATTCTTGTGACGGAGCGCGCAAGCGGTAAACGGGTGCTTTTTTCGGGCGATCTTTCGCACGGTCTTGTCGCACAGGATCTGCCGCGAGAGGCGTTGCGGGAATGTGCATTGTTTGTATGTGAGCTGTATCACTTTGGAGTCAAGGAGCTGGCGCCGTATCTGGATGGCTTTGACGGTACCCTCTGTATTCATCATTTGTTTGAGCGCGACGAGCACCGTGACGAGCTTGTTTCGGCGCTTGAGGCGTACGTTCCGCGTGTGATCGCGCCCGAAAACGGCGGTGTCATTGAAATTTAATGGAACGGCGTCGGGATTTCCAATCGCAGAAGAGCCGCCCGCATCGGCGGGCGGTGCGGTCTATTTCCCCGATGGAAATGCGAGAGGATATTTTCACGTTTTGCATGATATTCTCGCGCTTTGCGGCGAGAGCATGCGAAATATATTGATCTTGGAAGGATGAGGACATGAACAAAAAACAATTTTTAGGTGTTGCGTACTACCCCGAGGCATGGGCGCGCGAGCAGATCGCGGAGGATCTGGATCAAATGCTGGAGCATGGCATTTCCTGCGTACGTGTCGCGGAATTCGCATGGAAAACGATGGAGCCCGCGGAGGGACGCTTTGATTTTTCGCTCTTCCGCGAGGTTGTAGATGCCTGCCGCGAGCGGGGCATCATGGTCATCATGGGTACTCCCGGCGCAACGCCCCCTCTTTGGTTGAGTGAAAAATATCCCGATATCTACGGCCTGCGCGCGGACAATAAGCCTCGCTGGCACGGAGCACGTCAGGATTGCTGTTATAATCACACCGAATATCTTCGCCTTGCCACCCGTATAACCGAAAAGATGGCAGAGGAGTTTGGCAAGGACGAAAACGTCATCGGCTGGCAGATCGACAACGAGATCTCCTCGGCAAAGGACGGCTTCTTCTGCGTGTGCGATAAGTGCGTCACGGCGTATCGCGGTTGGCTGAGCCGACGCTTTGGCGGCGACGTGGAGCGTTATAACCGCGAGGTGGGCACGGGCGTGTTCTCATCACGCATCGAGTCCTTTGAGCAGATCTACCGCCCGTACGATCAATGGACGCATCCCGCCGTCAAGGCACTCTGGCGCGAATTCCAGAGAGATTGCTCCACGCGTTACGTGCAGATGCAGTACGACGCTATCAAAAAGTATACGAACCAACCCGTCGGCACCGATATGATGCCGTTTTTCCGGGAACTCTCTTATGAGGATATGTCAGAACGGATGGACATCATGCAGTTCAATCAGTATGCGCGCGACAATCTCTATAATAAGCAGGTCTTTTGGAGCAATCTGTGGTACAATGCCAAAAAGAAGCCCTATTGGCTGACCGAGACCTCCTGCTGCTGGAACGGCAGTGAGACCTCGAAATATATGAGACACCCCGGCTTTGTTGAGATGAACGGCTGGATGCACATTGCAAGCGGCGCGGCAAGCATCAACTATTGGCTCTGGAGAACGCACTACGCAGGACATGAATTGATGCACGGCTCGGTCATCGAATCCAACGGCAGAGCGCGCCACATCAAGGGCGAGGTGCAAAAGCTTTCACGCGACATGGACGCCTGCGCGGAGCTGATCAACGACACCGCTCCCGTATGCAACGGACTCTACGTCATGACCTCCACGGAGTCCGACTCGACCCTTGAGATGCAACCGATGTATAACGGCTTCCGCTACGTCGACACCGTTACGGACGAGTTTTTGGCACTCTCCAACGCGCGCCTCTCTCCCGCAGCGATCCCCGCCAACGGTGATTTTACCGATGGGCGCGTGCTTTATACCGCACACGTTACGAGCCTTGCGTATTACGACCTGTCGAAGCGCATTCTGGATTGGGTGCGCGAGGGCGGCGTGTGGGTCGCATCTGCTCTGACCGACATCCGCACGGGGAACGGCGCAAAGTTCATCAAACGCGCGACGGGAAGCCTTGAGGATGCCGCCGACGTGACGATCGATTATACCATCCCCGCTTACGCGCCCGAGGCTAAGGACGCGCCTCCCGTTAAGGTCGCGGGAATTGACGGAACGGATCTTGAGACCATGCCGTATCTGTTTGACACCCTGATCGCGGGCGAGAACGCGGAGGTGCTTGCAAGTTACACCGTGGGAGATTACCTCGAAGGACGCGCGGCGATCACGTCCACGCCTTACGGCAAGGGCAGGATCGTGGTGCTGGGCTTTATCCCGACGCCCGAGAGCCTTGCGAAGATCGTCAAGGACGTATGCGCCGAGGTTGGAATTCTTCCCTTTGTTGAGGCGAGCGAGAACATGACTGTAATCGAGAGACGTGGCGCGTTTGACGCGATGATCGCCGTTGAGCGCGAGTATGAGATGGGAAGCATGACCGCTCCTTACGACTGCACCGACCTCATAGACGGTACTGCCTACCGTTGCGGCGAGCGCATCGCGGTCGGCAAATACGGCGTCAAGGTGCTCAAGAGGGCTTAGCCTAAATGGGTTCGGACTGAGCATGGCGAACAGCTCTTGGCTGGCGGGAATTGCGCCCCCTTGGATTTCACGAAGGATGTGCGCCTTGTATTACAAGTGCTGTTTTTGATTGCTTTGCCGACGGAACAAGCGATCGAGAACAATAAAGTATTGCCGATTAAGTGCTGATCTACCGAGCCAAGCTCATACGGAACATTCTTCCAGCCCCAACCGCCGAAAATTCCGGAGTATCCGCATCCACAGATGGTGTTGTGCATAATCTCCGAGCCGTCGGAGATGCCGAGGAATATGACGGCGGCGTTCGGATAATCATAGGCGATATGCTCAAAATAGTTATTGACCACCGAAATCGCATAGCTTTGATTTTCGGCTTTTTCCCGCATCGGTGTGGGTTGCTTCCTTTTGGAGATCCCAAAGCCGTGAAAAACGCACAGAAAAGAGGATATAAACAATGCTCTCAAATATACAACACACTTTTGCAGCATCCTTTATAACAGCACCCGATGACTATCTCTCAAGTCTCGAAAAAGAGGAATATCACTATCTGACGGAGTTTAAGGACAGCTTTTGGATATGGCCAACGGCAAACGTAAGAGGTCATCTCACCCGTGCGTTCAAGCTTGATTTCAAGCCCGACCAAGCGTACCTTGAATTTATTTACGATAATAAGTTTGATTTGTACCTCAACGGAGAGGAGTTCACCTCTGAGAAATATGGCAATATGTATAGGATTATTTCCTATGATGCAGCTCAATTTCTTAACACAGGTATCAATCGAATAGCACTCAGGCTTTATCAGACGAATTCGTATCTTTCATTCAGCTCTGCCGTTCGCGGAGGCATCAGGGTCACGGGTGGAGGTAAGGAGCTGACCGTTGTAACGGACTCATCCTTCAAGGCGTGGCTGGTATGCGGCTTCTATGAGCAGAACGAGCCCGAGGGCTGGTATCTCATGGATAAATTGAATGACTCGATATGGCTCGGATGCAATAAGTTGCACCCGAAGTATCTGCGTCGCTCCTGCATATTTAAAAAGCGCTTCGTTTGCAACAAAGAGATAAAAAATGCAACTCTCTTTGCTACCGCAGACGGACTTTACGAGCCTATGATCAACGGCAGAGTCTTTGATGCCGCGAGATTTCTTCCCGGCTCGAAGGACAAGGTGAAGGAATATCAGGCGTTCGACGTAACGGGCGAGCTTAAGCTCGGCGAAAACGAGCTTTGTTTCACGCTCGGCAACGGATGGCTCAACAGTAATTCGTGGGGCTGGCTCTTCGATAAAAAACCCGCTCTGCTCGCTGAGCTTATCATTGAGTATTACGACGGCTCGACCGAGATTGTAAAGAGTGACGAGAGCTTCACCGTCTATCGATCTCCGCTTCTTGAAAACGATCTCCAGTTCGGTGAACGGTACGATGCGAGGTTAGAAGAGCTGCCAAAGGTCTGCGCAACGGCGGCCGCTTGCGAGAAAAAGGTAACGCTCGTACCTCAGGACTATCCCCCGATACGCGTGACCAAGCTTGAGAAGTGCAGAAAGCTGAGCTTGCTCTCGGAGGGTGTTTATCTCTATGATTTCGGAACGAACGGTGCCGGGCGTGTTAAATTAACGCTCAAAAACACCAAGCGCGGAGAGGTCATAAGGATACGCTATGCGGAATTCATAAAAAAAGATGGCAGACCCCACCTCGGTCCCTATCAGGAAACATACTTCCAGGATGATACTAAAGAAGGCGGCGTCGCAGAATACGCCGCAAAGAACCTTGACGTTTATATATGCCGCGGAGACGCAGAGGAGACGTATATTCCTCGCTTTACCTTCACGGGCTTCAGATTTATTTATATTGAGGGCTACTCGGGTGAATACACCCAAGACACAGTCGAGCGCGCCATAATGCATAACGATCTTGCAGAGATCGGCGATATTGATACAGATAACGAGGATATCGCTGTAATCTGGGACACTATAAAGAGAACGTACCGTTCGAACATATTCACAGGTCCGATAGATTGCCCGACAAGAGAAAAGAATTTCTGGAACGGAGATACCCAGGCATTCTCCACCACGGCGTGCTGGTATATGGATAATAAGGACTTTCTCTCCTCCTGGAGCCATACGGGCAGAAAGCTTGAGTACGGAATTTACGGATACGAGGACGAGGAATACATCCTGCCACTCGTTCTCTATAAATTCTACGGTGATCCTGATGTCATTCGCGTGAAGTACCCCATCGTAAAGGCTCTTATAGAAAAGCGAGTGGCAACCATAGCCGAGGGAGAGATCTTCCCCGATAAAAAATACGCAAAATACTGCGACTGGAAATCCATAATCAATATCTCCCCCGATTTCCACACCGCTATGTATTATACTTATATGTACAGATGTGCCGCGCATATGGCGAAAATTCTCGGCATTCACGATGACGAGGCACAATACATTGAAACCTTCAAAAGCCTCAAGGCGGAATTCAACAGGCGTTACTATCTTGACGGAGAAAAACGCTACGTGGAGGAGTCCCAGAGCGGTCAGGTGCTTCCTATAGCATTGGGGCTTGCGCCCGAAAATGATATTCCCGAGATTGTAAGAGCTTTACACGGGTACGTCCTTGACGCGGATTATCATATGACCACGGGATTTATGGGAAGCGAGCATATCCTCGGAATTCTCAGCGACTACGGATACGGAGACGATGCCATCAAGCTTATCCTGCAAAGGACGTATCCCTCGCTTCTGAATCTGATCGGTACGGGTGCTACCACTATGACGGAGAATTGGGAAGGACAGGTAGAGTACGACGATATAAGAGCATATGACAGTATGAATCACTTCGCCTTCGGCGTGCCGGGACGGTGGATATTCGAATGCCTCGGCGGCATTAGAATACTCAAAGCCGGATTTGAAAGAATTCTTCTTTCGCCCACACCTTATAAGGAGATAGGAAGACTCCGTGCAACACATAAATCTCCTATGGGGCTTATAGAAACCGAAATATCGTATAATGCGAATGATGATACGTTCACCTATTCATACGTTATCCCCCACGGTATCGAGGCATTTATTCGCCTTCCGGGAACAGAGCAAAGACGTCTTTCCAACGAGCGCGGCAGTATAACATTTACAGCATAAGTCAAAAGCTTGACCAACGTGCCGTTTGCAAGTCTTAGGACTGCGTCAATCTAACACGCATAGCAGAGCTTATGAATATATCACAATAGAAAAAGCGGCAGCTTTTTACCGAAATGGTATCGAGCTGTCGCTTTCCTTTTTTATTATTGATTTTCAGAGAAATGAGTTTTACAAAGCTCCTATGAAGCCTTGCAAATCTCAAAAAGCCTTGCACCGTAACACCTTTTTGCGATATAATCCTTGCAAAATCCTTTTCGCTGAGCACATCGTTTGAGAGTTTGCTGAATGCATTATATCGCGTTTTGACGTGTGCGCGAACGGGCTTTTGGAAAAGTTCAAAGGCTGTTTGCGTTTGGTTGTAGGCTGCGAAATTGATTCGTTTGGTTAACCGAAAAAGATGCTCTGCCATTTTCAAAAGGCATCTCCCGGGTACGATTTTTTTTGGGGGGTGCAAAAATCAGACATGCTATTGAAAAAAGCAAGAAAAGGATGTATAATAAAGACGGCTGGAAAGTGAGGTGAGGAGATGGAAATTCAATGGAATGCCGACGTTATCAATCGGTGTACGATTTCCCGTGCGCAGCTTTCGGGGGATGCTTTTTCGGTGCAGTGGATCTCGGCAAACGAGGCAAAAAATCGGGATACGTTAAATTTCAGACGCCACCAACATTCTTTTTTTGAAATACACTTTATCTTAAAGGGAAACATTGTGTACGACATCAGGGATCGGCTTGTAACGGTGCAGGATGGAGAATTTGTCACGATCTCTCCCTTCTGCCCACATCGCGTGGTCAGCTGCAGCGCGGAATTTGAAAAGCTGACGCTTGCGGTGGAATGCGGATCGGATAAAATTTCTGCGGGATTGACTGCCGCAGAATATCAGGTTCTCCCAATCGGCAAAGAAATGATGCTCCAATTGGGATTGGTCTTCTATTATGCCGGCAAAATGTGTGAAAATCGGGATTTTTTGATCAAACACACCTTGCATGCCTTGGTTTATCACGTGATTTCGTTTCGGATGCCGACATCGGGGCATCGTGAGGAGAGGTATGACGATCGGGTTCTCAAGGCCAAAAAATACGTGGAGGACAACTATGACATCCTTTTCACGTGCGAGGTGGTTGCCGCTTACTGCCACATCAGCGCCAAGCAGTTGGGAAGACTTTTCCAAAAGTACGAGGGGATGGGGCTGCTGGAGTTCATTCACCGAACAAAGCTGGAGCAGTGTAAAAAGATGCTTCTTGAAACCGATTACACGCAGCATCGGCTCGCGCAAATGCTTGGCTTTTCCGGTGCGGATTATTTTAATAAGTTTTTCGTTCACAAAACCGGCATGACACCGATGCAATTTCGTGATACGGAGTGCGCGCAAAGATAGGACAACATTTTTTGCCAATATCGGACATACTATTGTGTTCATACCCGGCTCCTGCTATAATGATTTTATCATTATGACACAAAGGAGTAGGGTATGAATTTTTTGGTTATGACAGATATTGAGGGCGTTACGGGTGTTACCACCTTTGCCCAAGCCGAGAGAACGCAGTTCGGAAAGGATATGCTGATGAACGATCTCAAGGCTGTTTTGGAAGGGATCCGCGAGGCGGGCGGCGAGGCGGTGGTGTATGATATGCACACCGATGGCAGAAACGTAGACGTGACGCAGATCGACGAGCCCGTGGTCATGGGAAAGCCGATCCGCGGTGATCTTTGGCGCGGTGTGGGCGGCAGGAACGTTGATGGACTCTACATGGTGGGACTTCACACCATGCAGCACGTCAAAAACGCTCTTCTGGCACACAGCTATCTGCGCGAATACGATACGATCCATCTCAACGGAATCCTCGTTGGTGAGATCGGCATGGAGGCAGCACTCGCCGCAGAGCAAGGGGTACCGCTCAAATTCGTCTCGGGCGACGACCTCGGCTGCCGCGAGGCAGAGGAGCTGGGCACGGGTATTGTCACCTGTCCCGTAAAAACCTCGCTGACCGCAGATACCGCAATTTGTCTCTCGCCCGTCGAAAGTGCAAAGCTTCTTCGTAACAAGGCGCGCGAGGCGGCGCTTGCCGATATCAAACCGTTTACGGTCAAAGCGCCTTACGAGATCCGTATTCAATTTTCGGATTGCCCTTATCTTTACAAGATGCGCGAGCTGCACCCTGAGATCTTTGAGGACGAGAACACCGTCGTGATGCGCGGTGAGCGTCTGCTTCCCACGTGGTCGCAGTATTTGCTTTATGAAAAGGAGATGGTGGCGGCATGTCGGTAATGTTAGGTATCAATCATCAATTTCTGTATCCTGAAGCCATGACGGATGCGCAGGCACACACCGAAACGCTGAAAAAGCTTGCGGCAAACACCTTGACCGATGCCTTGGACTGCTGGCTCTGGCGCGGCGAACGTGCAAGGGAGGAAATCAAGCTCCTGCGTGAGAGTGGAAAGGTCATCAACTACAACGTGGGAGACCGTTTTGGCGAGGTGCCATCCTTTCCCGCGTCTCCCGATAAAGCAGAGCGCGACCGCGCTTACAATCTTTTGATGCGCGAGATCGGCTATGCGCTTGACGTAGGCTCCAAAAAGATCGTTTTCGCCTTGGGCCCCGATCTCCCATCCGACCGCAAAGCCGCAAAGGAACGCGTGTTGGAGCTGACCTTGCGCGTCGCTTCCCAGCTTCCCGACGACGTTTGCCTTTCGCTTGAACCCACCGACCGCGACATTGATAAAAAGTTTTTGTTCGGCCCCGTGGACGAAACCGTGGAATTTATCAACCTTGTAAAAGAAAACGGATTTTCGCGCATCGGGCTTCTCTTGGACATGTGCCACGTGCCGATCATGCACGAAACGCTTGAGAGTGCCTTGGAAAAATCCAAGAGCGTGCTGAACCACATTCACCTTGGCAACGGCGTGATGAACCCCGAAAGCCCTTTTTACGGCGACAGGCACACCGCGTGGAATCACCCCGACGGGCTCTACACGGAAACAGACGGTAT
>JAFTKI010000115.1 GCA_017453335.1 Clostridia bacterium
GACGCAGACGTGCTGTTTGCTCCCAAAATATCTCGCACCGATACGGGATGGGAAATATTTTACACTGTTCCCTATCGACTCATTCACAGATTTTTTCCGGATTTTGAGATCAAAAAAGGGAAAACGGTGCGTGCCAACTGCTATAAGTGTGCCGACTTGACCGTCCCCGCTAATTATTTGTCCTGGAATCCTATCGATCAGAGTCCCCTCACCTTCCACAGTCCGGAGTGCTTCGGCTTGATGGAATTCGAAGTATAACACAAGCTCAAAAAAATGGGACACATCATTTTGGAGTTACTCCTACGTGATGTGTCCTATTTTTATATCAAAAGCGAGAGGATTACGCCACTTGGAGAACGCAATTCCTTATAACAAGTTAGCGGCAGTTGCATATTTCGAAAATTGCATCCAAAGGAACATTTCGCCGAAACGGTCATCCTCGTTTGGAGTATCGATCAGATACAGTCTTTCTTCCGCCAGCTCCTCGATCGTATCGATCTCACCCGCAATATACGCCGCAATGCGCTTCTTTGCCGTTTCAAATCTTGCGATCGTAGCGCCGTAATGGATATCCTTAACTTCCCAACCAAACGGCTTGTTATGAAGCATCCACGCCTTGTAATGTGCCTCTCTGAATGCTCTCATTTTCTCGATGATGACGTCGCATTCGGTCACAAACGGCAGAAGAGCTTCTTTATTTCCGCTATCGTATGCCGCCTTCAGCCTAACTCCAAAGTTTGCCTTATTCTCCAAGAGCGACGTCAGCTTCAGCGTAACGTCATACGCCTCGGCAAAAATACCGAGGTGTCCGTGAGACATCATCTTTTCGCATGCGTTTTTATAATACGTAACCGTATCAAGATCTCTGATATGCTTATCAACAAGGCCTATCAGAGGATCATTATGTAGTAACGCACGCGACAAGCTCATCAGGTCTCCGTTCGGATGCTGGCACAGCTCCGTTTTCATAATATCATCATAGTCAGCGTTGCAAGCGACTCTAAAGCACTCTTTTGCGCTGTCAAGATCGAACCCGCCCTTATACTCATAATCCGCATACCATGCAAGTCCCGCAAGAGACAGGATCAAATCAGATTCATTCCCTCCCCAGATCGTTGCAATGATCTCTTTGACGCCCATCTCCCGACAAACGTTCAGTGCCGGTATTGAGAATCTAACAGATCTTTCAAAAAGAGGTCCGCATCCGCTCCACAACCAAATTCCGCCTGCAAACAGCGTATCTTTCTTGCCAAACAGGTCGTGATGCTTTTTCAGGTTGACTCTGTAATATTCCTCATCCTCCTGGTAGTAATCCCAGAACACCTGTTGGATCCCCTTCGGGATCTTTGCCTTGATCTCATCGGTGAACTCGACGCGCATGTCGTAGTCGTTCAAACGCGAGAGATCCTTGCCTGCCAGGCGAAAGAACATATCGCTCCACATCATAGGCTCAAGCCCCTCTGCCTCTGCCATTTTGATAACACGACCAAGATGCTCGAAGTAAATATCCTCCTGAGGTCTGTATCCATTCAGCTTCAAATACGTTCCAAGCCCGACGTCCTTGGTCTCATCCATTCCCACGTGGACTCTTTTTGTGGTAAAGCACTCCTTCACGGTTTTGAGCATATCCTCGATCAGCCGATACGTTTCGTCTGCTCCCACAAGCATTACACTTGCCGTATCTCTGTAAGCCGCAGCCGCATCCCATTTCAAATGAGATGCCAGATGACCGAGCACCTGAATGCAAGGGATCAGCTCAATGCCAAGCGCAAGCGCATAGGCATCGATCTCCCGAATCTCTTCCTTCGTATATCTTCCGCGCATATATCCGAAATAAGGTCTCCCCTCTATTTCGTAGGTATCCTCAGTATACAACATATACATATTGAGACCCATCAGTGCCATTTTTCGAAGCATTGTTTTCACGGTGCTGACCTTCATGACAGCACCGCCTGTACTCGCCATAGCGCCGTTGAGCTTGAAGATGGGAGATTCGGAAAGCGTGTACGTTTTCTCGCCGCGCTTGACTGCGTCAACCAAAAACGCAAGGCCACGGAAAAATCTTGCCTTCCCACCACCGTAAACAATACGCGCACACCGACCGTCAAGCGTGACCGATAGAATATCCTTTCCACGCTCTTCCACCGACACAACGACATCCGCGTGATCATTGACGAGCGTAATATCAAGATCCTGTGCAAGCAGGCTTATGCCTCCCAACAATCCATCGGCTTGTTTGAATGCAAACTTCATGACATATCCTCCTCAAGAAAGAATTCTGTTTCCACCATTATATCAGAAAGAAAATCAGTTGTCAATCCATTTTCCTGCAAACAGCAAATTTAACCCTTGACATTTTTGCGGATTTCGTTTATAATGAAGGAACAATACACGCGCCTGCCGTTTACGGTTGTCCGCACGTTTGAGAAAGGATTGTTTCCATGATTGAATTTACATGCGGCTGTGCACAAAAAAAGCACCGCGCCCCTCTTGAGGGTTACGATATTTCACAAGGTGCAATTGAGAAGATCCCTGCTATCCTCAAGGATTATCACCGCGTTTACGTAGTGGCGGACCAAAACACCTATCGCGTGGCGGGCGCGCGCGTTGAGGCGATCCTCAAGGAGCACGGAATGCATCACGCAACGCACGTCATTGACCGTAACATCGTCCTTCCCAACTTTGAAACACTTGGGGAGATCGTTCTTTACGCACACGATCATGCGGCAAAATCCAACATTTTTGAATACTCTCCCCTCCCCGATCTCATTCTTGCGGTCGGATCGGGAACCATCAACGATTCCTGCCGCCTTGCCTCCTATCGCCTGCATCTCCCCTATGCCGTGGTGGGAACGGCACCTTCTATGGACGGCTACGCCTCTGCGGGAACCCCTTTTCTGCATGATGGCACCAAGTCCACCGTTCAGGCAACCACGCCAAAGTATATTATCGGCGACCTTGACGTGCTCAAGGACGCCCCGTGGGATATGATCCTTGCGGGAATTGGCGATATGTTCGGTAAATATACGGGGTTGCTCGATTGGGAGCTTGCACGCGATTACAGCGGTGAATATTTTTGCGACAAAATTGCGGCAGACGTGCTGGACGCAACGAACAAGTGCCTGGAAAACGGATACGCGCTGGAGCAACGCGATCCCGTCAGCATCAAAAACATCATGGAGGGCTTTCTCGTTACGGGACTTGGCATGGCGTTCACAGGAAACTCCCGTCCCGCATCGGGCTCGGAGCACATCGTGGCGCACGCATGGGAGCTTTTTGACCTTGAAAAAGGAAGATCACCGCATCTGCACGGCTTGGAGGTCTGCGAGGCAACACGCCTCATTGCAATCATGTATCAAATGCTCCTGGAGGAGACCGACGACGAGCATTTGAAGCGACTGATCACACGTTATCTCCCCTACTTTAATGCGGTTGAGGAGTTTTGCATCAAAATGAAGGTTCCGCCCACGGTCACCGACCGTCAAGAGATTTTGGACGGGATTCACCGTGCACTCATCATGCGTGACCGCTACACCATTCTGTTCTATCTGCGCGATCACGGCAAGTTTGAAGAATACGCTAACCGTGCAACCGACCTTTTGCTGGAGCGATTATAAAAGCAGTTGGTGGAGAACCACCTCACCCAACGCGCCTTTTTCAAAAGAAATCAAAAAACGGACACATCATTTGGGAGTAACTCCTATGTGATGTGTCCGATTTTTTATATCAATTATGGAACGCGCTCTCGCGCAGTGTTTCAATTTTCTCTTTGCGTAGTAGTTTTTTCTTCAAAAATAGCATTATTTTCCCGATACCTAAAAAAATAATTGACATTTTTTGATATGTGCGCTATAATGAAAGCATGGAATATATATTTGATATAGAAAAGCTTGAACAGGTGCTGTCCGATTTTTACAACAGCACCGGTATTGCCGTTGATTTATACAACGCTTATGAGGAGGACATTGCGCACTCCTCGATCAACTCATCCTACTGTAAGCATATTCGCACCTGTGCAAAATGCCTTGAGCATTGCAATCAATCCGATTTCATTCACATGAAGGAGGCTTCCTTAAATCGAAAGATCTGCCGTTATACCTGTCACGCGGGGTTGATGGAAGTGATTTTTCCCATTATTTACGACGACGTATTGATTGCTTATATCCAGATCGGACAGTTTCGTGATGCAGAATGCAGATATTCCTCTGCGGATAAGCTGCCGGAAATTGCCGAGAGATACGGGCTCTCCTTGGAGTTATTACGTACGCTTTATGAAGAAACTCCCATTGTTTCCGAAGAAAAGCTGAACGCACTCTGCCACATTGTCGATATCCTTGTCAAGTCCTTTTGGGTAGATGGCTTAATCACCTACCATCGCAGTATGCTGTCGATCAAAATTGAGCGTTACGTTGAAGAACACCTGGGAAAGAATATTGGTTTGAATGAAATCTGCAATGCGTTTTTCCTTTCCAAAAATGCAGCATACCGTTTATTTCACAATGAGTTTCACACAACGGTCAATGACTTTATCATTCAAAAGCGATTAAAGCGGTCGCAAGAATTATTGCACTCCAACCCCGAGCTTAACGTCACGCAGATCTCTAATCTCTGCGGCTTTCCCGACTATAATTACTTTATTCGACTTTTTAAAAAGCAGGTTGGAAAAACACCATTGCAATATCGGAAACAATCTCAAGGAGACTTATCATGAGCTTTGAAAAATACACGCAGATCTATGACGGAGAACCAAACGGAGTAACGGTCAGGCCCAAAGGGTCAAGCTTTGACGTCTGCTTTGATCTGAAGCTCGAGAAAAACAAAAAATATCGTCTTTTCACCGTCGGTGAAACCGAACAGTATTATTTGTGGAAGGACGAGCCCGACTGCCCACGTCTGTATCATATGATCACCGATGCACTTGACACAAGGCATGCGATCAGGGACAGATATTGCCTTTCCTTAACCTGCGCCAAATACGAGGACTATTTGAAGCGGATCTACAAAAAGATCATGTGGAAACCCGTCCTTTCCTACCTGGATATGAATCCCGTACCAACGGAATGGGAGGCAGGAATTACCGTCAGCGCAAAGGGGCTTTCCTTCAAGGACGGCGGTTTTCTCCGCATGCGAGTAGACGTGCGCCTCAAGCGCGAGGGAATTGATCCCCGTGAGATAGCATTTCCCGCCGACCAAAGCACAGTGATCGACTTTCCGGCAGGAAGCTATATAGGCAAGCGCCTTTGTGTTCCACTTCAAATTCCCGAAAACGCCGCGCACGTGGGCGTGTTTATTGAAGGAAAGGGCTACCGCGGAGAGTGCTATATTGAACAACCCTTTTTGTCGGCATCGGGGCAAAATCTTTTGCCCTCCTTTAACGAAAGCGTGCAGGATTGCACGCACATGGATTGGGCTGCTCAGTATCTCAGCCGCAAAGAACTCCCCGAATTCAAGATACGCCTGAACGGCAAGCTGATCTATCGCGGCGAGGTCTTCGAGCGCTGTCACAGACATTCCGAGTGGGAGATCACGCTTCCCCAAAAAGCGCTTACCGAGCACAACACGCTCTCCTACGAGCTCATCTCCGATTATCACGATCCCCTGCCCTACACCTTTTACGAGGTGGGTGTCATTGAGCAACCTGCCGCGGAGCTTTCTGTCCTCGCCGTGTCTCATGCCGCCCCCGTGGGCGGAAAAGCACGAGTGCTTGTACATACCGAACGCCCCAATCTTCGCGTGGAGCTGATCACGCAGGGAGACGCCCTTTCCGCAAAAAAGGAATGGTTCTTTCGGGAAAAGGGGCTTCATGGCATGCTTCTTGATTGCAACAAGCTTTGCCAAAACGCCGCCTTCCGTCTTGTGTGGACAGGCGGCGAGGCAAGTGGAAGCGTGGATCGGATCGTTCAAAAAACAGAGGACGGTGTGATCACGGGAACGGGAGATATGGTCTACATCTGTCAAGATGACGAAAGCATGGAGGAATACCTTGCGTGGTATATTTCCAACGGCATAGGCGACCTCGTTACCATTCGTCCCACCTACCGCTGGTCCGGAACCAAGCTTTTAAACAAAGTCGTATTGAAAAAGTTCTGCAAGCTGATGAGAGAGCTTGATATGAAATATGTGCTCATGACCGACGGCAGAGAGCTCCCCGGGATCTCCGCTCAGCCCGACGAGAATCTGTTGCGCGGCAAAGGCTTTCTCGGTATTCAACAGCACGAGCGTGACGGTGCGCAATTTTATTGGGACCGTAAGGATGCTACAAGTTTGTTTGACGAGCAGGTGATCGATCTGACGCACTATGCGTATTTGGAGGATCCCACGCACACAAACTCCCAATACAGCAACGGAAACTACCATTACCGTAACGACGGCATGAACATTTATGCCGACAGACGGTTGCTTGACGATTACCGGGACGAGCACAAAAAGAACGTTGCCTCTCTCAGCGTCTCAAAGGAAGCACGGGATACCCGTCACACGGGACCTGCATGTACCTTCAAATACATGGCAGAGGCAGGATACTCATGGCTCGGTGCCGAAACGATGTACCAGACCATGGAGCCGATCATGGGATTTTTGCGCGGCGTAGCAAAGGAATACAACATGCCTGCCTACGGCGTCCACCATGCAGTACAATGGTCGTCCACCCCTCACCAAAGTCCTGCGCGCTACCGCCGCTACCGTTTGGCACTGTATGCCTCCTATATGCAGGGCGCGACCGACATCAATACGGAGGAGGGGCTTTGGCACCTTGAGGAATACTACGAGCACCATCACCGCTTTGGAGAAGCCTGCAAAAATCACCTTGCACAGCAACAAGACTTTTACAAATACGTTTCCACGCATACGAGAAGCGGAAGCTTTTATACCCCTATCGCCTTTGTTCACGGACGCGACGACGGCATCACGTTTTTTGGCAAAAACAAGACGTGGGGACATTGGGGAGATCCTCAAACGCTTGCCGAGGACAGCTGGGATCTGATTACGGCTGTCTATCCCAAAGCGCTCCCCGTAGACACCATCTATCTGCACCCATGCCCCGATGACAAGCCCGTGGGCTATCACAGCGGAACGCCTTACGGAAATTTGGACATGATCCCCGCAGAAGGCAAAACAGAAGTCTTACAGCAATACGGCGCGGCGATCTTTATGGGATACAACCGATGCGAACAAAAGGACGCAAAGAAATATGCCGACTATTTGCAAAAAGGCGGGTGTGTATTGCTGACCGATGCGCATTTGACTGTGACCTCCTCCCGTCAAGAACTGTTGGACGGAAGCATCACAGTCAAGAAAAATGCGCTCGTGATGACGCAGGGCGCTCCAAAATTCAAAAAAGACACCGTTGGCGGTGTTGCGCTAAACGTTTGCACCAATCCCCTGCCTCCCGACGAGGTGCGTGCCTATACCGACAGCGGAATGCCGCTGGTTTGTGTTTACCGCATTGGAAAGGGAGAGCTGACGGTATTCCACGCAAAGGAATATCCCGCGCATCCCGCCATTCGTGCACTTTACGAAAAAGAGATCCAAACGCTTTGTCAAAAGACGGTCGACCGGGAGCCGATCTGGGCAGAGGCAGGCGACGACGTGGAGTTTACCGTATACCGCCAGGAGGACGAAACGACGCATATCTACCTCCTTGCGGTGGATTGGTACAATTCCCCCGATGTTCTGCGGAATGCACGTCTTCGCTTGGGGAAGACTCGTTACGAGATTCCCGTACCTTTTGGAATCTTGCTGAAATGTGTCGCCACGCGCGACGCTGCGATCCTTGCCGAAAACGAGGACGGAGAGGTGCTCTCCATTCAAAACGGCGTGGCAACCCTCCAGGGCATCGGCACTGTTCCCTTCCGCATCTGCAAAGAAGGAACACAGAGAGTCGAAACCGTCGATTTTTCGGGTGGCGGCATCCGACAGATCTTACTCTAACGCAATTATAAAAATCGGGCACGCCATTTGGGAGCATCTCTCATTTGGCGTGTCCGTTCTTTTGTATTCAATTCAATGGGAAATTACGAGCGGAAAAGCTTTGAATGCTTTACGATTTCCCGATAGAGGCATTCCGCATAAAGTCCAAAGCCGAGGTCATTGGGATGGAGGTGACCGTCTCCAAAAAAGTCAGGCAGGTGTGGGACAAAGTTCCATGCATTGATCACCTTGACGTTTGGATAGGGGCTTGCATATTCGCAGATCGTTTGATAAAGCTCGGGAAGACGGCGCTCCATGCTTCCCTTGCGATCCCAATCCCCGCGCCATATCGGAGAGATCACAAAGATCTCCGCATCGGGATAACGGGTTGCAAGATTTTTGATCATGCGCGGGCATTCCTCGTCAAAGCATGCCCCCCAATGACTCCAATCGTTCGTTCCGTATGCCACAGTGACAATATCGGGATTTTCCACCGGTTCCAGCTCCGCAAGACCTGCGGAAAAATGATCTCCGCCGATACCGCGGTTATCAAGGTCGGCATCCAAAAGAGTCGCCAAGCGCTCCGTATAAGTAAGGGAGGGATGTGTAGCTAATGCACCGTGCGTAATGGAATCGCCAAATGAAAGAAGGCGATACTTGCGGTGATGCGGAACAAACGTAGCACCGTCATCCAAGCAAAGCTCCTGCAGAGTGACGCCTTTGCTCCAGGGAAAATAGATCTCCACAAGATGCTCCCCCTCAGAAAGCTCAACACCAAGCCCTTTGATCTCCTTATCTTCTCCTCCAAGGTGAGCAATCAGAACGCCGTCCTCACAAACGTCAAAGCCACTGCCAACACCGCTGAGATCCGGCCAAAGCTCGGCAGAAAGCGTCAGCGAGCGACTGTTTGTCCAAAACGCCAATCGAACCCCCGCGCTATGATGGGAATTGCGAATATGCATTTCATCGCCTCGATCAAGGTAATACTGTCTCTGCTCCTCCGTCATACGCCAAAAGCGTATCCCGCTCTCAGTTTGCTCCAAACGAACAGCTCCGTGTGTTGCGGCTTGTAATTGAGAAATCGAAAGAATCATAATCTAACCTCCTTAAAAACGTTAAAATAATCAAAGCCTCGGCGGATAGCATAACACCGCCGTTGCGCAAGACAGAGTAAAGGCTGTACCTGCACCGATAAAATACTTTTCCCCGCGCGCCAATGGAACAGAAAGGCCATCGTAGGAAAGCGTTCCGCTGTCCTCCAGCACAACTACTGTGACAAAACACTCCTCTTTCGCTTCATACACCCCACCTTCGATTCGTTTGAGCGCAAAGCACTCCGTGTCATTATATCGTACCAGATCAAATATCCCCTTTTCTACTTGGCAAGGCCTAAGAAAATGCCGTTCTCGAATTTCCTCCTCAGTGCCTCCGGCATAAGAAAAGCAATCGAGCATCGCCGTCTCCCCCACGCCGTAGTGGATCTGTTGCGGAGTCAGCACCTCGCCTGCCACCGTTACCTTTTCCGCTCGCATCGTATAATCGGTCGGCTCCTGAATTTCTAAAAGAAAGCAGCCCGCACCGATGGCGTGCGGCGTTCCTGCGGTGACAAGAATCACGTCCCCCGCCTGAACCCGAAAGCAGTGCATCGCATCCAGCATTCCCTGAATATCCTGCTTTTCAAACAGCATTTTGAAATATTCCTTCGTCACGTGCTCCCGAAAGCCTAAATAAACACAAGCATCCTCGCTTCGCGTATTCAGAATATACCAGCATTCTGTCTTCCCATAAGGCGTGCCAAAATGCTCCATCGCATATTCCTTTGTGGGATGCACCTGAATGCCAAGCCGTTCGCCTGCGTCAAGTAGCTTGATCAGCACGCCGCTGTTTTGTCTGCCCTCTCCAAAATCCGATACTTCTACCGCCTCCGTGATCAAGCACTCCCCCTGATCGGTCAAAACACGCGTAATTCCTTCGTTGGGAATATAGTCTTTGTTTTTTGCTTCCACAAAGGAAGAAATCCAATCCTCGGGACAGTTGGTATCGGCGGCACTTTCCAACTTCACAAAATCGCCGAGCAGCTTACCACCGCGGTAGGTTCGCCGCGCAAGTGTCGGCAATTGCTTGAATACCTTTCCGCTCATATTACTACACTCCCATCCATACGTAAAATCACGCAGTCGTTTGCGGCGACCGATACCTCAAGCGCAGTTCCATCCAATGTGATTTTGGCAGCCTGTTCCTCATCACTGTAGTTGAATAAAAACAGTACACACGCATCTTCGTTTTCACACACGCGCACCTTTACGTTCCCTTCTACACAAAACGTGCGCAGCGAAAATTCGTCTGCTAAAAGCTTTGCGATTTTTCCGTGAGAAGGTGCCTCGCCCTTGCCATAGCCATACCAAACGTGCGTGTGGAAAGAGAGCACCGTGCCCTTGCCGTGTTTCTTTCTGACCACCGCAGGAAAACCGTCCGCAAACTCTGATAACACCTCTCCGTCGGTCACCTGCATCAATTCACGTCCAAAGTAGCCGCCGATTGCCTCATCCTTGTACGTAAAGGAAAGCCCCTCGTAGTCCGCATCCAGATACGCAGTGCCGCAAAGCTGGTTTGCCTCCCCGCCCGGGAGCTGAGGCAAGGTGCTTGCCGTATCTCCGATGATACCGAATCTGCCGTCAATGATTACCGTGCCGCCGTTTTCTACGTAGGCACAAAGTTTCTCCGCGCGAGATTTATCCATCACGATCTGATTGGAAAGAATCACCGCCTTATATTTTTCAAGTTCCTCCCACGTGACCATATCACACGCCACGTTCGCATCAAACATTGCCTTATATGCACCAAACAAGGAGAGCAAATACAGATTGTTGTCAACGGCATAAGCGTATTCGTCAACAATCGCCCTGGAATAATCGTCGTTCAGGGGATCGTACAAAACGCCAACGCGCCCCGGGCGCGGCTTCATAACACCGAGGGAGCACAGCGCTTGTCCAATGTTTCTTGCCGTATCGTAGCGCTCTGTCGGATTACCTTGATAATCCACAAGTCCCCGTCCGAGCAGTTGAAGTCCTGCATCAAACGGACGCCACATCCAATAGATCAAGCCGTTGGCTCCGCCCGCATATGCCTCATAGCACCACTGCTTCAATTCATAAGGACGGACACACGTGTTATAATTAAAGAGCGATTGAATATGCGTCTGCATTTCGGATATCAAAAAGCCATCCCGACCGGACGCCGCAAAAAAGCCATCGAATATCTCCCAACGCCGTGCAACGGGAAGTGTTCCGCCCATTCCCTTAGGGTAAAAGGACATTCCGATGTTCCCAACCGTCCGCTTCAAATCAAAATCATCCTGCGGTCGCCCATAATTGCAGCTCGGAGAAACCGTCGAGTGAATGTTGTCAGCAATTATCAAATGTGAGCGATCGACCTCCTCGATTGCCGTTTTCCACGTTTTCAAAAAAATCCCGACCGATGCCTTTCGGAACATCGCATAATCCGCTTGTGGAACAATGCTCATCCATTTCCATTTTTCAAAGCAGATCTGATCCCAATCCGAATAGGTACGCTCCCATACCTCGTTCAGGCGCTCGATGGTCTGATACTTTTCGCGGAGCCAGTCGCGGAACGCGCGAAGCGTATATTCATCGAAAGAGCGGAACATCGTTTCGTTGAAAATATCGTAGCCGACCAAGGCGGGAAAATCCTTATAAGCCAGCGCCGCCGCGCGGTAATGCGCGCAGATCAGCTCCTCCACCTCGGGGTGAAAATAATTCAAAAAGCCAAAGCTTCCCTGCCCGTATTCACGTTCCCCACTTTCCTTGATGGGATGATATTCCTCCTTCATCGCCCAATCGGGATATATTCAAACGCGGAAAGTTGACCTGCCAGCTCCATAATGATCCCA
>JAFTKI010000116.1 GCA_017453335.1 Clostridia bacterium
CGTTGCGCGATTTTCGCGCAACGCCCCCCTCTTGCGGTCATATGTGACCCGCATTCCGCATATAGTTCATCAGAACTCAGCCTTCAGCTTTTCGATGCACGCGCTGCAAATACGCGAGCCGTTAAAATATACGATCCCGTCGGCGCCGTTGCAGAAGATGCAAGCGGGCTGATATTTCTGCAGGATCACGCGGGATTCATCGGTATAGATCTCCATAGCGTCTCCCTCGTTGATGCCCATATGGCGGCGGATCTCAGAGGGCAGCACCAATCTGCCAAGCTCGTCTACTTTTCTTACAATTCCCGTTGATTTCATCTTTTTTCTCCTTTTTCGTGCTTTCTATATTTTTTGCGATTGCATTTGACTGTCGTGCTTCGACCGAATACTATTATATACCATAATTTTCTGTATGTCAATACCTAAATATGGAAAATATTTACTTTTTTCTCAAAACTTTTCGACAAAAAACGGAGGATTTTGACATGATCGGAAGGATTTTTGGCGTTTTGTGTCTGTTGTCGTTGATTTTTGGCGTGGCGAGCGGGAACGTGGCGGCGCTTGCAAACGCAATCCCCGACGGTGCGGCGAGCGCCGTTCGGGTGGTGCTGTCGCTGTGCGGCATGATGTGTCTGTGGTGCGGGCTGATGGAGGTGTTGCGGGAGGCGGGCGTCATCCGTCGCGTCTCGCGCCTGCTCTCCCCTCTTCTGCGCCCCTTTTTCCCCGAGGCGTTCCGTCGCGGCGAGGGCGCGGAGGAAATCTGCGCCAACGTCAGCGCCAATCTTCTGGGGCTTGGAAACGCCGCAACGCCGTTGGGTCTGCGTGCCATGGAGGCACTGCAAAAGCACAATCCGCATCCCGAGCACGCCAGCGGTGAGCAGATCACGCTCGCCGTCCTCAACACCGCCTCCCTCACCTTCATCCCCGCAAGCCTTCTTGCCCTGCGTCGCGCCGCAGGCTCCGAGGATCCCTTCCGCATCATGATCCCCGTCTGGATCACCTCTGTCCTCTGCGCCGCTCTGTCTCTGCTTCTGACCTCCATCCCGCGCTTTTTTGACACCGTATCGCGCAAAAACGGCACACGTATGCGCAAAAAGCATGATTGAGACCCTTTCCGCACTCGCCATGCCCCTGACCGTTGCGGCGGTCGGCGCGATCCTTTTGTTTGGCAAAAGCACCTTTTTTGAGGCGTTCGTGCGCGGCGCCCGCGAGGGGCTTCACACCGCTGTGGGGCTTTTACCGACGCTTGCCGCGCTGACGGTTGCGGTCTCCATGCTGAACGCATCGGGGCTCATCTCGCTCCTGTCGCGCTGGCTCACCCCTGCGGCGAATGCGATCGGGCTCCCCGCAGACCTTTTGCCCCTGCTCCTGACCCGTCCCTTCTCGGGCGCGGCGTCCACCGCCGCCTATACCGATCTGCTCGCACGCGTGGGAGCTGACAGCTTCGCGGGGCTCTGCGCATCGGTCATTTACGCCACCTCTGACACGGTGGTTTACGTCATCGCCGTCTATTTTTCCGCCGTGCGGGTACGATCTGCGCGCAGTGCGCTCCCCATCGCCTTCTCTGTCATGCTTTTTTGCATCTTTTTTTCCTGCTTTTTGTGCCGCGTGTGGTTTTTTTGAGCTCCCGCAGGCAAATACTCCCTCTAACGAACAAGTACGGAGGAGTAGATATGATCAAGGGTTCCCGACGGCAGATGATCGTGATCCGAACGGACAAAAGCCGCTATTTTGACGAGGCGTATTTCGTTTTGCGCAAAAATCTGAAGTCGCCCGCGCACAGCGACATTCTGACAGAGGCAAACCGTATTCTTGCCGAGCGCATCGCAGAGACCAAAAAGCCAACGCGCCACAGCCTTTTGCGCTGGCTTTTTTTCGGGGTGGGCGTGCTTTGCGGCGCGCTTGTGACCGTGGCGGTCTGCCTCGCACTACTCTGAGGCAAACTATTTTTCATTTCCCTATTGACTTTTATATAAAAATGTAGTATAATGTAACAGTTATATGAGAACGTTATTTTTGATCGTGCAAAATTGCACCGATCGGTCTTGCGAATATCATATCAAAGCCCCGACGCGAGCGAAATGGGGCGTGTTTTTTGCTCGTGTCACGGCTTCTTCATCCTGCCTGTCGTCAAAAGGCGGGATTTCTTCTGTGTTTTACATCAACACAAATCCATTTTGAAAGGAGAACAATCCATCCATGCCCAAAAAGCCAAAAAAAGGAAAAGTCGCGGGTAAGCTTCGGATCGTCCCTCTCGGGGGTCTTTGCGAGATCGGCAAAAACATGACGGTGATCGAGTACGAAAACGATCTGGTCGTCATCGACTGCGGTCTCGGCTTTCCCGAAGAGGATATGCCCGGCATTGATCTGGTCATCCCCGACGTTTCGTATCTTGAGGCAAACAAGGATAAAATCAGGGGCGTGCTGCTCACCCACGGTCACGAGGACCACATCGGCGCGATTCCCTATCTGTTAAGAAGCATCAACGCACCCATCTACGGCACACCTCTCACGCTCGGAATCATCCGAAACAAGCTTGAGGAGCACGTCCTGCCGTGGACACCCAAGCTCTGCACCGTAAACGCGGGCGACACCGTCAAGCTCGGCGAGGTCACGGCAGAGTTCATTCACGTCAACCACTCCATCGCAGACGCATGCGCGATCGCGCTCCACACCCCTCTTGGCATCCTGCTCCACACGGGCGACTTCAAGCTCGACACCTCCCCCATTGACGGCGAGATGATGGACATTGTGCGCCTGGGTGAGCTCGGACGCGAGGGCGTTCTGATGCTGATGTGCGAATCCACCAACGCCGAGCGCGCGGGACATACCCCCTCGGAGAAAAACGTGGGCGCCTCTCTCGAGAACATCTTCTCAACGCATCAGAAAAAGCGTATCATCATCGCGACCTTTTCATCCAACGTGCACCGTGTACAGCAGATCATCGACACGAGCTACCGCCACGGCAGACGCGTTGCCATCACGGGACGCAGCATGCTCAACATCGTCAGCGCCGCCACGGAGCTGGGATACATGAAGATCCCCGCAGGCGTGCTGATCGACATCAACGAGATCAAGCGGTACAAGCCGAGCGAATTGACCATCGTCACCACGGGAAGCCAGGGAGAGCCGATGTCCGCGCTCTACCGCATGGCGTTTTCCGACCACTCGCAGGTCTCTCTTGACGCCAACGATCTTGTGGTGCTCTCCGCATCCGCGATCCCCGGAAACGAAAAGCTGGTGGGACGCATCATCAACGAGCTCTCCAAAAATCAGGTCGAGGTCCTGCACGACGCGGTCGTTGAGGTCCACGTTTCGGGACACGCCTGCCAGGAGGAGATCAAGCTGATGCTGGCACTGACCAAGCCCCGTTATTTCATGCCCATCCACGGCGAGAGCCGACACCTCGCGGCAAACCGCGATCTGGCAAAGTTCATGGGCGTGAACGAGAAGAACATCTTCATCTCCGAGATCGGGCGCGTGCTTGAGATCGACGAGGCGGGCGCACGCTGGAACGGCACCGTTCCCGCAGGCAAGGTGCTTGTGGACGGCTACGGCGTCGGTGACGTCGGCAACATCGTTCTGCGTGACCGCAGACATCTCGCACAGGACGGCCTGATCGTGGTCGTTGCCACGGTGGACACCGACGAGCGTATGCTCCTCTCGGGCCCCGACATCGTCTCCCGCGGATTTGTGTACGTGCGCGAGGCGGAGGAATTGATGGAAGAGGTCCGCGCGATCGCCAACGAAGCGATCACGGATGCGCTCTATTACGATCCCAAGGTCGACCGCATGCAGATCAAGAAGAACGTCAAGGACGAATTGACCCGATTCCTTTACAGCAAGACCAAGCGAAAGCCTATGATCCTGCCCGTCATTATGAACGTTTGAGCAAAATCCGTGATTTTGTGACTAAAATTTTGCCTTTGTTCATAATCGTGACACAGGGATTTCACAGAACAAAGTTATAATGTTTGCAAATGCTTGTAAAAAGCCTACAATATATGTAAGAAGAAAGGACTTCCATCATGGGAAAAGGAAAAAGAAACAGACAGCTTCATTTTGAAGACAAGCAAGCCAATCCCCAAAAGTACAGGGAGAGAAAAAAGCAGCGTGTAATGCCCTCCTGGGCAAAGAGAACGATCGCAATCGCTCTCGCAGTGCTGCTCGTTGCGGGCATCGTTCTCGGTGCACTGATCAACAGCGGTCTCTTCCTGCGTAACCGCATTCTGGTCAAGAGTGCTACGGGTGAGAACGATCTGAACCAGCAAATGGCGACGTTCCTGCTCTGGCAGACGATGTATCAGCAGGCGTACTACGAGTGGTACTACACCTCTTGGGGTCTGTACGAGGATGAATACGGTATCACAACGACGTACAGCTCCGCAGCCTCCTACGGTATCGCAGTTGCTTCTACCTACACCAAGGAGCTTCTCCACGACGGTATTGAGAGCATCGCAGATTACCTGATCGAGCTGGTTGCAGGCGCAGACGCCGCTACCAAGGCAAACCTTACGCTCAACGACGCCGACATGAAGGACGTTGAGGAGATCAAGACCTGGATCAAGAACGTATACCTCTCCTCCGGCTACATGGGAACCTACAAGAAGTTCCTCAAGGAGATGGTTGGCGACGGTATCACCGTGCGCGACGTTGAGGACGCAGCAAAGCTGGTCGTTCTCTACACCAAGTATTGCAACTATGCAAAGCTGAACCTTGACAACGATCCCACGCTTGACGTTCTGCAGGCGTTCATCGAAAAGAACCCCGCAGGTCACTTCAAGGTTTCCTATCAGCAGTACAAGAACGCAGATCCCGAGTTCCTCGTGGAGCTCTTCCGCGGCGCACTTGCAGACAAGTACGAGTCCGAGTACAAGGATCTCGTTACCGAGGATGAGTACGAGCAGATTCTGAAGGATCTGGTCAAGGCAAAGAACACCACCGAGAACAAATCGGCTGACGATCTTGCGGCGGAGCTTTACAACAAGCTGACCGCCAAGGAGTCCACTCCTTGGGCAGATGCTGTGGCTGACCTGACCGTCGAGAACAAGACGGTTACCAAGCCGGGCGAGGACGACGAGGCAGACGCATTCCAGAGCGTTCTCTTCGGAGAGGACAAGATTTCCGTTGACGATTCCCTGCAGTCCAACGACGACGGCACCTCCTACGTGATCAAGGTCACGGGCGGCAGTGCAAAGGACGGTTGGGAGATCGCTTACGTCACCTTCACCGACAGCGATTACTACAAGGTATTCCGCGCAGCTACGGAGGAGATCAAGGAGCTCTCCGTTGACGCAGACACCTTCCGCGAGATGGTTGTCAACAACGTGGTCGACAAGAACTTCAAGTCTCTCGTGATCAACAAGTTCCTCACCCTTGGCGTTGTAAAAGAGGCACAGACAAAGCTGAACGACGCATACCTGACCGACGCTGAGCTGGATACGCTCGTACAGACGCTTGCCATCACCGGCACCGAGTACAGTAGCGAAAACAAGGCTGAGATCCCCGCCGAAATCGCAGATTATATCTTTGACACGTCCAGAAAGGACAGCGACACCAAGGTCATCGAGTCCGCAGGCAAGTATTATATTGTAAACGTCTTCACGAAGCCCACCGAGAAGGACATTGAGGGTGACCCGAATAACGGAACGGTTTGCACCGTCAAGGCAGGTTGGGCTGAGTACGACTACAAGCTCCCCGCACTCCTTGCCGACATGGAGATCAAGCAGTATATCAAGAACGCTCAGGATCCCCTGACCGTTAAGTACCCCGAGATCGCAGAGTGGGCTTACAGCGCAGACCGCGCGGCAGGCGACTCCAAGATCTTCAAGGATGACACCACTTTCTACGTGGCTTATCTCGAGTCCCCCGTTTCCGACGTAACCGTGGGCGTTGAGACCCTCAAGTCCGTTAAGGTTGCTATCAAGGCTTACGAGAAGACAAGCGAGGACACGCCTCTGGTCGATGCACTCGGCTACAAGGCAACGACCTACAAGGACAACGACGTTAAGATGCCCGCCGAAATCAAGGCTTGGCTCTTTGACGACGCACGCGTTGAAGGCGACGCTCAGCTGATCAAGGTTGTCGACGGCACCAACGTCACCTTCTATCTGGCGTATGCGTTCGGCGCTCCCACCGTTGACGGTGAGGACAAGTCCGTTGAAGCATATTACACCAGCATCACCCTGACCTCCAAGCAGTACGTCAACAACGGCGAAGATCCTCTCGCAACCGACTTCTCCTCTATCGCAACCTGGGCATACAACGACAAGAGAACGGCAGGTAACACCACGATCGTAACGATCGACGAAACCGTTTATCTCGTTTATATGAACAAGCCTCTGACCTCCACCACGCTCAGCGAGGGCGGCGATTCCTACAGCTACGTTTCGATCGCAATGGTTCCCTACACGCTGGCAGATGCACCCGATTCCGAGTGGATCCTGGGTCAGAAGGGTCAGCTCGTAAGCGACCTGATCAAGGACGAAAACACCACCGACTATAAGTCCGCAGACGATAAGGCAGACGCACTCTATCAGCTTCTGGCAGGCGAGAACGGTGACAAGACCCGTTGGGATGAGCTCGTTGCAGACCTTGAGGTCAGAAACGACACCGTGAAGAAGCCCGCAAGCGAAAGCGCTACGACCACCGCAGTTCAGGACGTTCTGTATGCAGGTGACAAGGTTGAGGTTGGCAACATCTACAAGGTCAACGACAACGGCACCTCCTACGTCCTCAAGATCACCGAGGTCGACGGCACCACCTACAAGTACGACTACGTCACCTACACCGACGACGAGTACTACGAATTCTTCCGCGGTCTGAAGTCCGCGCTCACCTCCTCCTTCGCAAAGGATCCCACCGATCTCTCCTACCCCGACTCTCTGAGCACCGCTACCAACGTGTGGCTCTTTGCGGGTGAGTACGACGAGGAGACCGAGAAGTACACCTTCGAGCGCGAGGTCAACGACGTGATGCACTTTGCAGTCACCACCACCTCCAGCTCCAGCAGCACGCCTACCGAGACCGGTTACTACAACGTTTATATCGTAACCACCGCACCCGTACAGGATAAGGACGACGAGAAGGTCGTTTACGGCGGCTACCTGATGTTCAAGACCAAGGCTGAGGCTGATGAAGCCAAGAAGGGGCTGTCGGGACTGAAGGGCTTTGACCTGTGGCACGCATTCGCAGCGCTGAGCGTGACCGAGGGTGAGGGCGACAGCGCTACCGTTACCAACTCCACCATCGACACTTCGTTCACCAAGGACGACATCAAGGACGATGCAGTTGAGACCTGGCTCTTCGCTGACGAGCGCAAGTCCGGTAACGTCTCCGTTATCAAGGGCACCGACGGCTACTATCTCGTTTACTACTACACCGCAGAGGAAGCTTGGACCCGTAAGGCAAAGGATTCCTGGGTGAGTGAGCAGATGGAAGAAAAGCTTGCTTCTCTTTCCAAGAACTACTCTCTTGACGAGAAGGCTATGAGCAAGATCAAGAAGCCCGAGGAAGAAACGACCACCGCGGCTAAAAAGTAATTTTCAATAATGAAGCAAAATGGCATGGAGCTTTCCGTGCCATTTTGTGACAGTACGAATATACTGTATTGACTTACGACCAAATTTTGACTGAGAAAAGGAAAAATGCAATGGTACTTGATTCCAAACAAACCACGGTTGCCTACCGCTGTCCGCATTGCGGCGCGGGTGTGATGAGCGCAGTCAACGTCTTCACTCTGGGTGCTGACATGATCAAGCTCAAGTGCACCTGCGGGCAGAGCGAAATGACCGTTGTGTCGGGAAGCGACGGCAAAATACGCCTCACGGTTCCCTGCCTCGTTTGCGCAAAGCCGCATCTGTTTACCCTGAACGCTTCTCTCTTTTACGGGAAGGATCTGTTCACCATGCAGTGCCCCTACGCGTCCGAGCTGACGCTTGCAATGGTGGGCGACGCCGAGAGCGTAAAGGCGGAGCTGGCACGCACGGAGCTGGAGCTTCTTGACCTGATGGAAAAGAACGGAATCAACGATCCCGCAGCACTGCGCGAGGAAGAGGCGGCGCTGAGCGATCCGCAGATCCTTGACATCGTGATGTTCGTCATTCACGACATGGACGCCGAGGGAAAGATCTATTGCAAGTGCGAAGCGACCGAGAACGGGCGACAGTACGAGGCGGAGATATTGGACGCGGGCGTGCGCGTGACCTGCAAAAAATGCGCGGCAACGCGATTCATCCCCACCGACTCCAACCTCAGCGCACACGCATTCCTCAACGCGGACGCATTGTATCTTGAATAAACAAAAAAGCGAGGCAGAATATCTGCCTCGCTTTTTTGCGCGGATTGCCCTTTATTTTGCACCACTATAAATTCATTATAACACAGTCAAAATCCCATTGTCAAGCATTTTTTGTGAGAACGGGCAAATTTCGGTGTATTACACAAAAGAAAACTGTGAACTTTTTACAATTTGCCATATTGCAATTTCGAAAAAAGTGTGCTATACTAAAGATGCAGAAAGGAAGGTACAGTCCAATGGGCCATTAAACAATGAGATCCAAAAGAGATCAAAACCAACTTTGAAGCAAATCAACAAAAGAGCTTCGAGCGAACCAAGCATTCACGAATGAGCTTTCCGAACAGAGGAAATACGAACAGAAAAAAGTAGTAGGTACAAAAAATATCCTCCTGTTAAGAAGTAGTAAACGAGCCAAGGACACGGCTTGGGGTGCGGAACGGTTTGAACATAGATCAGAGAGTTATAGGACATGTTCGGATTGAAAGCACGTGAAGGGCAAGCACGGAGACAGCATTCACCTTTTGCAAAGCGGACGCAAACGAAAACAAACGGTATTCTCGTTAGAGAAAAAGAAAATGTGTTTTGGGAGTTGTGAAAGACAGAGTAAAAGGTAGACTGGGAAAGAGAGGTTGACCAAATGACGTTAGATACTAAGAACGAACAGAAGTGACCCTTGATTGTGAGAAAATGCTTACAGTCAAGGGTCACTTCTTTTTTTCTCCCCTGCCCCGTGCGGAAATTTGAAATTATTTTTCCGCGAATATTGACTTTTGGAGGAATGTTTGATATAATATACAAGTAGCCAAAACGGGATGTAGCGCAGATGGTAGCGCGCCTGGTTTGGGACCAGGATGTCGCAGGTAGCGAACGACCGAGCGGGAGTGAATGACATGCCGGGGGCATGTCAGAGCCGCGAGGCGACCGAGCCCGCAGGCGAGACCGAGTCCTGTCGGGACGACCATAATTGAATAATCGAGGTGTGGCGCAATTGGTAGCGCGCTAGCTTTGGGAGCAGGACACCGCCCCCAAGGTATCCCGAAGCATAAAACGCCGAAAACCCTTGTAAACACTGACTTTTTCGGCACTCTGCTCTCTCGCAAAATCCTCTATAAAAGTGGTTTGACCACAGATTTGACCACTTACGGAAAAACTCCCAAAATTCAATATTTTTCACACTTCGAGGTGTGGCGCAATTGGTAGCGCGCTAGCTTTGGGAGCTAGATGCTGCAGGTTCGAGTCCTGTCACTTCGACCAAAATTTGTGCTTTATGCACTAAAAAACCAGTCCTTTTCGCAAGATTAGGACTGTTTTTTTATTTATTATCTCCAATTCGCTCTGCTATCAAAAGACCACAGTTTTTTGCCATAGCGTTTTGTTTCGGCACAAGACACCGGTTTTGAGTGCTTTGGAGATATTTTTTTGAAAATCCCTTTTCTTTGGTTTGTTTACTGCGATGCAAATTTTGAGGGCTGACGGTTGTTTTCCGCCAGCCCTTTTGGTATTCATTTCTGCTCGACAAATTGGAATTTGTCTTTCTAAATAGTTATTGATACTTTCTCTCAAGCTCGTGCTGTATTTCTTCGGCACGTGCGATTTGGTCATTCAGATTCCATTTGCCGATATTGATTCCGTCCTTATAAAAAGCCGAACCGCATTGATGGAAATAGAACTCAATGCCGCGCTCTTTAGCTTCAAGGTATAGTGCTTCAACCCATTCATATCTTATGGGGCGCACGTCTGCCTTGGGAGCCATTTCACCGCCAACATTTACGCATTTGATAAGTCCCGTGTCGAGATATTTGCCGAGTGACATAGGAGCAACCAAAGGAGAGCAAAAGACCTCTCGGTGTGCAAGGGGTGCATCGAGGAAGAACGGCAAGCGTTTGTCTGCCATCTCTTGATTTTCAATGGATATACTCAGATGAAAATGCTCCCAGCCATCACCCCAATCGGGCGGAAGACACTGCTTTATCCTTTCGGGGCGTTTTGTGGTGGTGGCAAAGATACAATCCTTTCTTCGTCTGATAAAATCCCAACAGCCCTCGCGCCACTCGTCTGCTTCTTCGATAAAGAAATCTGATGAGAAACAGAGTTTAACAAGTGAGTTAGGGGGACAATCCTTGTCCTTCAGCTCGTATGTAGTTTTTCCTTTTGCTATAACCGTAGTATCACGACCGTATCTTTGATCCATCTTGAATACAAAGCAGTTTTTACAGCCGGGACTCACTTTTTTGCAACCGTGCCAAGGATTCCACGGTATTGCCTTTTCTATTTCTGTGTTTTGCATGGTTTTGCCTCGTCAAATTCTTATTTAGCGATAAATTATCATATCATATTTTTATGAATATTTCAACCAAACCGCATAAAGTAGCGGCAAAGATTTTTCGTCCTTGCCGCTACACTTTATAGCATATAAAATTTGAATATTCCCTTTGCCCAACCAAGCCAAGATGGTACGTTTGCATCAAGCCATTCCACAGTCAATGACATATCCGCATAGGATAGCGTTCCGATATGGCTGTAAACACTTCCTTCTGCAACCGATTCGCCTATTGCAATCAATGCGTGGGCGTGATCGCCTATGGCAACATATTTGCCAATCGCAAGTGCGCCCGATGAGAAGCATCCGACTCCCATTTGCTGATCGACTGACGGGAAACGCCGAGAATGCCGGCAAGCCCTTTTGAAATATCTTTTATTTCAATATCGATATTGCATCTCCGATGGTCTTTTCAAGTGCTTCACGACCGTACTTATCAACATCGGTCTTACTCTTTTCACCGTGAGTGAGACAACCTGCTCCACCGATACAACCGCCGACACAAGCCATTCCTTCGATAAAGTTTCCGTCAAGAATGCCTTTGTTCAGCTTGAGAAGCGCCATACGGCA
>JAFTKI010000117.1 GCA_017453335.1 Clostridia bacterium
AACTGGATGAAAAAGAACCCCAACGGATACGAAGGAGCATAAAAGGATATGATTACAAAGCAGTATTTCGGTACTCTGGAAAACGGCTGTGACGTTTACAGCTACAATATGATGAGCGCCTCGGGTATGAGCGTTCGCATTTGCGAGTTCGGCGGAGCGATCATGGAATTGCGCGTGCCCGATCGAATGGGTAGAATTTCGGACGTGGTCGCGGGTTACGATGCTCTGTACGACTATACGAGCAACAAGGGATACCTCGGTGCACTGGTCGGTCGCGTTGGCAATCGCATCAACCGGGGCGTGTTCTACCTCGACGGCAAAAAATACGAGATCTATCAGAACAACAACGGCAACTCGCTTCACGGCGGTAAGGTAGGCTTTTCCCACAAGGTCTGGTCTGTCGAGCCGAAGGATGGAGAGGAGCCTTCCTTGGTTCTGACACTGGTCTCTCCTGACGGCGACGAGAACTATCCCGGTACGCTGACTGTCACCGTAACCTATACGTTGCTCAAAACCAACGCGCTTTCCATCCGTTACGAGGCAACGACCGATCAAAAGACCATCCTGAACCTGACCAACCACGCGTATTTCAACCTTGGCGGTTATGCGTCGGGGAAGATCTTCGATCACGTGCTGAAGATGGATTGCGATGCGTACATCCCCACGAACGAAAACCTGATCCCCACGGGCGAGATCCGATCGGTTGAGGGCACTCCCTTCGATTTCCGCGAGGGAAAAACCATCGGTCGCGATTTCGACATTGAAAACAACGAGGATTTGAAAATCGCCGGTGGCTATGATCATTGCTTCTGCTTTACGGGCGGCGAGACGAAGGAGCCCGTTCTGCGTGTGGAAGCATACGATCCCAACAGTGGCAGATGCATGCAGGTCTATACCAATCAGCCCTGTATCCAGTTCTATTCGGGGAACTTCATGTATCAGCTCCATTCTCCGCTCAAGGGTGGGTATCCCGCGAGCGTGCAGTCCGCATTCTGCTTGGAGACGCAGAAGATGCCCGATTCGATCAACCACCCGAACTTCACCGATACCGTTCTCAATCCCGGTGAAAAGTACGATTATACCACGGTGTTCCAGTTTTCCGTAAAATAACCTCAAAGGCTTGTGCAGGCGCAACGGTGCTTGCGCAAGCCATTTTAACATATTTTTACAATCTCGCACATAAGATGTGGCGAGGTGATGGATATGAAACAGAAAATGCTTCGTTGGACGGCAATTCTTCTCGCAGTCCTGTTCTTGCCCTCGTGGCTTTTTGTAAACACCGCAGCACAGGAGGATGTCGCCGAAACAGAGGACAGCGTTCCCGTGACCGAATTCGGTGTTGAGGATAGCTCGCTTTCCCTGAACTGCAAGAGCGCGATCCTGATGGAGGCCACCACGGGAACGGTGCTCTATACGCAAAACGCGGAGGAGGCATTGCCTCCTGCCTCCGTGACCAAGATCATGACGCTTTTGCTTGTGATGGAGGAGATCGACGCGGAACGCGTGCGATTGGACGATACTGTCACGGTTTCTGCGAACGCCGCTTCTATGGGTGGTTCACAGGTCTACTTGAAAGAAGGCGAACAGATGACGGTGGAGGATCTGCTCAAAAGTGTCGTGATTGCGTCGGCGAACGATGCGGCAGTCGCGCTTGCCGAGCACGTTGCGGGAAGCGTGAGTGTGTTCGTGGATAAAATGAACGCAAAAGCGCGCGAGCTTGGCATGACGGCGACCTGCTTTGAAAACGTGACGGGGCTCGACGATACGGCGGAGCGGCATTTGACCAGTGCTAAGGATATCGCGTTGATGTCACAGGCGCTTCTCGGGCACCCGACTGTTCTGCAATACAGCTCCATCTGGAT
Source organism: Clostridia bacterium (assembly GCA_017453335.1). The sequence continues at coordinate 1,863 of JAFTKI010000117.1, forward strand.
GGATACCATTCGAGACGGCGCGTTTGGGTTGACCAATACCAATCGCTTGGTACGCTTTTACCGTGGCTGTACGGGACTTAAAACGGGTTCGACCTCTAAAGCGGGCTTTTGCGTCAGCGTAACGGCAGAGCGGGACGGATTTTCTCTGATCTGTGTGATCATGGGAGCGGAATCTGGAGACAGCCGCAACGCGGCGGCAACGCAGCTGTTGGATTGGGGATTTGCCAATTACGGACTCTATCGGGCACAGGAAGGGTGTACCGAGCCGATCCCCGTGACGGGCGGCGTATCCGATTTTTGCGAAACGGAATATTCCTCCTTTACAAAGGTTCTGCCAAAGAGTGATTTGAAGACGGTGGAGACGAGATTCAGCGTTCCTGAGAGCCTGGCGGCACCGATCCGAGCAGGTGAGGCGTTGGGACGGGTGGAATATCTTTCGGGAAAGAAAGTGCTTGGAAGCGTAGAGGTGCGTGCCGCCAAAGCCGTCGAAAAGATCAACTTTTTTACAATTTTTGGAAGAATGGTTGCGAAATTTCTACTGATTTGAAAAGGAATCGTCGCGCAAAAAAATTCTTTTTTGATTTTTCGTGCTTTTTTTTGCAAAAAGGTCTTGTAATTCAAAACCGGTTGTTGTATAATAAATTCTGTTATTTCAATTGCAAAAGGATGGTCAAAGCCCCATGTCAATCAAACTGAACGACAAGTACGTTTCTACGTTTATCAACTCCAACGAATACGCCCAGATGCAGGCACAGGTAACTCTTGCCGACAAGATGCTCCGTGAAAAGAACGGCCCCGGGAACAAATTTCTCGGTTGGGTCGATCTGCCCGAGCAATACGATAAGGAAGAGTTTGCACGCATCAAGGCATGTGCCGCAAGAATTCAAAAGTCCTGCGACGTTCTTGTCGTGATCGGAATCGGCGGCTCGTATCTCGGTGCGCGTGCCGTGATCGAGTATCTCAAGTCGCCTATGTACAACAATCTCAAGAAAGATACTCCTGATATCTATTTTGCAGGTAACAGCATCAGTGCGGATTCTCTCAACGAGATCCTTGCACTGTGCGAGGATCGCGACGTTTGCGTAAACGTCATCTCCAAGTCGGGTACCACGACCGAGCCCGCGGTTGCATTCCGCGTATTCCGTACGATGCTGGAGGAAAAGTATGGAAAAGAGGGGGCGCGCGAGCGCATTTTCGTGACAACCGACCGAGCCCGCGGAACACTCAAGCAGTTTTCGACAGACGCAGGCTACGAGACCTTCGTCGTTCCCGATGACGTGGGCGGACGCTTTTCGGTTCTTTCCGCAGTCGGACTTCTTCCCATTGCCGTCGCGGGCATCGATATCGATGCGTTGATGGCAGGTGCCGCTTCCGCAAGCCATACATACGTGGATGCGGATATTGAGAAAAACGATTGCTATCGCTATGCCGCGATCCGTAACATTCTCTACCGCAAGGGAAAGTGTATTGAGGTGCTTGCAAGCTACGAGCCCTTCTCGACGATGCTGAGCGAGTGGTGGAAGCAGCTTTACGGTGAGAGCGAGGGCAAGGATCAGCGCGGTATTTTCCCCGCCTCGGTCATTTTCTCCACCGATCTGCACTCTCTGGGTCAGTTCGTTCAGGATGGAAGCCGCAATCTCTTCGAAACGGTTCTTGACGTGACAGATACGGGCGCACGCTTCGCGATCCCGAACGATCCCGATAACATCGACGGGCTCAACTTCCTCTCGGGAATGGAGCTCAACGACGTCAAAAAGAAGGCGATGCAGGGAACGATCTTGGCACACGTTGACGGCGGTGTTCCCAATATTCTCATTGAGATCAGCGAGAGAAGCGCATTCGTTTTGGGTGAAGTGCTGTATTTCTTCGAGCTCGCATGTGCGATCTCGGGCTATATCCTCGCGGTCAACCCCTTCGATCAGCCCGGTGTCGAGTCTTATAAAAAGAATATGTTCGCACTGCTCGGAAAGCCCGGCTACGAGGAATTGCGCACGGCCTTGGAGGAGCGTTTGAACGGCTAATTTCCTTTTTTTGAAAAAGTGACGGAAATATCCAAAAAAAGTCTTGACTTTACTCTCGGAATTTGTTATAATGAATACACGGAAGCAGTTTTTGTTTCCAGTTGGAATAGTGGAGGGTAACACTTATGTTAAAATTGATTATCGGCGTAAAAGGAACCGGAAAAACCAAGACCTTGATCAATCTGGTCAACGGCGCGTTGGAGGTCACCAAGGGCGACGTTGTATGCATTGAAAAGGGTACTCAGCTCAGATATGATATTAAGCCTGCGGCTCGCCTTGTGAACGCAGATGAATATATGATCACCGATGCACAGTCTCTGTATGGCTTTATTGCAGGTATTCTTGCAAGCAACCACGACGTTACCGATCTGTTCGTTGACGGAACGCTTCGTATCTGCCAGAGAGACATGGCTGCGTTTGATTCTCTTCTGGTCGAGCTGGATAAGCTGTTGGAGAAGATCAACATCAACCTGTCGATGACGGTTTCCATGCCCATCGAGGAAGCATCCGAGACGGTTAAAAAGTATATCTGATCGTAATTTTCATACCGAGGAATCGGGAATGCCGCAGTTCTGCACAGAGTTCTGGCAGAGCTGCGGTCATTTTCATAAAAAGGGAGGAGTGGCTGTTTTATGATTCTGATCATCGCGGAAAAACCGAGTCTGGCACGTAATATAGCAGCCGCGATCGGCAATCTGCAGAAGCGGAACGGATATCTGGAGGGGGAAGGGTACCTTATCACGTGGGCGTTCGGACACCTGTTTTCTCTGTGTGATATCGAAGCCTATCGCCCACAGGAGGATGGGTCGACTCGCTGGAGCTTGAACAATCTTCCGTGCTTTCCCGAGCAGTTTCGATTTGAATTGCGTCGCGGCGCCGATAAAAAGGTGGACAGTGGCGTGGTGCGCCAGTTTGAGGTGATCCGCTCGCTTTGCAACCGTCCCGACGTGGAAACGGTTGTCAACGCGGGAGACGCCGACCGCGAGGGAGAGATCATTGTGCGCCTGTGCGTGGATCACGCTCTCACGTCTCCGAAATCGCTCAAGCGGCTGTGGCTGCCTGATCAGACTCCGCAAACCGTCTCCAAGGCACTGACCGAGATGAAGGATGAGGCGGAATATGAGCGACTGGCGTCCGAGGGCTTTGCTCGTACCTACATCGATTGGCTTTATGGCGTGAATCTGACCCGCTACGCGACCTTGAAAACGGGAACGCTGTTGCGTGTCGGACGTGTGATCGTTCCGATCGTCAAGGCGATCTATGACCGCGATATGGCGATTCGCAATTTTGTGCCCGGAAAGTACTTTGCCATGGTCAGTAAGGAAAAAACCAACGGAGAATTGGTAGAGCTGACCTCGAAGAATAAATTTGAACAGGAAAAATATGCCGAAGCGCTTCGGATGTGCGAGCTCTACAATCGCACGGGAGCGGTTGTAACGGGTGTTAAAAACAAAAAGGATACACTGTCGGCAGGAAAGCTGTTTTCTCTTTCCAAGCTCCAGAATGCCCTGAGCAAGAAATACAAAATGTCCATGCAGGAAAGCCTTGATATCGTGCAGGGCTTGTACGAAAAGGGATATCTGACCTATCCGCGTACCAATTCCGAGTATCTTGCCACGGCGGAAAAGGATAAGATCCGCCAGATCCTTTCCAATTGTCAAAAGCTCGGCTATCCCGTGAAATTCAAGGACAGCAAGAGCATTTTTGACGACAGTAAGATCGAGTCGCACTCCGCCCTGACCCCTACCTATAAGATCCCGAACAAGAATCAACTCAGCGAGCGGGAGATGCAGGTGTATTCCACGGTATTCCGCCGTTTTGTGGCAGTGTTTTGCGCCGAGGATTGCGTGGTTACCCGCAGCGAGATCACCATCGCCGTGGGAGAATTGGAGACCTTCGTGCTAAAGGGTATGGTCATCCTTGAAAAGGGATGGACGAAATACGATGATTATAATCAAAAGGATAAAGTTTTGCCCGCACTGAACAAGGGCGACGCTGTCAACATCGACTTCAAACCCACCGAAAAGGAGACCACACCTCCCAAGCATTACACCGTCGAAACGCTGAACAACTATCTCAAAAACCCCTTTAAGGATGAAAAAAAGGCGGCGCGCGAGGCAGCAGAGGCGGAGGCGGGCGAGGTATCGGACGACAGCGAGGATTACCGTGCGATCTTCGAGGGCTTGGAGCTTGGCACCGAGGCGACTCGAACGGGAATCATCGATAACGCGCGCAAAAGCGGATATATTGAACTGAAAAAGGACGTGTATACGATCCTGCCCGGCGGCGAATTTTTGATTGAGGCGCTGACGCAGATGCAGATCACGATGGATAAATACAAGACGTCCGAATTGGGACAAGCGCTCAAAAAGGTGTACCGTGGCACGATGACCGTGGAGGAGAGCGTCAAGCTCGCTGAGCAGGAGATCGCAGAGGTCTTTGAGAAAAAGGCGAATGCCGACCTTTCTCTGGATAGTGAAACAGGCTTTTTCGGCGACGTGGTTGCCACTTGCCCCCTGTGCGGTAAAGACATGAAGCGCTTCCGCAGCTTTTACGGATGCACGGGATATAAGGACGGCTGCAAATTTTCCGTCAATATTTCCATCTGCGGTCGCGCGATCTCGGTCGCGAATCTTAAGCTCCTGACAGACACAGGGAAGACCGCCGTGATACAGGGCTTCGTTTCTCCCAGAACCAAAAAGAGCTTTGACGCCGCGCTCAAGCTGGAAAACGGCAGAGCCGTATTCGATTTTGAAGCACGCGCGCCGCGAAAGGACGCAGCCACCGCTCCCCGTCGGGATCTGCCGATCTGGGACGGCGAGGGCGCGCCTCCGCCCGACGACCCACCGCCGGGGTATTGAATAACGTGAAAAAGCAAGAGTAGAATCCGCGCGGTTCTACTCTTGCTTTTGTTACGAATGTGGTGAATTTAGAAGTGTTTGAGGCTATCTTCAAATGGGTGATTTCCTTACAAAATGAGCGTAAAATCCACCGAAAAGGCAGATTTGGCGTTTGATAGGTTGTGTGTTTATCACCAACTTTTGCGGTGTTATGTAATGTGCGGGTGTACAAGGGGTGGATAAATCATTTTGTACCTTTTCCTCTATTACAACGTTCACAGAGGGTTTGCAAGTTATCCAAAGTGGATTTTCCGCCTTTGGAAACCGGAATTATATGATCTACTTCTAGTTTTACACCATCTTTTGATGTCGCTCCACGAATACAACAACGATAGCTATCTCTGCGCAAAACATCATATCGCAAAGAATCAGAAACGATTGCCCGTTGCCTTTTTACAAATGTCATCTTTCCTTCTTTTTCAAGTGCTAACTCATAACATTCGATAATATCTTCTATTCCATAAGTTATATCTCTCGAATATGTATCGTATTGTGTTTTTGCAGACAATGTTAATTTTACCGTTGGAAAGACCGGAGAAAATGTTCTTTCATCTAACAAATTTCTTTCATAATTGCTTAAGTAATCAAATCTACCTTCGAGCGTTTTGCCAAAAAACCTACTAAAACAATTTCTTGTATCTTTTGGGCAATTATCAATGGATTTAAACAACTTATGCTTTTCATAGACCTCTAATATTTCTTTTTCATATTCAAGATATATTTCTAGAAGCGGCTTGTAATATTTTACAATGTCTGCATAAAGATATTTCTCCTCAAATATTTTACTTGTTAAAAAATCTTTAAAATCAAACGAAGATCCGTATATAAAAGATCCACCCAAATACGAGTGACCATATTTTGCTTTGCTTGTCCTTTTTTCGTACGATGTTATCTCCGAACACCTAATGTTATCGAGATTGTATTTTAAATATTTGTTGTTTATTTCCTTTATTTTATTCCACATTACGTTATTGTATCGAATATTTTTTATTTCAGTTTCAAATTCCATATGTTCTCCCCCAAAAACTCAAGTTTTATTTAAATTAGCAACAGATAAGTAAATGTTTGGCATTTTTAATTGTTTTCAACCATAATTTTGTTTTTCTTTTTTACTACACTCCTTCACTTTGCTATAAATAAAGGGAACACACATCAAGCGCATTCCCTTATGCAAAGATCATTTTTAGCAAAATGCGAATTTAACAGTACGGATGTGAACAATGTCAATGAGATATTTTGTCAATGTTGGGAGTTAAATCCATGTAGTCGTCGGCTTCTCCTATTAATTCTCCAGAAGCATTGTTCCAAAAAGCAACTCTAGCAATACACTTTTCAGCACGAATTGCCTGAACGGAATGAATAAAATCTTTATCCCCCATAACTAAAATGAATACGTCGCCTTCTTTTGATTCTCGGTACAAACACTTATCTATTCGTTGCACAATGCCTGTATCAATCGCCTTTTCTTTGTTTGCATAATTACGATCTAAAGCTTCGACTTCAAATTGTGCATTGGTCATCGCCTGCCATAGGCTATCATGTAGCGGGGG
>JAFTKI010000118.1 GCA_017453335.1 Clostridia bacterium
ATTTCGTTCGTCAGCAGGACACGAACAAGTGTGGATTTTTAACTGTATATGATCTCAAAACAAAGAGATGGGAATCCCCAATTGAAATTGAAGATAGTCAGTCAAGAGGAGATTTTATATTTTATCGCGGCAATTTGTATCTTTTCCACGCCCCGATCGACCGCGAGCATATCGGGATCGTAAAGATCAATACCGAAGATCTTAGCAAGAGCGAAGTCATTTTACAGGCAAAGATGCACACGAGCTGCTTCTACCCATTTGTTCAATACTACCGCGAGGACGAGCTTGCAATGTCCTACACCGTAGCAAGAAAGCAAATAAGACTTGCCGCATTTACCTTGGGCAAATACATAGGATGAGCAGACATCTGTTCTGTCGAGATGACACGAAAAGGCATCCCAAGGGGCGTGCAAAATGGACGGTAAAATAGTAGCAATCGACAATAACAGTGTAAAGGTTATTTTTGATGTCCCACAGCGTGCCGTTACACCCGGACAAGCAGCGGTGCTGTATAACGGCGATATTGTTCTCGGAGGCGGAACGATTTCTGAAATCGGTACTTGAATTACCTACCGATTTGTGGTATAATAAACTTATCCTAACATAGAAAAGAGAACAGTTATGAAAATTATTGATCGTTTGCATGAGGATCGGCTCTCCCTGTCTTTCGAGGTGTTTCCACCCAAGACCGATACGGCGTTTGAAAGCGTGAAGCACGCCACAGAGGAAATTGCCAAATTGTACCCTTCTTTTATGAGCGTGACCTACGGAGCGGGTGGTGGTACAAGCAGGTACACTCTTGATATCGCAAAGAATATCAAGGCAAACTACGGTGTGCCGACCTTGGCACATCTGACCTGTGTTTCCTCAACGAAGGATACCGTTCACGCTCGCATTGCCGATATCAAGGCGGCAGGGATTCAAAATGTGATGGCTCTCAGAGGCGACATCCCCGTAGGGCTTGAAAACGCTGACCGCAGTCATTGGGACTATCATCACGCCATCGATCTGATCCGAGAATTGAAAGAATCGGGAGCGGACTTATGTATCGGCGGAGCTTGTTATCCCGAGATACATCCCGAAAGCGCCAATCAAAGCGAGGATATCAAGTACCTAAAGGAAAAGGTTGATGCAGGCTGTGAGTTTCTGACCACACAGATGTTTTTTGATAACAATCTGCTCTATAATTTTCTTTACAAGATTCGCGAAGCGGGTATCACCGTGCCCATCATACCCGGTGTTATGCCCATCACCAACGGGAATCAAGTGGAAAGAGCTATCAAGCTGTCGGGGTCCTTTATGCCGCAACGCTTCAAGGCCTTGGTGGACAAGTTTGGAGCCTCTCCTGCCGCCATGAAGCAGGCAGGCATTGCTTACGCCACCGATCAGATCATCGACCTGTTTGCAAACGGCATCACCAACGTACACGTTTACTCGATGAACAAGCCCGACGTGGCGGCGGCGATTCAGCGGAATCTGTCGGATATATTGAGTTAATCATTTTCCAAGGAGAAACGATATGATCATATCAACAAGGGGAAGATACGCCCTGCGCGTGATGCTCGACCTTGCCGAGAACGGAAACGGTGACTATATTGCTATGAAGAAAATAGCCGAAAGACAAGGGATCTCGCTCAAATATCTGGAGCGCATCCTGCCCGTGCTGACACAAAACAACATCGTCGAGGGTGTTCAAGGAAAGGGTGTATGAAAGAAACTCACGAATTTTTATTTCCGAATTATTATTTGAAGTTTTCATGTAAGATGGGTGCGTGCCGCTCGGCTTGTTGCGAGGGCTGGCCTATTTCCATTTCTATGAAAAACTATTTTTACCTGTTGGGGCTTGATTGCAACGCCGATCTGCGTCACCGTCTGGATTGCGGCGTTCATGTTGTAGACCATCCCACAGAGGAGGAATATGCGCGGTTTGAGCCTCGCTATGATGGAAACTGCCAATTGCGTATGCAGGATGGACGTTGTGCACTCCATGCCGAGCTGGGAGAGGAGATCCTGCCCGATGTGTGCCGTCTGTATCCGCGCGGGATCCGAGCCGAGGACGGGCTGTATGAATGTTCTTGCGCCAATAGCTGTGAAGCTGTTTTGGAATTACTACTGGAGCAAGAGGAGCCCATTGCGTTTATCCGCCGTGAGTTGACGTTAGAGATGCCGCCTTTGATCGGACGACAATCCTTTTTTGAAACCTTGGGTGTTGAACAAAAAATAAGGTTGTATCTGATCTCGGTGATTCAGGATAGAAGCATGTCACTGCCGCAAAGAATGATGTGTCTTGGCGAGGTATTGGATGACATGGATTTTGTCCTTGAAAGGAAAGACAAGGCGATGCTGGACCGGATGTTGAGCGAGCGCAGAACGACTTTTCAGGCTTGCGCCGATAGTAAGAAAATCAGCGAGGATCACCTGAAATTCGGTCTCGAAATCGTGGAGCAGATGATCGCGATCTTGGATGAGCGCAGTCAAAGCATACGTGGATGCGGAAAAGCAGCACTTTCGTATTTTGGCGACGGCGACAGCGCAATCGACCGCTATCGCACGGCAAGGTCGCATTTTGAAGCACTAATGCCGAATTGGGAGAGCTTTTACGAGCATATGCTGGTCAACCATATGTTCTTCTCGTTGTTTCCGTTCCAGGACAGACCCGAAAGTATGCACAGTGAGTACATAGCACTCTGCGCGGTTTATGCAATCATGAGGTTTCTCGGTCTTGGCAGTATGGCTGAACGCCAAGAAAAAAGCGCCTTGATCGACGGAATGGTCGCGGCGTTCCGCCTCATTGACCATACCGAATTTGACCGCCTCGCCTCACATCTGTTGCATCGGCTGAATTGTACGTCTCGCGCACAAATGCTTGATTTGATTTCTCTATAAAATACACTTTGATGCGAAGGAATGCTGCGGAGCAAATTTTTCGATATACGGATTTGAGGTCAACGCCACCGTTATATACGGAAAGTCCGATTCGCCTCCCGGCGAGTGATATTGCTGACGCAGTTATATTCGGCATATGCCGAGTGGTATTCGCTTCGCGGGTTTCAGGGCGAATAGAATATCACTGAAGCCGCAAGGCTTCAATATCACTATTGCACAAGCAATAATATCACTCTTTGCGAGAGCAAAGAATATCACTAAAAAACAGAGAAGAGAGAGTTTCACGGAATTTTGTAACCGTGTTACTTTCTCTTCTGCTTTTATTGCCGGTTTCGCTCGCTTATTGCATGGCTTTCTGAAGGTCCGGATACAATTATTTGGATTTGGCATTTTTGAGTTTTCGTTACTCCGTATTGACTTATTCACAATTTTATGATATAGTATTGTTATGATTTCTTTGTATTTGGAGGCACACGTATGAAGATCACTTTTCTTGGGACTGCAGACGTTCGTCCGCGCGTGGACGCGTACGTTTCGGCAACGATGATCGAGGTGGGTGACCGAGTCTATCTGCTGGATGCGGGGGCACCCGTGAGCGATCTGATGCTGCGGTATGGCAGACGACCCGACGCTCTGTGCGCGGTGTTTACCACGCACGCGCATAACGACCACGTGGACGGGCTTTTTCAGCTCTTCAGCCATTGCATTCACGTTTATTCTAAGGCATCGTACGACGTTTATATGACCGAGGCACCGATCGCGCAGGCATTTTGCGATTGCATCGGGACACTCTATCATCTGGAATTTCCAAAGGACCGCTTGCGTGTGCACGTTGCCAAGGAGGGCGTCGTTTACGACGACGGTGTTCTGCGCGCGACCTATATTCCCGTGGCGTATCACGAGGGACCTCCGCATTTTGCGATTTTAATCGAAGCGGATGGCAAATGCGTTTTGTTTACGGGAGATATGTCGCAGAATTTGAAGGACGACGATTTTCCGCGCGTGGCGTATGAGCGCGAAACCGATCTGATCGTATGCGAATACGCGCATTCGTTGATCGACGTGCTGGATCCCCATATTCAAAGATGCCGCACCAAGACGTTTGCCTTTAACCATTATGCGGGATACCGACACGAGGAGCTGGCGGCAATCGTAAACAGCGGTCGCTACGCGTTTCCCATCCGCGCTTTACGCGACGGGGATGTTATTGAGCTGTAATAGAGCACAAGCGGAAGAAGGAGATGAACGTTTTTTTGAAGAACGGCAAGGCATTCCGGATCCGCTCGAGCAATTTCAAGGACGATCTCTTACCGATCATCCTTGGTGATTTTTATAGGAGGATAAAATGAAAAAAACATTCCAAATCGGGATGCCGCTTGAGAACGATACCGAATATTTTGCAACCGAAGCGGAATATCACGTTTTTGCCGCCGATACCAGCGAGGTCTGTGACCGCCGCTATGCCGCAATGCGCGGAAACGCAAGCGCGCAGGCATTCAACGTATTTATGTTGATCAAAAACAAGAAGAATATCACCGTCGATTTTGGTGGTGCAACGCTTGTAATGCACGGTAAAATACAACCATTTTTGATCGACGGGTGTGAAAACGTCACGCTGAAGAACTGTAACGTGACCTACGACCGCCCAATGTATACCGAGGCACTGATCACCGAGGTGACGCCATCCTATGCAAGGCTGAAATTGAATGCGCATTGCACCTGCCGCGTGGAGGGGGATCAATTGATCCCTTACGGAACAGGCTGGGAAAACCGCCGATTGAATTGGAGAGGCGTATTTTTTCAGCTGTTTGATCCCGTCACGCGTCGGGGCTGTGGCATCACGTTGGGGGCAATCGGCACGCCGTTTATCAAAGATGAGAGCTTTCCGTATTCCATCGATCAATTCACGGTCGAGGAGGATGGCGACACGATTCTTCTCAAGGGCAGTATTCCCGACGTATATCGGGTAGGCAAAGTTTTGGTGATCGAGCACGAGGGGCGGACGTACTCCAACGTGTTTGCAATCGATAGCAAGCATCTGACGCTGGAAAATTACCGTATTCTGTCGGGTGAAGGAATGGGGCTTTTTGCCTACCGAGTGGAAAATATCCTCCTGGACCGTTTTCTGTTGACGTACGATGAAAAATCCCCTTGCCTCATTTCCAACAGCGCAGATGCGGTGCATTCGTTTGGTACGTCCGGCTATTTTATCATACGCAACAGCGTTTTTGAGGGGATGATCGACGATGCGATCAACATTCACTCCAATTTCCGTGCGGTCGACCATGTATGTGATGACGTGATCTATACCAACCGCGCCTCTTGCGAGAAACAGGCGCAGGATTTGTACCGCGTGGGAGATGAGATCGCGGTCTATCGCGGACAGACAATGGAGGAGACGGCAAAATATACCGTGCTTGAGATTGAACGGATCGACGACGAGCTTGCCCGACTTACGGTCGACCGCCCCACAGAGGCACATGCGCGAGGAGATCTGATCGAATCCTTGAGTGCAAACTGTGACGTGACGATAGAAAACTGTATCTTTGGAAAGGCAAACTCTCATCTGCGCCTGCAATCGCGCGGAAAATTCGTGATCCGCAACTGCGAGAGCGAGCTTCCGTTTTTGCTGACGGGAGATGCGACGTATTGGTTTGAATCGGGACCGATTACCGATCTGACCGTTGAAAATTGCCGCTTTATCGGCGAGCGTGCGCGCATTTCCGTTGAGAGCGAGGTGCAGGTGAGCAAGGCGGCGCCGTATTATCACAAAAATATAAAAATTCTGAACAACGTATTTGAAACCGCGTCACCGATGACCGCAAGAGAAGCCGACGGAATCGTTTTCAAAGGCAACCAAAACAGCAACGGCCTACCGATGACGCTGACGCTGACCAATTGCGGAACAGCGGAAACGGACGGCTGTGCGGTAAAGCGGATCCATCAAAAGAACAGAAGCATCGGGGTGAACTGAATTCACAAACCCAGATACACGAACGGGGAGCTTTTGTCAAATCTGTTCGAAATAAATCAAAACAAATAGAGGTAAAGTTATGAACCGATATGTGATCACCGAGTACGGCGTCAGTGCCGATTGTGGGGAGCTTCAAACCGCAAAAATACAAGCCGTGCTTGACCTTTGCAAGGAGAGTGGCGGCACGGTCGTTATTCCCAAGGGAAGATTTCACACAGCCGCCTTGCGCATGTGGTCGAATACCACGCTTTATCTGGAGCACGGCGCCGAGCTTTACGGAAGTGCCGATTGCGACGATTATGAGGTCTTTGAGATCCCCGACGGGGTGGAAATGCGATCGGATATGGAGCTCATCACGCAGTATTACGGAGAGCCGTGGGAAACCTACCGCCGCGCGATCATTTCTGCCTACGGGGAGAAAAACATCTCCATCATCGGCGAGGCAGATGCGGTTATCGACGGTGCAAATTGCTACGATCCCAACGGGGAGGAGGGATATCGCGGCCCACACGCCATCTTTTTTACTTGTTGCGAAAACGTTTTGCTGGAGGGCTACACGGCGCGCCACAGCGGAAATTTTTTGCACGAGGCAAACAACTGCAAAAATGTGACCATGCGCCGCGTGACCTGCCTTGGAGGATCGGACGGCATTCATCTGCACTGCTCCGAGAACACGCTGATCGAGGATTGCTTGTTCAAAACGGGCGACGATTGCATCGCGGGGATCAATATCAAAAATCTGTTGGTGCGCCGTTGCGTTCTGAATACCTCCTGCGATCTGTTCCGCATTGGCGGCGTGCAGATCCACGTGGAGGATTGCTACGCCTACGGTCCCGGATATTATCCGCACCGCATGACGGTGGTAAAGGGCAAAAACGACGAGCTCCCTCGCGAGGAGGGGCGCCACGATCTTTTGCACACGGTGGTGTATTTTGCAAGCCAAAACTACCCTTACGCGCCCTCCGATATTCATTTTAAAAACTGCGTGATTGAAAACGCCAAGAACATTTTGAACTATGCGGCAGATCGGGACGTGTTGCAAAAGGGCACGTATCTTGGGGAATTTACCCTGGAAAACGTCCGCTTTACCGACCTCAAGGAAACTTCTGCTCCCGTGGCGCGCGCGGACGTGCCGCTGACGGTGCGTATGAAGGACGTCAGCGTGGAATTTCACGAGTCCGCAACGGACGCAAACGCATTTACGATTGCAAAAGACGCCAATACGACGCTGATCGTAGAGTGAAGCGGAGGGCGGAACGGCGGTACGTTGATTCTTTAAGAATCTTTGTAATCATCTTGCAAACCAATCGGTTTTGTGATATAATAATGGGCGTATTACAAGCGTTTTAGGAGGACTTATGAAAATCAAGGGTGCGATATTTGACATGGACGGAACGATTGTGGATTCCTTGATGTATTGGAGCGATTTTTGGAATCGGCTTGGTGAAAAATACATGAACCGCAAGGGCTTTCAGGCAAGCGAAGAGGTAGACAAAAAGATCAGGACGATGATCTTTGCCGACGCAATGGCGTACATTAAGGAGTATTACAATATTCCGGAACCGATTGAGGAGCTCCTTCAATTTTCTTCAAACGGGCTGCTTGACTTTTATCGGGAGGTCGCAAAGCCCAAGGCGGGGGCAATCGAGCTGTTGGAGTATCTTAAGGCGCAAAACGTCAAGCTGTGCCTGGCTTCGGCAACCGCTATGAAGCAGGTCAAATATGCGCTGGAATGTCACGATATGGCAAAGTATTTTGACGTTGTGCTTTCCTGCGCGGATATTGGAGTCGGTAAGGATCAGCCCGATATTTACCTCTTGGCGCAGGAGAAGCTGGACGTTCCCGCAGAGGAGCTTTGCGTATTTGAAGACTCCTACGTCGCTCTGGAAACCGCCAAAAAGGTCGGCTTTCAAACCGTTGGCATTTACGACCAATACAACTTCGAGCAGCAAAGACTCGAAAAAGCCTCCAACATCTATCTGCCAAAAGGCAAATCGTTGGATACCCTGATCGATCTGATCAATACAGAGGCATAAATGAAACAAGTGGCGCACCGTAAGCCTTCTCTAAAGAGGGTTGCGGTGCGCTTTGCTGTTTATAAGAATAAGAAGATCAAGAGAAGGAGCATCACGGCGATGTCACTCTTCTTGTAGTGGAATCCGCGGCGATAAATAGTATAACCAAAAATGGTAAAAAGCTCAATGATGACTGTGAAAAAGATATATTCAAGACCTCCACATAGGAGCATTCCACAGATCGCATAAATGGGAAGCAGTACGCGGAATCCGAAAAAGGAATCAGACTGTTCCTCGGTGAGTTCCATCCTCCTTTTGCCAAAGGTAAGGAATAATCCGATTGCCGATGCAACACCGACGATGATCCAAAAAACAAATACTATAACATTTTCCTGTGTTAGCCAGAAGCTCACGTCTGCCGATCCGAGTTTAAAACTCCAGTAGCTTATCG
>JAFTKI010000119.1 GCA_017453335.1 Clostridia bacterium
GCTATAGGGGAGAACAAATGCCAGACATGCTGTGCGCATGCTCACAGAAACAATGGAGGAGTATTATGAAGCAAGCCGATGGAAAGAGTCGGGAGGGGATTCTCCTGACAGAGGATCATATCTATTTCGGGGGGATGCACCTGACGTATCAATTGTACGTGCTCGCAAAACGTACATACCGCCTCTTTCGGATCCGCGTGGAAAAGGCGGAGGAGTTTGCCGAGGGAGAGTTGGGGAACGATCTGAAAAAGGCGATCGAACTTTATCAAAGCATCCTCGAAGGCACGGTAACGCCCTGTACGCTGGAGGATGTTTTATTGGATTTGCAATATGCGTAAGAAAATTGTAAAAAGGTCTTTACAATTTCCGTTTTTTGTGATATACTAAATGGGAAATTTTTCATGAAAGGCCATTCGCGTCGCGCGAATGAGCGGTAATTCTTATGAGATGTCCGGGATGCGGCTTTCCCGAAAGTAAAGTAATTGATTCCAGACCCACCGTCGAGGGGAACAGCATTCGCAGACGGCGCGAGTGCCTGTCCTGCCAGAAGCGTTTTACAACCTTCGAAACCATCGAAACGGTGCAGATCATCGTCATCAAAAAGAACGGTGGCAAGGAGCTTTTCGATAAGCAAAAGCTGCTCGCGGGCGTTCTCAAAGCAACGCAAAAGCGCCCGGTCGACGCGGTTCTCCTGGTCAACGAGGTTGAGTCCGAGCTGCAGAATACCCTGCGGCAGGAGGTTACCTCCACGGAGCTTGGTGAGATCGTGATGCGCAAGCTTAAGGAGCGCGACGAGGTCGCGTACGTGCGCTTTGCCTCGGTTTACCGTGAGTTCAAGGATATCGACACCTTCCTTGAAGAGCTGCAAGAGCTGAAGGAACGGGCAGAGGGCAACCGCTCCTGAACGTAAAACGTGACACAAGTGCGAACCCGCATTTGTGTCACGTTTTTTTGTCGTGTTTTCACAAGAGTGCGGGCGAATCTTTTTGCAATATGACAAAATTTCAAAAAAATTTTGTGTATCGCTTGCGAGCAAATAGTATGAAAAAACGAGAAAACGCGAGAAAAACGGAGCTTGCAGTGTGCTAAATTAAAAAAACGAAAAAAACTTTCAAAAAAGGGGTTGACAAGCCGCGGTTTGTATGCTATAATAGGCGAGCATGAAAAAATTACTATCAATATTTTTGGAGGAAACACTACAATGTCTACATTTATGCAGAAAAAAGAAAATGTAGTCCGCAAGTGGTACATTCTGGATGCGGCAGGCAAGCCCATGGGTAAAACTGCTGTTGCAGCTGCAGATCTTCTGCGCGGCAAGAACGCACCCGAGTTCACCCCCCACGTCGATTGCGGAAACTTCGTTATCGTTATCAACGCCGACAAGGCAGTCCTCACCGGTAAGAAGATGGAGCAGAAGGTTTACTACCATCACTCCGGCTATATCGGCGGCATGAAGGCTGTTCAGGCAAAGACCATGATGGCAACCAAGCCCGAGAGAGCTATGGAGATTGCAATCAAGGGCATGCTTCCCAAGAACACCCTTGGCGCTAACGCATTCACTCGTCTTAAGGTTTATGCCGGCGACGCTCATAAGCACGAGGCACAGAAGCCCGAAGCTTACGAGTTTTGATTGAGAGAAAGGAAGGACACAACAGATGTATACTAGTGCAAAGCCCTATTTCTACGGCACCGGCAGAAGAAAGAAGTCCGTCGCTCGCGTTCGCATCGTTCCGGGCACGGGTGCCATCACCATCAACAAGCGTGACATCGATGATTACTTCGGTCTCGAGACGCTGAAGCTCATCGTTAACCAGCCCTTCGGCGTAACCGGAACCGAGGGTAAGTTCGACATCATCGCCATCGTAAACGGCGGCGGTATCGCAGGACAGGCAGGCGCAATCCGCCACGGTCTTGCTCGTGCGCTCGTCGCAGCAGATCCCGAGAACAGACCCGCGCTCAAGGCAGCAGGGTTCCTTACTCGTGATCCTCGTATGAAGGAAAGAAAGAAGTACGGACTCAAGGCTGCACGTCGTGCACCTCAGTTCTCCAAGAGATAAAAACAACACCTTATGGTGTATTTCAACACCCGTCAAATTGGCGGGTGTTGTTTTTATCCCGTCTCGAACCGAGGTCGGCAAAGCGTAGCTTTGCCGTTCGCCCTAAAAACAGTCCACAGGACTGTTTTCTAAACGGGCGAACAGTTCTCAAAGAGATAAAAACAACACCTCATGGTGTATTTCAACACCCGTCAAATTGGCGGGTGTTGTTTTTATCCCGTCTCGAACCGAGGTCGGCAAAGCGTAGCTTTGCCGTTCGTCCTGAAAACAGTCCGCAGGACTGTTTTCTAAACGGGCGAACAGTTCTCAAAGAGATGATTACCCGTTTGGGATTATTTCGAGATACAAAAAGCTCTGCTATGGCAGAGTTTTTTGTCTTTCGTGGATGGTTCAATTTGCAAAGAATTGAGTCGCACACTTTACATTTTTGAATTTGTGTGATATAATATAACAGATCGACGCATGAATTTACGATCCATTTCACTCTACCAACGGTTGATTTCTCCTCACTCAACCAACGGTGGGTGTACTTTGCATAAGATCGCGGTTATACTGTATGCGAAAGGAGGTAGCCTATGAACCAAATCAAAATAGGGAAATTTATTGCCGAGTGCAGAAAACAGAACCGTTTAACGCAAATGCAGTTGGCGGAAAAGCTGAACATCACAGACAAAGCGATATCCAAGTGGGAAACGGGAAAGGCTATGCCCGATACTTCCATTATGCTGGCGCTCTGTGAGATTCTGGGCATCAGTGTAAACGAATTATTAAGTGGGGAGAAAATCAATATGGAAAACAACAATCAAAAAAACGAACAGCTTTTGCTGGAGCTGTCGAAAGAACTGGAGCAAAAAAACAAAACCGTCTGGAGATCTATGTGGGTCATCATGATCGTAAGCATGATTGCCTTACTGGGCGGCGTCTTGATTGCTGCTTTTTTGATACCCGAGGGCGTCTGGCAGGTCGTTGCAATTCTTGGAATCACCGTTTTGTTTTTGATCCCTTGCTTCTATGCGTTAAAGCTCGAAATCAGTGTAGGTGTTTATAAGTGCAAGGCGTGCGGTCACGAGATCGTGCCCACTTATTCACAAGCACTTTGGGCAATGCACAAAGGTACGACGCGCTACTTAAAATGCCCGAATTGCAAAAAGCGCACTTGGTGTAAAAAAATACTGAAAAGGTAAAATTTCAGAGTCCTCGTGAGAGCAAAAGCACCACCCGTTAAATTGACGGGCGGTGCTTTTTTGCTACGGAAGACGTCTTGACAGACGTGAGAGTTTGTGCTATAATAAATTGAAATATTGCGCTTTTTCAAATTTGGATTGCTTGGAAGCGAGGAGAATTTTGACATGAAGATCTTGTTGGTCGGCTTTTTGCGCATCGGCGAGGACAACGCCACGGGAAGAACCCTGCAGAATCTGTTCGAGGGAATGGAGGACGTCAGCATCCTGCATTACTGCCTCAACCCGCGTCTGCGGAAAATCGAGAATCCCAATCCCACGGTGTTCCTGACCAAAAAGGAATCCCGTATCAATTACTATCTTTTTGAAAAGTACGGCGGAATGAATACCGATTCCACAGCGGCTGCGGCTGCGGCAAAAAGCAGCGCTAAGGGCGGGCTGAAAAAGCGCTTGAAGCAAAAGCTCGTCAAATCGGCATCTATGCTTCGAGACAATTCCAAAATTCGCATTTCTAAAGAGACCTATGAGGCAATCGACGCGTTTGCTCCCGACCTGATCTACACCTTAGGTGGCAGTATCGCGGTGACGGACGTGGTTATCCGCTTGTCCGAGCATTATCGGATCCCGATCGTCGTACACACGATGGACGACCTGATCTCTCGCCGCTATAGCGGAAAAGGACTCTTTACCAAGCACCTGCGCAAAAAGTTTTTGCGCCTGACGAATAAAATGTACGAGCATTCCGTCTGCGGCATTGCGATCGGTGAAAAAATGGCAAACGAATATCAAGGCAAATTCAATTTGCCCTTCTATCACGCCATGAACTGTATTGATTGCACACATTACGAGCCTGCCGAGCCACATGAAAAGAGAAGAATCATTTTCTCCGGCGGCGTACACGGTGGCAGAGATAAAATGCTTGCACAGGTTGCATCTTCCGTGGATCGTTACAACGCGGCGCATCCCGACCGAGCTGTGGAGCTTGAGATCTACACCACGCCGGCAGGGAAAAAGCAGCTGGAAGCCGTCAACTCCGACGGCGTGTCGGTCAACGACTACGTTCCAAAGGAGGAGCTGTTCCATAATTTTTCGCGCGCCGATATCCTTTTGCACGTCGAATCCTTTGAGGAGGAGGACAGAAAGTATTTCCGTCTCTCCATGTCCACCAAATTGCCCGAATATATGTCCGTCGGACGCGCGATCATGGTGATCGGCCCCGAGGATGTCAGTAGTCTCGAATACGTTGAAAAGCATAACGTCGGCGTAGCGTTTCACGATCTGCAGCAGATCGACGCCTTTTTGGAGTCCGTGACCGACGAGGAGCTTTCACAAATGGGCAAGCGGGCGCTGGCACTGGCAGAAAAAAATCATCTGCGGCAAAACGTCCAACGGGTTCTTAAAACCGCTTTTGCGGAATCTGTCGAACAGTATCAAAGCGGAACGTGACGGAAAGGGAATTTGAACATGAACTATAAGGCACTGTTTTTGAAGCAATCCTATCTGGATAATTACGATACGTACCAAGCATCCATTGCCTCGGGCGCGCAAACGTGGGACTGGGTGGTGCTGACCGCCTCGAACGATCAGCAGGCGAAGGCGTACGAGGCACAGATCGATCGGCGCCTCAGAGACGGCGTTTTGCCAAGCCGCACCAAGTATGCGGTGGTGCCCGATCCCGACGGAAAACGCTGCGGAAGCGGCGGCGCGACGCTGGCGGTTCTGCGCTACGTCGCACAAAAGGAAAATACGTCTGATCTGTCAGGCCTCCGCATTCTTTGCATCCATTCGGGCGGAGACAGCAAGCGCATTCCGCAATACAGCGCATGCGGAAAGATCTTTTCTCCCGTCCCGCGTTTTTTGCCGAACGGAAGGCGCTCTACGCTGTTTGACGAGTTTTTGATCGGCATGTCGGGCATCCCCGCACGTCTCTCGTCGGGCGGCTTGCTCGTTTGTTCGGGCGACGTCCTGCTCATCTTCAACCCGCTGCAGCTGGATTTTTACGGCGAGGGCGCGGCGGCACTTTCGATCAAGGAACGTGCCGTGACCGGTCAAAACCACGGCGTGTTCCTCGGAAACGGGGAGGGCTTGGTGAAGCGTTGCCTGCAAAAGGAGTCGGTGGAAACGCTGACGGCGTGCGGTGCGGTCGATAAGAATAACAATGTCGATATCGATATCGGAGCGATCATCCTGTCGGGACAGATGGTCAATGCGCTCTACCGTCTGGTGGATAACGATCAGAAATTCGCAGAGCTGGTCAACGACCGCGTGTGCCTCTCCTTCTACGTGGATTTCCTGTATCCTTTAGCAACCGATAGCACGCTCGAGGAGTTTTACAAGCAGATCCCCGAAAAGGATTTTTCGGACGAATTGACAGCTG
>JAFTKI010000120.1 GCA_017453335.1 Clostridia bacterium
TGCATTCATAGAACGCATCACTGCCAATATTCGTCACACCATTTCCAATCGTAACACTCTTAAGACTCTTGCAAAACGCAAATGCCTCTCTACCGATGCTCGTCACACTGTCGGGGATTATAACACTCGTAAGACTCTCGCAAAACGCAAATGCCATACTACCGATGCTCGTCACACTGTCGGGGATCGTGACGCTTGATAAGGTCGTACAACTCGAAAAGGCATTATCACAGATACCCGTTACAGGGAGTCCGTTGTAAGTGTATGGAATTACAACTTTGGAAGCCGTGCACGCTCCTTTTTTTACGGAATAGCTTTTTCCATCGTTGCTTAACATGTATCCCAAGCCATCGCTACTTTCTAACTCATGGTTGCACTTCGTGCATGCCCAGCTTCCACTATAAGTGTGCGCGGTAGCCGCAAGCGTTTCGCTTTTCAATACTTCATCGCAAACGGAACAATGCAAATTTTTGCTACCAACCACCGTGCAAGACGGTTGATCGATTTTCCATTCGCCATCCGTATGTCCCAACGCCGGCTTTTCGACATACGTGCTATAGGAGCATCTACTGCAAGCTACGTAGGCATCCCAACCTACCTCAGTACAGGTGGGAACTTTCGCACCATAGGAAACTTCGTTATGTCCTACAGCTTCAACCACAAGCGTCTCGCTGTATGTACAATTCACACACGTGCGCTTTTCCTCACCGTCCTCGGTACAGGTGACGGGGGTTGTTACGCTCCAGTCGCCAAGGTCGTGCCCTGTGGATTCAATCGGGCGAATCTCACTGTATGTACAATTCGCACATGTACGCTTTTCCTCACCGTCTTCGGTGCAAGTGGCAGGTGTGGTTACGCCCCAATCGCCAAGCGTATGGACTCCCGTTGCATCAACCGTGCGTGTCTCGCTATACGGGCAATTCGTGCACGCCCGTATATCATCGCCGTCTTCTACACAGGTCGGCGCTTTGCGTTCTGTCCATTCGCCGAAGATGTGCACACATTCGTCGGGCGTTTCGTCGCCCTCGCCACCCGTGCTCTCGTCGGGCGCCGCGCTTGTGTCGTCATCGGGCGTAGTACTCGTATCCGCACCGGGTGTCACGCTCGTTCCTGTATCGGTTGTATCAGTCGTATCGTCTGGCGCAGCACTCGTGTCATCGTCGGGTGTGCCACTTGTTCCGCTGTCAGCGGTTGTCGTTGTGCTCTCGTCGTCTTTTTTGCCGCTGTCCTTTTCGCCGCACGCACAAAGCGTGCAAGCAAGAGCGAGAAGCAAGGCGATCAGCGTGAGCCATCTTGTGTGTTTCTTCATTTTCTTTTTTCCTCCTTGAAAATAAAAAGTGCGCAGCCGAAGCTACGCACCGAAAAACGCATAGCTCCATTGCTGCAACACAACTTCGTCTTTTTGAAAGGTAGGCGAAAAAGGGGTATGCGTTTTTACCCATGTAAAACGTCTACCTTTTCCTAAAAGACTATACAGTTGTGTTGCGTCCTTATTTTACCACATCTTTTCTTTTTTGTAAAGACTGTTTGGAATTTTTTCGCAAAAAAGCGGGGAAAACGCAATGCATTTCCCCCGCTTTTTCAAATTATTACAGAAGTAACATGGTAATCAAGTGCATCACCATCGAAACGAAGCAAACGACGAAGGAAATGATGGAAAGAATCATTCCGACCAAGTCTCCCGTTTCCTTTGCCGATTTTGCGTAAGAGACGACCGATACGATGCCGCAAGAAACCGAAACCGCTGCGATCACCAAGCAGATCACCGTCATTAGAAGAACGTATCGCAACGTAGGCATACCGAAAAACGAGTACAGCACGTCTACGCTCGCACTTCCGACGAAGCCGAAAAGGAGCAACGCCAGAGAGGTTACCAGCGCAAGCACTCCCAGTACCAGCCCCATCTGCTTTTTCGTCAGCTTGTTGTCAAGCTTCGTGGCGTTCGAGCGCACTTGTTCCTCACCCATCTGCGCCGAGAAGCCCGATCCGTCAAACTGTACCTTCATTGTAAATTCCCTCCGCAGGATCAGACGTAGTAAGGATTGGGCTTGCAGATCAAACCGATCAGATCAAAAATCAATCCAATGCCGAACAGACCAAGGGTGAAGATATAGATGATCCCCATTCCAAACTTGCCCTCGTAGAACTTGTGTCCACCGACCGCGCCGAGGAAGAACCACAAGAGCAGAGCGACCCATTTGCTCTTTCTGCGTCCGTAAACGCCCATACCGCCATTGATGTTGTTATTCTGATTGCTGTTCTGGTTGCTGTTGTTGATCACGATCTGGGGAGCAGCAGCCGCTGCGCCCTCTCCCATGCTCTCAACCTGACACCCGCAATGAGGGCATACAACCGCCTTCTTTGCAATCTTCTGCCCGCATTCCTTACAGAATTTGGTCTCCACGCCCTGCGTGGTATTGTTGTTTTGTGTTCCGTCCATTTTTTTGTCCTCCTAAAAAATATTGTATATTTCAATTTTGAAATATCATAAAATTGTCCTTTTGGCGAATCTCTTCGTCAGCTTGTTCAGATTCGTCATCAAAACGTCGCCCGTTAATCTTCTTGTTGCATTGGCTTTGTTTTTTTCCTCAAAAGCGCGGAGCCGTGCATCAATCTGCTCCTTGTCACGAACCGCAAACAACTGATTGATCGTATTCTTGGTATACTCATACCCATATGTAACCATGCCGTCAATCCGCTTCGGGTCAAAGGTCATGTTTTCCAATCTCTTCTGAATCGGGAATTTGTATAGCTTGATGATTTTGCGATCGAAGGCTTCGTTTTCAAAAAAATAGCTTTGACCGTCAAAATACACGCAGAAAATATAATCGAGATTTTTCTCCAGCAAGGGATAAACGGGCGTATTATCCAGAAACGCTCCGTCAAACATGGTGCAACCTTTTAAGCGCACGCCTTTGTTGAAAATGGGAATCGCAACCGAAGCACACATATAGTCCGCCAGCTCCTGTTCCGACAGCTTGTGAAACGGGACGTATTCGATCTTTCTCTCGGTATAGTTCCAAACAGTTGCATAAAACGACATCTCGGGAACACCGTTTTTAGCGCACATCCTTCGAATTTTTCCAATTAAGGTAGCATTCCCCGAAAAACTCGGAAAAAAGCTTCCCGCCTCCCGAATATCAATCTCTTTCCATGCCAGAGCAAGCTCATCCAGATTTTCCTTCGAAAAAGCATATGCGTTCAAAACGCCGATAGAAGACGCGCTGATGCATTGGATTTCGTCCCTTGTAAAATATTCTGAAATTGCCTTGAGACACCCAATCTCGTATGCGCCCTTGCTCATTCCGCCGGATAAAACAATCCCAATCCGCATATCGCTTTTTCCCACCTGTTCACACGCAGTTCAAAGTCCGTCAAAATTCGAGCTTTCTTATTCACATTATAACACATATGTAATGTATTGTCAACCCATTTGGGCATTTTTTTTATTGCAAATGTAATATAATATTACTATAGCCCCAAAAAAAGGATTGAGGAGGTTCAACATGGACGTTCTGAAGCGAATCAATAAACTCCGATTAGAGCGCGATTGGTCGATCTATCGCCTATCCTTGGAATCGGGTGTTTCGCAATCTACACTGACCAACATGTTCAATCGCGAAACGCTTCCCTCCATTACGACCTTGGAACAGCTCTGCGCTGCTTTTCAAATCAGCATGGCAGAGTTTTTTACGCCCCCGTCGCCTCCCCCTAATTCCGAGATCAACGAGCGGCAGCTATATGAGCTGTACGACGCATTATCGGACGAAATGAAGAAGAACATTTTGAGCTTGATGCAAGAGTTGGGCAAAAAAAGCAAATAATCCCCTAAAAAAAGAATCGCACGTGCATCCGATAACAGGCATGTTCCGTGCGATTCCTTTTTGTCAGCAAGTTAGATTCCTTTTTGGTGTCCCCGTCGCCCCTCTTGACAAAAAACGGCAGGCATGCTATAATGAAACTGTAATAAATAGGTTCGATTTGGAAAAGGAGGGGTGCTTGTGGAGGCTGTTTTAGTCAGCGCGTGTCTGTTGGGCGAGCACTGCCGATACGACGGCGAGAGCCGTCCGTGTGCGGCTGTGGCGGCGCTTGGCGCGCGTTACAGGCTGATCCCCGTCTGCCCCGAGGTGATGGGCGGGCTTCCCACGCCGCGCACGCCTTCCGAAATTTGCGGCAACCGCGTGATGATGCGCAACGGCACGGACGTAACGGAGCATTACCGTCTCGGTGCCGAAAAAGCGTTACGGGTTGCTAAAAAGCAGGGTTGCAAAGTGGCGATCCTGAAGGAGCGCAGTCCCTCTTGCGGCAAGGGGACGGTATACAGCGGTCACTTTGACGGCACGCTCGTCGAGGGGAACGGCATCTGCGCCGCGCTCCTTTTGCAAAACGGCATCCGCGTGCTTGGAGAAAGCGAGATCACAGCGGAAGGCGGACTGCCGATATGAAGCACACGACCGCCGTGGCGAAGATTCTCTACTTCCGCCATATCTTTCGACAAATTCCCGTGGGAGACGAAAACTTTGCAAAACAGCCTTGACTTTCCCGCTTCTTTCCATTATAATAAAATCAATCTTGAATACGGAGGAATCTGAATCATGCTTTACACACTCAAAAATCAGGAATTGACCGTTGCCGTCTCCGATCTCGGTGCCGAATTGCACTCGGTCAAGCGCGGCGATTGCGAATACATCTGGGTCGGGAACCCCGACATCTGGGGCTTTAAGGCGCCCCTGGTCTTCCCCGTTTGCGGAAGATTCCAGGACGGTAAATACTCCTATCGTGGCAAGATCTACGACATCAACGTGCACGGCTTCATCCGTCCGTCCGTCTTTACCGTCGATTCACAGACCGAAACCTCGATCTGCTTCAAGCTCACCGCGAGCGAGGAGACCAAAAAGGTCTACCCCTTTGATTTCGTGCTCAAGGTCTGGTATATCCTCGAAGGCTCGAAGCTGACCAACCGCTTTGAAATGCAAAACCCCGGGAACGACCTTTTGCCCATTACCCTCGGCGGTCACCCCGGCTTTAACGTCCCGCTGGACGGAAACGGCGCGTTTGAGGACTATTATCTGGAGTTCGGCGAGGATTGCTACCCCGATGAGTTCATCCTCTCCGAGCGCTTCCTGCTCTCGGGCAAGCAAAAGGCACGCCTGTTGGAGGATTCCCGCATCCTGCGCCTGCGCCATGATCTCTTCGACCACGATGCCGTGTTCATGAGCCGCGTTGCAAATACCGTCACGCTCAAATCCGACAAGTCCGAGCGCTTCGTTACCCTCTCCTATGCGGATATGCCCTACCTCGGCGTTTGGCACAAGCCCCTGACAGAGGCGCCCTACGTCTGCGTTGAGCCTTGGTGCGGTCTGCCCGGCGTCGACGGCGAGCTCGAGGATATCGAGACCCGCCCCGATATGTTCCGCCTCCTTCCCGGTAAGTCCAAAACCGTGGAATTTTCCATGCTGTTTGGTTGATAGCACGGTATTTAGTGGGGAAAACTTCTTG
>JAFTKI010000121.1 GCA_017453335.1 Clostridia bacterium
TAGGCGCGATGCAAGGAGCTATTGCGACCGAGCGTATCGGGATCTCCGTTGTATCTGCGGTCAAAGATGCGCCACAGCTCGTTGTAATCCTCGTATTCTCCGCTCTCCAGCAGATCGAAGCGATCCATAAAGCCGATGATGTTGGAATTTGGCTTGAGCATGTTGCGGTGCGCAGAAAAGAGCAACCAGGAGTGGCAGACGAACACCGTGGGTGATTCTCCCAACTCCTTTTGGAAGAACGCCGCCGCTTGCGCGAACGCCGCGTCACAGCTTGCGCGATCCAACGGAGTCCCCGTGCGCGGAATGTGCACGTTGATAACCTTGGCACCGGCTGAAAGCTTGATGCCGTTTTTTTCGTAATCCTTTCTCAGGTCGGTCAATTCAAACTGCAATCTGCCAAGGGCAAATCGCGTCAGATCGTAAAAGCGGAAAAACCATTTTCCAACAAACGTGCCGCAAATGCCGTACACCTCGCGGCATTCTTCATTTTTGTAATACAGATCGTACATCGAATTGCGGTAGATCTCAAGGTCGATGCCCTTTTCCTCATAGTAGGCGCGCGTTCTGCGGCTCTGACAGATAAGGTAGAGGAGCGTAAGGGTGTAGGCATGCGTTTTCAAAGGCTCTGCAAGCGCCACAACGCGATCAATCGACCCGTTGAGGTCAAAGTGCAGGTCCTTGTCATAAGCCTCCAGAAGTGCCTCCCAGACGGCGTGCGCCTCGGCGTTCTTGCAAACGGCATCGTAATTCTGCAGCAGGATCTCACAATCCTTTTTGGAGTATCCGTATTCCTTCAAAAATTCTTCCACGTACGTTCTCATAACAAACTCCTTTTTAAAACCAGGTTCTTGCACGGCGCAACAGATAGATCAGCAGCCCCAACGCCATCCACATCAGTGAGAAGGCAATGGAAATACTGAACAGCGACAGAATGCGCAGATTGAAGGTCCATAAAGCACCGAGCACCGCACCGTTGGCAGATACGCCCATGGTGATGCCTGCAAAAATGGCAACGATTGCCAAATACAGCGGCATTGCGGAAAGCGCGCCCTTGATATCGGCACCGCTGAGTGTGATGTGCTGAGATACCGACAAAATGACGATCAAGCCGAGCAAGGAGCGGAACCAATCCTGCGAAAAGCCGTCCCAAAGCGAAAACAGAAGCGACAGCACACCGCCAAAAATCTCGCCAAAGGAGAATTCTCCCGCAGCCAAAAGGCTTGAGGTTTCAAGATATGCGCCCCACTGTGCAGGGAAACAGAGGTACAGCATCAAGATCATGACGCCGAGTCCGCTGAAAATGGGACCGACACCGATGAACAAGTTACCAAGGATCGCCCACGCGTTTTTGCGATTGTAGCTGTGCTCCACGTAGCCAAGCGTCCCCGAAGGATGGTTGGGGGGCAGGAGGAGCTTGATATCGGTGATCTTGTGCGCAAAGAGCAGGCACATGATGGCGTGCCCCAACTCGTGAATGGGCGTTCCGATGACCGAGGAGGCGTAAATGATACCAACCGATCCGGACCCTACAAAATAAGCAAAAATCTGCTGTGCCAGCCATGCCATAAGACCGCAGGTGACAATGACGCCCAGCGTCAACAGCAGCAGCTGTCCCACGTATATGAGATATTCTTGAATTGCCATATTTATCCTCCCTTTTGTCATCGCACGCTTTTTTCATATTGTACCATATTTTTTACCGTTTTGCAAGAGCCTGACACCACAAAATCGACACCAAGCGCAAAAAGCCTACAAAACGGAGGGCAGAAGCCCCCGTTTGGGAATTGCCTCTGCCCTCTTTGTTTGATTTATCCGGAAGCCGACGTACGGCTGCTATTTCATCACAGTAAAATATATTATGATAAAATCCGTTTGGATTGGAGATTATTTTGCGTAATCTACGGTGCGGGTCTCGCGAATCAAATTCAACTTGATCTGACCGGGATATTTCACTTCATCCTCAATCTTCTTTGCCATTTCTCTTGCAATCAGCTTCATGCCCTCGTCATTGACGACCTCGGGCTTGACCATAACGCGAATTTCGCGTCCTGCCTGAATTGCAAATGCCTTGTCAACTCCTTGGAAGCTGACCGCAATCTCCTCCAGCTTTTGCAAACGCTTGATGTAGTTTTCCATATCCTCGCGGCGTGCACCCGGTCTTGCTGCCGAAACAGAGTCTGCGGCTTGCACGAGGATCGCGATGATGGTGTGCGGCTCCACGTCGTTGTGGTGCGCCTCTACTGCGTGAAGGACCTCTGCGTTTTCTTTGTACTTCTTCAGGGCGTTAACGCCAAGCTCAACGTGTGAGCCTTCCATATCCTGCGGGAACGCTTTACCGATATCATGCAACAAGCCTGCGCGGCGTGCGGTGGTTCCGTCTACGCCCAGCTCGTCTGCCATGATGCCTGCAAGCCATGCCACCTCGATGGAGTGTTGGAGCACGTTTTGTCCGTAGCTGGTACGGTAGCGCAAGCGACCCAAGAGCTTTACAAGCTCGGGGTGAATGCCGTGTACGTTGACCTCAAAGGTTGCGCGCTCACCTGCCTGCTTGATCACGCCCTCCACTTCCTTGCGGCACTTTTCTACCGTTTCCTCAATGCGTGCGGGGTGAATTCTACCGTCGGTGATCAGGCGCTCCAGCGTCATTCTTGCAATCTCGCGGCGAACGGGATCAAATCCCGAGATCGCGATTGCCTCCGGGGTATCGTCGATGATCAACTCCACGCCCGTTAAGGTTTCCAGCTTTTGAATGTTTCTGCCCTCGCGACCGATGATGCGTCCCTTCATCTCCTCGTTCGGCAATGCCACGGCGGAGACGGTTGCCTCGGTAACGTGGTCGGCAGCACATCTTTGAATTGCCAAGGACAAAAGATTTCTTGCCTTGCTGTCGGCTTCTTCCTTGAACTGGGTTTCCAGCTCATCCAGCTTTTGCGCCATTTCGTGTCTTGCTTCGGACTCCACACGGTTCAAAAGCTCGGCTTTTGCCTCGTCTGCGGTATAACCTGAAATTTCCTCCAAGCGGGTCAAGTGGCGGCCCAGCACCTCGTTGATCTGCTCGCGGACAGCGTCGTTGGCTTTCAGCTTTTCGTCCAATTGCTCGCTCTTGCGTTCCAACGCTTCGGCCTTCTTATCCAGATTTTCTTCCTTTTGAGCAATGCGGCGCTCCAGGCGCGAGACCTCGGTGCGGCGTTCCTTCAGCTCACGCTCGGTATCGTTGCGCAAGCGGAGGACTTCTTCTTTGCCTTCCAAAAGGATTTCTTTCTTTTTTGCCTCTGCGTTCTTTTTGCTATCGTCCACAATGCGCTTTGCCTCTTGCTCAGCCGAGCCGATCTTCTTTTCACCGATGTTCTTTCGGATCATGAAGCCGATTCCGCATCCGGCAGCCGCGGCAAGGACGAATGCTGCCACAACAGCAACAATCAGAACCCATAATTCTACCATTTTTACACCTCCCTGTGTTTTGATATTGTATGAAAAAAGCACTATTTGTGCGAGTATATCATACTTTATTTATTATACACGATTTTCAGCCCTTTGTCAAGTCCTCTTCCAAAAAATATCAAAACATCCAACGGGTGAAAATATCCTTTCCCTTGCAAAAATAAAAAAAAGATTAGGGTTGCCACAAATTGTAGCAACCCTAATTGAGTTTTTCTTAGGTTCTGAAGATATCCTTCTCTGCAGGATCCTTAACGGGATCAGCTGCAGGCAGAGTTCCGGGATCCTCAGTGGTCGTCTCTTCGCCGCCACCGTTGCCGTCAGTCGTAGGGGTTTCTACGTTGCCGTCATCAGTAGTGGTATCGCCATTGCCTTCGTTGCCGGTGCATGCAGCGATGCATACTACGAGGCAAAGAGCAAGAACGATCATGAGATACTTTGTCCAAGCATTTTTCATAAGAAACTATCTCCTTTTCGAGCTATTTTGTTTGGGGGGGATTGTGATACATCATTATTATACTCCTTTGCAAATCGTTTGTCAAGTCAATTTTGCGCAAGAAACTCATTTTTGTTACTTTGTCACAAAAAAAGTTCTGTTCTTTGTGCATTTTATACAATTTTGAGCTTGATTTCAACGTGTAAAAGAGTTCCCTGCCTCCCGGGCTCTTACCGTGCCTGACGAAAGAGCCCGAGACGCGTTTTTTGATCAATAAGTGTAGCCCTTAATATCTCTCCATGTGGTGGAGTTGAATACCTTCTGCAGCTCTGCTGCGTCCTCGGCGTTGGTGTTGAGGAATACGGGGATCTGTGCAAGTCCTACCGTGACCTCAATGGTCTCGCCCTTGGAAACAATGGTCTTGCCGGTGTTCAGATCCAGCCAAGTACCTGCAGGGAGATAAACCTCACGGGTAACGTCGGAGCCGTAGTCAAGCACTCTCTTGTTGTTTTCATCGGTCTTTGCATTGTAGGTCAGAATGGGAGCTACCAGCAATGCATCGCCGTACATGAACTGGTCGTCGATGTCCACAACGTTTTCATCGTTCTGATACTGCAGGACCATATGACGGATCATCGGGATACCGGTGTCGCATGCGTACTTGGATACCTTTTGAGAGTACCACATCAGGTCGCTGTGGAGCTTGTCGTACATCTCGGTGATCTCCTGTGCCTCGGTGCTCAGGTGATACAGATGACGTACGTCGCCGTGGGTCTGTACAGTGTTACCAAAGATGGTGTACTGCATAGATCTGATAAAGATCTCGGACTCGTACTGTTCAGCCGCCTTGAAATCGGGGATGAAGAGGGTTGCATCGTACTCCTGTACGGTGTAGTTACCAAAGTAACCGTCGGGAAGATTCTTGTATGCATAACCTGCCATATCGTAGGTCATGAAGGGAACGCCGGAGAGACCGGAGTTGATCACCGCTGCCAGCTGGGTGGAGAGGTTGCGGAAACGACGGGTCTGGTCGCCTGCCCACAAATAGGGGTTGCGCTGAGATCCGATGCCGCCTCCACGGGAGAGAACCACAAAGCCATCGTCGATGTTCTTTGCAGCCTTCTGCTCCATCATGCTCTTGTAGAACAAGGAGATGAAGTAAGAGGGATATGCGTGGTGAACGGTGTCACCCTCGAATATGCTCTCATCGTACCAATCGTACTCCAGATAACCATCGATGACCTTGTTGTTAACGGTCATGCCCTTGTAGTAGCCTTCGGTGGGCATGGTCTCGCAGAAGTCGATCTTTGCACCGTCGATGCCAAGG
>JAFTKI010000122.1 GCA_017453335.1 Clostridia bacterium
GGGCAGGAAGCCCCTCGCGCACGGGAACGCTGAAGTTCTTCTTTTGAACTCCTTGATTATCAATACCGCGCCAATCACTCTGGTGACCGATCGGGATTGCCTCATAGCCCTCGTCCTCGATGTGCTTACAAAGGTTGATTACCGTCATGGGGATATAGTTGTAGGTCAAGCCGCCGTAGCCCATTGCGGAATAGTTGCTGAAGAAGGTTCCCTCCTCAATACCGCGCAAGGAGCCGCGCATCACGCGGAAGCACATAACGATCATGCTCTTCGCCTCCGGCATAATATAACGGGGATCCATTTCTTTGGGCGCGCCCTCGAAGCGATCCATCGATGCAATTCCAACAAGGTCAGCACCAAGGCTTTTCGCCAGCGCCTTTAATTCTTCTTTCGTCATAACAGTTCTCCTTCTATCTGTATTTATGATAGCGCAAAACAAGATTTTTTCAATATGTTTTCCTATCGTTTTACAAAATCATCACATCTTCCCACCTTACCTATATTATAACAGCCAAATGCACGGCTTTCAATGTATATTTCACTTTATTTTTTATAAAATTCGACGTTAGCATTGATTTTACGCGCGTTTTCTGCTATACTGATTATAGATTTCGATTTTGGAGGAACCAATATGGATGCATTCGATTTTCGCGTCAGGTCCGTTCCGTTTGCCTACCGCCGCATCTACGCCCCCGGAAAAGCAATTCAAATGTCGGGCAGAAGCGCGCACGGGCTGACCTTGGTCATGTCGGGCAAGCTTCAAATCAGCTTTCAAAACGGCAAAACCGAGGTGGCAGGCGAGGGTGATATCATTTTACAAAGGTTTGGTGACGTGTACCTCCTGGAGGCGATTGGAGATTCCCCAACCGAGTACATCGTCATCTCTTACCTGACCGAGGAGAAGGACTTTGCCGATACCGTTCTCCCCAACTGTCATATTTTTACCTCCGAGCATCGCCGCCGTTACCGCGACGCTTTTGAAAGAGCTGCCGAAACACATGGCACGACCTCCGTTTGCGGCGAGACTCTATTACGTGCCCTGGTACAGCAAATTTTGTGCCACATCATCAACGAGCATTACACGCGCACGCTGCTGTGTCGTGACGATCCCGTAGCACGCGCAAAATTCTTTATTGAAGAGAACTTCGATCAAAACGTCGGCGTTCGGGAGATTGCCAATGCGGCATGCTGCTCTCCATCTCATTTGCGCGCCCTCTTTCGCAAGGTCTACGGCGAGTCCCCCATTCATTACCTCAACCACACGCGCATCGAGCACGCTAAGGAGATGCTTTCCAGCAATCTGTTTCGACTTGAGGAGATTGCCACCGCTTGCGGATTTCAAAATGTGTACTATTTCAGTCACGTGTTTAAAGCTTATACGGGCGTATCCCCCGGGAAATACTGACGCTTCCTCATGGAACGACTGATCACTACAGCAATCCCTTCGCAAAAAAACAAACATAAAAAATCGGGCACATCATTTCCGTGTTTTTGCACGGTGATGTGTCCGATGTTTTTATATCATCCGAAAGCCGCATGGCAGCCAACGATACCGTTCGCATTTCAAAGTGCAAAGGTATTTCAGTCCGGCAAGCACGCTCCACAAAACGTTTTTTGCGATCTCAATCGCCGCGGCAGCTTCAAAGCGAAGCTCTTCTTTTTTCCGTGTTCGGAAAGCAGAACTGCACGCGGATTGTTTCCCGAGATCACTCCGTTGCCGTCCGCAACACTTGCGTAAAGTATCTCGTCAAGCTCTCCGTCGGCAACGTCGGATGCCTCCAAGCCAAACGATGACATCAAGCCGACACGAATGCCACTCTTTGCCGTCGGGGCGTACGAAACGGGAATTTCACCCGCCTTTGGCATCATCATCCGAAGATATCGCCGCAGCTCCTGCGCAGCAAACACCACGGTGTTGTGTGCATCCACATAAAAAACAGAAATCATACGTCAGTTACAATCCGCAACCAACGGACCTGCCAGCTCGGTCAAGAAGAAGAGCTTACCCGGGAGCGTGGGAATGTAAGAAGAGGTGATCCACGGCGTTTTTCCGTAGCGCAGGGTCATCCAAAGAGACATTCCCTGCCACTGCATCCCGCGCCCCAGCACGCCGTCAGCGCCGCCAATGGCATAGTCCGCCTGCAAAAAGAGCCCGGGACCAATGGTGTTCGCGCGACAAGGAACCAGCGTAGTGCGCGACTTGAAGCTGGTCAGCGCGTTCTGCTCGACGGTCAGGGGGTGGATCTTTGCGCCAATGCGATAAGGTGCCGATTCCCACTCCTTCTCGCTTGCGTAATCAGCGGCAAAGGTCGGCTCCCAGAAGGCGATGTGGCACATTCTGCCGATACCGTACACCAACACGAGCTTTGCACCCTCTGCCTTGAGCGCGGCGATCTTTTCGGGATAGGTAGGCAAATTCTCCTTGGTTGCGAAGTTGCGCTGTGAGGGCGGGACGGTCAAGCTCCCCAACGGATCGAACAGCGCCTGTTCCATCGCATATTGGAATGCGCCTGTATTATCGGGAGCTAAGGTGTTACCGTCGGCATCTGCCCACTCGTCCATATTAAAGGTATAAACGTGGTCGCAGGAAATCTGCCATTCCTTAAGAAAATAGACCACCCATTGATACATTCCCATGGGACCCACGGGCAAGATAAATGCGATCTTCTCGCCTCTCTCGCGCGACAGACGGATCTGCATCGCGATCTCGTGTCCCATATAGGTTTCAAATGCGCCAAGCGTCGAGCATGGAACAGGGGTGAACGCGGGATTCCAGAAGTCCTGACGGTCGGTGATTTTCTCGGGAGAATCGATGCAGGCATCGATCTTATCAAAATCCCAGCCTGCAGGATAGAAGCCCTCCAGCGCCGAGCCTTTTACGGTAGAATTGAAATTCATATTGTTTACTCCTTTCCTATTCAAGGCAACAACCTCTTGGTCGTGCCCTTCAGATACACCTGACATTGGCGGAAGCCCTCTGCGTATTCCGCGCCGCATTGATATCCGCGATAGCGCGAGCAGGTGCGCACCATATCGGGAAAGTCGATGCCGTCGTGATCGCGCATCCACACGACCTGGCTCTCGTGACATTCCAGCATACGAAGCTTCAATTCGATCTCGTCCGTTACGTCCACGTACTCAGTGGGGTTAAAGTTGACACCTGCCAGCGTGTCCATATAATAGATCGGCACCAGCTTGGCGGGCGGCACGCTGCGGTCGCCGTAGTTCGGGAGTGTCGCAGTGAACGCCGCATCAAACACCAGCTTGGAAACGGTGGTGTGGTCGGGCATATAGTCATTGGGATCGTGCGTTATGATGACGTCGGGGTTGGCATATTTGATTACATTAACGATTTTGTCCCGCGCCTCGCGGTCATCAAAAATCTCCAAGTCGTCAAAGCCGCCCCAGATGACCTCAATCCCCGCCATCGCGCCCGCGCGTCTTGCCTCCTCTGCTCTGATCTTCGTCAATTCATCGGGCGGAATGATCACGTGTCCGAGGTTACCCGAGGATGCGTGGCAAACAATGACCGTGTCCCCACGCTTGACGCATTTGGCAAGCGTACCTGAGCAAGCAATTTCAATATCGTCGGGGTGCGCCCCGATTGCAAGTATTCTCATAATAATAAGCACTCCTTTCCAAAGCCGTAGTCGGCTACTGAAAACAGTATATCATTTTCTTTCCGAAAGTACAATGGACGCAAGTTTACAAAAAGAGTAAAATAATACACAGTTAAATATTTCTATAATATTTATTGACACCTTTTCCGAAATGTGGTATACTGATAGCATGAAGCATACGTATTATCGACACAAGCTGGAAAATCTGTTGGTGATCAACAAGCTGGTCACCATTCACTATTTTGAATACGGTGCATTCGAGGAGCACGGGGAGTCGCACGATTTCTGGGAATTGGTTTATGTCGACCGCGGAACGCTCGCCTTCACGGTCGATGGGCAAGAACAGTACCTGCGGGAGGGGGAAATTCTGTTCCACAAGCCAAACGAATACCATGTACATACGGCAAAGCGCGAACTGTCACCCGATATTTTTATCATCTCCTTTGAATGCAAAAGTGAAGCAATGCGATTTTTTGAAGGTCAGCAGATACGCCTTGGAAAGGATCTGAGCCGTTATATCTACAAGATCATCGAGGAAAGCCGCAAGGTCTTTGACATCCCCCGCTCCGATCCTGAAATGAAGAAAATGCCTCTGCGCTCCCGTCCCTCTTTGGGCGGACAGCAGATCATTAAAAACCTGCTGGAGCTTCTCTTAATCCACATCATGCGTGATGAGGTCGAAAGGAACGATACGGAATCTGTATTTTTGATGAAAGAGGAAATTGACAATCACCTTTCCAATCGTATCAAGGAATACCTTGGCGCGCATCTGTGTGAAAGCATCTCGATTGCCGACATTTCGAAAACACTCAACTACAATAAATCCTACCTGTTCCGCCAGTTCAAGATCTCTACGGGACGCACGATCATGTCCTATTTCATCAGCATGAAGATCGAGTGTGCAAAAAAGGATCTGCGCGACACCGATCTCTCGATCACGGAAATCGCCTCAAAGTACGCCTTCGATACTCCCAATTATTTTTCCAAGGTTTTCAAACGTGTCACAGGCGAATCTCCCCTGGAATATCGCAAGCGAAAATCCAATAAAAAGCCGCTCCGCTTCGTGGCTCGAGAATAATCAATCCTCTTTGAGCTCTTGACTTTCGGCGCGTTTTATGATACAATGATCACACAGATACGATTGAAATGGAGGAAAAAACGTGAAATACTATCAAATCAAAAAAGCGGACCGCGAAATCGATTGGTCGGCAGTAGAGCGTTTGGAAATCGGATGCAAATATCTCGATACGCCCCCGGAGATTTGCGCGTTTGCTCAGATCTGTTATAACGATGACGGTATCCAAGTGCATTTGTGGTCAGAAAACGACGACGTAAGGGCGGTAGAGACCGGTCCCCTGGGCGCCCCTTATCTGGACAGCTGTCTGGAATTCTTTTTCTCACCCATGGAGGGGGATACGCGATATTTCAATATCGAATTCAATTCCAACGGTTGTCTGTTTCTCGGGCTGGGAAGAAGCAGATCCGATCGCACACGATTGATCCACAACGACGCAGACGTGCTGTTTGCTCCCAAAATATCTCGCACCGATACGGGATGGGAAATATTTTAC
>JAFTKI010000123.1 GCA_017453335.1 Clostridia bacterium
TTTTTTTGCAAGAATGAAAACGGTAGAGGGATTCATCCGTTCGGCAACCTCGCCCGTTGTAAGGGAAACGGGCGTGGCTTGCGGTGTGTCATCGTTTGGCGGGAACCAGATCAAAACGCCCGCAAGCAGCAATATACACGCCAAAAAGACGGCGATCATCGAAAATGCGTACGTGAGCGCGCCACGGCGGCGTTTTTTACTTGCCTGTGCGCAGTCATAGGCAGTTTGCTCGCCGTAATTCCAATGGTACGTATAGCCTTGGTGATCGACAGAAGCGTTCTTCTTCCCTTTTTCGTTTCGTTGCGGATATTCAGACATACACGGAATCCTTTCAGCTCAACAGGTCAAATTTGTAGCCAACGCCCCAAACGGTCTTCAGCACCCATTTATCGGATACGCCCTCCAGCTTCTCGCGCAGACGCTTGACGTGAACGTCAACGGTTCTGGAGTCACCGAGGTAATCAAAGCCCCAGACCTTATCCAACAGCTGGTCACGGGTAAAGACGCGGTTATAATTGGACGCCAGAAAATACAACAGCTCCAATTCCTTGGGAGGAATATCCACAGATTTGCCGCGCAGCTTCAATTCATACTTCTGCAGGCTGATCTCGATGTTCTCGAATTTGATGACCTCCTCGTCGCTCTGGTGCGTGTGTGCCTGGCAGCGGCGCAGAACCGCCTTGACGCGCGCGGAAAGCTCCTTGACGTCGAAGGGCTTGACCAGATAATCGTCGGCACCAAGCTCCAGCCCCAGCACCTTATCAAAAACGTCGCTCTTGGCGGAGATCATAATGATCGGCTTGGAGGAAATCTCGCGGATCTCACGGCAGACCTGCCAGCCATCCTTTTTAGGCATCATGATATCCAACAAAACAAGATCGGGAGAAAAGATCTTGAAATAGTTCAAGCCCTCCATTCCGTCGGACGCGACCTTGACGTCGTATCCCTCGTTTTCAAAATACATTTTCAAGAGCTCACTGATATTGGAATCATCATCGATTACAAGAATTTTGGTATCCGCCATGATTATTATTCTCCTTCGTGCTTGTCTGATTCTTCATTTTTCGATTTTATTATAAAAGAATAATGGGAAGAGCGTGTGATGAATGTTTGAATTTTGGAAATCATTCGTTCATTTATTCACTTTTTCCCAGCCGAACAATATTATAACATAAAATTGAACAGATTGCAAATGGTTTTCGAACATTTTTTTGATTTTTTTTGATTTTTTTGCGAAATATGAAGATTTGTTGTATAATATAACATTTGAATGTGAATTCAATTTTAATTATTTGTGATTTTCAAAGTTTTAGAAGCCGTCCTTACATGATTGCAGAAATTGTACATAATTTTTCAACTTTCCGTTGAAAAACGTGCGAGAATATGGTATAATAGGAAGAGAACGATTAAAAAGCGAGCGCAACGCTCGCTTTCGGAATAAAGGAGATTGTAACTGTATGAAACTTGGTATCGTTGGACTTCCGAACGTTGGAAAAAGCACCTTATTCAATGCCCTGACCAATGCGGGTGCGGAATCTGCAAACTATCCGTTCTGCACCATTGAGCCTAACGTAGGCGTTGTAACCGTTCCGGACAAGCGTTTGGATTTTTTGGCAGATATCCATCACCCCAACAAGTACACCCCCGCGGTGATCGAGTTTGTTGACATTGCAGGTCTTGTCAAGGGCGCATCCAAGGGCGAGGGTCTTGGAAACCAGTTCTTGGCAAACATTCGTGAGGTGGATGCGATTCTGCACGTTGTGCGTTGCTTCGAGGATGACAACATCATTCACGTTGACGGAAAGATCAATCCGATGCGCGATCTGGAGACCATCAATCTCGAGCTGATCTTTGCCGACATGGAGGTGCTGGAGCGCCGCATGGATCGCACGAGAAAGGCAATGAAGGCAGACAAGAAGTACGGCGCAGAGCTGGCAGTGTTTGAAAAGCTGATGGCGGCACTTGCAGACGGCAAATGCGCACGTACGGTAGAATTGAGCGACGATGAAGAGGCATGTCTGTACGATACTCCCCTGCTCACTCGCAAGCCCGTTATCTACGTTGCAAACGTCAGCGAGGACTATGCGGCAAGCGAGCCCAATACTGAGGCGTATCTGGCGCTGAAGGCATACGCCGACAGTGAGCATTCCGAGATCATTCCGATCTGCTGCCAGATCGAATCCGAGATCGCACAGCTGGATGCAGAGGAAAAAACGATGTTTTTGGCTGATCTTGGCATTGAGGAAAGCGGCTTGGATCGCTTGATTAAGGCAAGCTACTCCCTTCTGGGGTTGATTAGCTTCCTGACCGCAGGCCCCGACGAGTGCCGCGCGTGGACCATCCGCAAGGGCACGAAAGCCCCCAAGGCAGCGGGAAAGATCCACTCCGATATCGAGCGCGGATTCATTCGCGCGGAGGTTTTGGCATTTGACGATCTGGTCAAGTACGGCTCGATGAATGCCGCCAAGGAAGCGGGGGTGCTTCGCAGCGAAGGCAAGGAGTACATCATGCAGGATGGAGATATTGTCTTCTTCCGTTTCAACGTATAAAAAGCGCGGGGAGAACCGATCGGTTCTCCCCGTTTTGCGTTATAAACAGCTATAGATGACGTTGCGCAAACGCGGTTGATAATAGGTTTCCTGTGGGTTGAGCATATGGTGCGCATAGAAAACGCCCAGGTGAAGCTCGGGGTCAACGATGATCGTAGCACCTGCAGCACCGCCCCAGCCAAATTCCGCAACAGGGCCGCAAAAGCCGCTCTTTGCACGGTCAACCACGGTGCGAACGCCAAGTCCGTAGCCGTAGCCGCGCAGTTGCTCCCACGTAAACGTCCTACTTTGTTCCTCACTTAACTGATTGGTGCGCAACAGTTCGATCGTTCCGTTGCCCAAAATCCGCTCGCCCGTGGCACCCAAGCCACCGTTGGAAAGCGCATTTGCAAATTTCGCGTAATCCTCGATCGAGGTCGTAACTCCCGCGCCACCGCTGTCGTATTCCTCGCCAAAAACGTAATACAGGGGCTTTTTGCCAACATTCACGATCACACCGTCGGTGCTCTTGATTTGCCCCGATTGCAGCTTGACCGCATCATTGTCGCCCGCCTGCTCGAATCGGTATTGCTCGCAAACGCGATCCAAGACCGTGTCGCTGTGGTAGCAGGAGGTTTTCATGTCCAAGGGATCAAAGACGTGGGCTTTTACGTAATCGCGGAATTTCTGCCCTGAAATCGCCTCTACGGCAGCCGCCAGCACGTCGTGGCAAAGACTGTAGTTCCATTTCTCTCCCGGATGGAAGTGCAACGGATCCTTCGCCAGCTCCTTGACCACCTCAAGGGTTTGCATCTTTCCTTGCGTACGTGCCTCGGCGCGCGCTCTCCAAGGCGCGTTCGTGTTGTAATCAAAGCCCGCGGTCATGGTAAACAAATGTCGCATGGTAATGGGAGACTTCGCCTTGACGATCTCACCGTTCTCGGTTTGAACGGTCATATCCCGAAATTCGGGAATGTATTCGTAGAGCGGATCATCCAAAAGGAACAGTCCCTTTTCGTAAAGCTGCAATGCCGCCGTTACCGTACAGGGCTTGGAGCAGGAATAAATGTTGAAAAGCTCCCCGCCCGCCATCGGTCTTTTTTCCTCCAGCGAAGCGTACCCCGATTGATACGAGAACACACACTTGTTATCTTGATATACGACCACCGAATTTCCCGGCATGCGCCATGCGGTCAGGTGATCCATAAAACGCTTCAAATTGGTAAAATCCA
This sequence comes from Clostridia bacterium, assembly GCA_017453335.1. Next base: position 3,761 of record JAFTKI010000123.1, read on the forward strand.
TACGTCCTCCGTCAAAGCCTTACAAGCACTGCAAGCTCGGAAAGCTCCTTGATATAATAGTCGGCATCTTCAGGCGAGAATAGCCCCTCCTCGTCCCACAGGCACCCCCGTATTCCCGCATTTCTTCCCGCTTGCGTGTCAATCGGACGGTCACCGATCATGATACAGGTATCGGGATCAAGCGCAAACTTGGAAAGCAAAAAGCGCAACGCATCAGGTGCGGGCTTGAGCGGAAAGCCGTAGGAGGCATCCAGAATAAAGGTAAAGCAATCCAGGAGTCCCATATTCGCCAGCATATCCTTGACGACGGGGCCTGTATGAGTATAAAGATAATTTTTCTTGCCTGCGGCAACGGCGTCCCGCAACAGCGTTTCTGCCGCAGGATATGCTAAAAAATCCATGCGGTGTGCTTCTTGCAAGGCGTGAAATTCGTCCATAAAGGTTGGATAATCGATGATATCCTCACATTGCAGCGCGCAATATGCATCCCAACCCGTATGCTTCAGTGCACGGTAGAGTGTTTGGTGATCGCATGGGAGACTGATATGGTGCCGCTCGGCGATTTCCAACCAAAAGCGAAGGAACAGCGAATAGGAATTCGCAATGGTTCCGTCAAAATCATAGATCAGATGCTCAATCCTCATGGCGGTCATCTTTCTTTTGCTTCGGTGCGCGATCCGATTCGGGATACTCCTGACGGTTAAAGAAGGAGGTAAACTTCACGTCCTTCAAGCCGAACACGTATGCCAAACCGCTGACAAGCACTGCGGGCAGTGGGATCAGGAAATAGAAGAACCAGTAATTATTGAGCATAACGCCACCGACGGTATTCATCAGAATTCCCGTGTACATCCCCTCCAACAGACCTGCGCAGAACTGACAGATTGCGCCAAAGGTAGAGAGTGCGGAGACGCCGAGACGAACAAGCATGATGCCGATTGCAAAAATAAAGTTGATGGAATTGGCACAAAGCGAGATCAGTACGCCCTTCCATGGCTGATATTTTTTCTTGCCGACGTCAACCGAGATCTTATCCTTATAACCGATGTCCCACGCGGTAATATAGATCAGAAATAGGTAAAACAAGATCGAAAAAACGCTTGTGACGTTTCGCAATCCAACGCTTCCCATCTTGCCTGCCGTCAAGACGAGCGAAAAGCCGAAAATGGCAATGGCGATCTGGTTCAAAAGCATTTTGACCATATCATAGGAATGATCCGCAAAAAATCGTTTCATAATGACACCTCACGATACATTTGAGTCTATTATAGCGAATCTTTCCCAAAAAAGCAACCGTACCCCTCAAAAATTTACAATTTATCAACTAAAATATTAAGA
>JAFTKI010000019.1 GCA_017453335.1 Clostridia bacterium
CCCCCCGGTCCCTACAAACAAGAAGATTCTCGCCGTATGGAAAAATTGTTGCACTGTAAACACTTTTTAACCAACCCATTCAAACGCGGAAGCGTTTGAACAAAGAATAGGACGGGAGTCACGTTTAGTGACTCCCGTCCTATTCTTTGCCTGTTCAAAAGTTTTTGGGAGAAGGGGGTGGTTTGGAGGGGGAAGAGGGCGTTTTTTTCAAAAACGCCCTCTTCCCCCTCCAAGAACTCTCCTCCTGCCCCCAAGATCTTCCTCTACCGCCAGAATGTGTGGGTTGAATTTCCTTGGGTTTCCTGTTACAATAAAAGCACAGGGATCCAACGGGATCCGACACCACCAAGAAAGGAGAGACAAGAATGAAGCAACGAACAGCAAGGCGCATACTTTTGCGCGTTGTGGCAGCGGCTTTGGCGTGTGTAACGCTGATGGGCGGTGCGATGATCGGTGCATCTGCGGCAGAGGTCAAATTTCCCACGGACGCCACGCCCACACGGGTATTTGTTGACGGCAAGGAGGTGTTATCGGGCGAGTGTGTGATCATGGATTCGATCACTTACGTTCCGCTGCGCAATTTCTGCAACCTGTTTGCCGATTGCAAGATCACGTGGAACAGCAAAACGAACACCGCAACCGTTAAGACCGACGACTTATATATGACAGTCCAATCGAACGCGGCGTACATCACAGCCAACGGGCATTACTTTTATACGGTTGGCAAGGTACAGAATCTGAACGGACATTTGTATGTTCCGATCCGTCCGCTGGCGCGCGCCTTTGCCGAGGAGCTTTCGTGGAACCCCAATACACGGAGCGTGGAGCTGACCTCGGTTGGCAGTACACGCGCTGTGGCATGGGCAAGCTACAAGGAGGACGAGGTCTACTGGCTTTCGCGCATCATTTCGGCGGAAGCCAAGGGTGAGCCGTTTGAGGGGCAGATTGCAGTGGGCAACGTGGTACTCAACCGCGCGCGCCGTCCCGATTACCCCAACACCATTTACGGCGTGATCTTTGACCGCAAGCACGGCACACAGTTCTCGCCCGTATCGTTTGGCACCATCTACCAAAAGCCCACCGAAAGCGCAATTGCGGCGGCAAAGATCTGTTTGGAGGGATACTCGATCTCGGATACGGCGATCTTTTTCCTGAATCCGCGCATTGCAACCAACAACTGGATCTCGAAAAACCGTCCTTACGCCTTCACCATCGGCAACCATGACTTTTACAACTGATCCTCGAGCATAAAGAAAGCCCCGCGCAAGCATTGTTGCGCGGGGCTTTTGATCTCCCTTTTGGGGAATCGGGCAAGGATTCCACTGTTTCCAAAAAAACAGCGCGGAGAATATAAGCAACTGAGTGCATACCAACCGCGGAGGAATCTTGCATAAGGAAAGCAGGCATCTGCCTGCGAATATTTAAGGTGGTGACCCCTACGGGAATCGAACCCATATCTTCGCCGTGAGAGGGCGACGTCTTAACCGTTTGACTAAGGGGCCATGCGCTGACTGTGATATTATAACACATTCCTTTCCGTATTGCAAGTCTTTTTTTAAAAAAATCTTCTTTTTTCGGTTTTTCACAAAAAAAGAGAAATCAAGATGAGAAAAATACGCAAAAGTAACCACAAAAAAACACAGAAAGCATCACAAAAAAGGCGATTCCTTATAAACTTTTTTGAAAGGGGTGCGGGGGAAACTTTTTGGAAAAAGTTTCCCCCGCAAGTCCCTTCTACTCACTCTGCAAAGTGGTAAATACCGCCTGTGAGGGTTGCGGTCTTGCCCGAGGGGAGTGTCAGGTGTGCGGTCACACCTTCGGGGATCTCCAGCTCGTAGTACACGCTCTCACCCTTGTAGTACCAATGCATACGAACTGTGCCGTTGCGGCTCTCGATCGAGGTGTCGATAAAGCCCAAGCACTTGTTGGGGTGCGGCTCAACCGTAATTTCGCGGTAAGCAGGTGCATCGCCCATGGGCTTGATACCTGCGGCAACACCGAAGATCCAATCATACACCGCACCGTACGCATAGTGGTTGAAGGAGTTCATGGCAGTGCTCCAGAACGAGCCGTCCTCTTTCAGGCTGTTCCAATGCTCCCACATGGTGGTGGCACCGTGGCAGACAGAATAGAGCCAAGAGGGGTTCTTCTCCTGCATGAGCAATTCGTATGCCACGTCGGTGTATCCGTTTTCGGAAAGTGCGTGCAGGATGTACGGAGTACCAACAAATCCCGTGGTCATGCGGTTGCCGTTCTCACGGATCAGCTCAACCAGCTTTGCGGCAAGAGCGGCGCGCTCGGAATCCTCACACAAGCCGAAGTACAGGATCAGCACGATCGCGGTCTGCGTCATGCCGCGGCGAAGCTGATCGATTGGCTTGGTGCGGCCCGCGGGAAGGATCTCGGTCATGGGGTACTGCTCCTTGGGCATACCGTTCTCCATAAAGTACGCACGGAATGCCTTGCGGATATTTTCGTACAGCTCGCGGTATTCGCTCACGTCCTCACCCAATGCTTCACCCGCAAGGATCACCAGCTTGGTGGAGTACGCATAGTATGCGCTTCCGATCAGATCGGTAGAGGTTGCGCCAACGTAGGAGTCCTCGCCTGCATCCATTGCCAGCCAGTCACCGTAGTGATAGCCGCCCAGCCACAGATATTCCTCGGGGCCCGCGCTACGCTGATAGCCTACCCATTTTTTCATCATGGGGAAAGACTTTTTCAGTGCCTTTTTGTTGCCATAAGCCAGATACATCTGCCAGGGAGCTACACAGGCAACATCTCCCCATGCGGCGGAAAGGCGTGTTCTGTAACCGGGCATTGCGTCGGGTACGATACCCATCACGCTGCCATCCTTGCCCTGCTCGGCGGCAACGTCACCCAGCCATTTGATAAAGAATTTCTCTACGTCAAAGTTGATCGCACCGGTACGGCAGAACACCTGCGCGTCACCCGTCCAGCCCAGACGCTCGTCACGCTGAGGACAGTCGGTGGGAACATCCAGATAGTTGCTCTTCTGTCCCCAAACGATGTTGTGATAGAGCTGGTTGATCTTCTCGTTTCCGCACGAGAAGCGGCCTGTGCGCTTCATATCGGAATGAACGGCGATTGCCGTGAAGTTGTTGGGATCTACATCCTCAAAGGGATATTCCTCCAAGCGGATGTAACGGAAGCCCTGGAAGGAGTAGGTCGGCTTGAACACATCGGATTCACCGCTGCAGACGTAGGTCATCAGATTTTTTGCCGCGCGGTAATTCTCGTTGTAGAAGTTTCCGTCCTTGTCCAGAACCTCGGCGTGCGTCAGCACAATGCGGCTGCCACGCGGTGCCTTGACCGAAACCTGTACGTAACCCGTCATGTTCTGTCCGAAGTCAAGAACCGTTTCTCCCTTGGGAGTGCGGATCACCCGAACGGGCGACAATCTCTCATACTCAAGAATTTCGGGGCCCTCCAAGGGGATCAGCTTGGTCTTGACATCTGCCAAAACGGCTTGCGCGAGGAAAGCAGGCTCCACCGTCTTGTCCACGGTCTCGCCGTGATAGATCTCGGCAAAGGGAACCTCGGTCGTCCAGACCTCCCAAGAGGTGTCGGTATCAATCGTTTCCTTGGTGCCGTCAGCATACACCACGTCCAGCCATGCGATCACAGCGGGACGGTCAGAAAAGGCGTGGTCGGTATCCTTATGTCCGATAAATCCAACAGCCCAGCCGCGGCCGACACCGATCTCGATGCAGTTTTCCTTTGCCTCCAACAGATCGGTCACATCATAGCCCTGATACTGCACACGGTACTTGTAGGAAGTCCAGCCGGGAGCCAGCACACCCTTGCCCACACGCGCACCGTTTACAAAGGGCGCGTAGATTCCCATTGCAGAGGCGTACAAGGTCGCCTTCTTAATCGCCTTTGCAGGGGTAAAGCCATAGCAGAACGAGCGAGCGCCCTGATAGTCGCCCTCGGGAGCCGCGATCCATTTTGCCGTGATTTTCATAAAAATTTCTCCTTTTCAGATTTTTTTGCAAAAATACTCTTGCATACAGTATAACAGATATGTTATAATAAATCAACCGATATTTTTAAGAAAAAAGGGGGGATTTTTATGATAGGAAGCGAACGCGAGTTCCATTGGAACAAGATCCGCGAGCGCTTGGAACAGGAAAAATTTCTGACCATCCCCCACCGTAATCAAAAAGCCGTATCTCTGCACGACCACTTCTTTTTGGAGCTGACCTACATTCAAAGCGGCTCGGCTCAGCACACGCTGGACGGGCAGACCGCAACGCTCCACCCGGGCGATTATCTGATCGTGGATTACGGCAGCCGACACTCCTACCAAGGCGTTGGAAACGGCTACGACAATCTGGACTGTCTGTTTCTGCCCGAGCTGCTCGATCCCATTCTGAAGGGTACCAAAAGCCTGCGCGTAATACTGGAGCATTACCTCTTGCACTTCAATATGCAGGCGTTGGTGCAAAACCCCGCACACATGGTCTTTCACGACTCCGACGGGCGGATCTTGGAGCTGCTCACCCGAATCCGCGAGGAGGAGCAGGCAAAGGGAGCGGGATATACCGAGCTTGTGCGCTGTTATCTGATCGAGATCCTGCTTTTGACCATGCGTCGATTGGATGACGTGCAAGCCGCCGCGGCGGGACAGGATATCTCGCAATTTCTGGTTGCCTACGTTGCCGAGCATTACATGGAGCCGCTTACCTTGGGCGACCTTGCCGCGCGACTGAATTACAGTCTTCCCTATGTCAGCAAAAAATTCAAGGAGGATGTTGGCGTTTCGTTCGTCAACTACCTGCAAAACTACCGCGTGATGCAGGGCTGTCGGTTGCTTTCCTCGTCGCGTTATTCGCTGGGGGAAATCACCGAAATGGTCGGCTACCGCGACAGCAAATTTTTCTCAACGCTGATCAAACGCATGACAGGACTCTCGCCCGCGGATTTTCGCCGCAGACACCGATCTTAAGTAACAAAACAAAACAGGAGAATTCTTATGAAAAAAATGTTATCCCCCTCGCTGATGTGTACCGACTTTTTCAACTTCCGCCGCGAGCTTGATATTTTTGAAGAAACAGGCATCGACCTTTTGCATATTGACGTGATGGACGGCTCGTTTGTACCGAATCTCGCACTTGGAAGCGATTTTGTAAAGCAGCTTCGCGCCGCCACCAAGATCCCGTTGGACATTCACCTGATGACCGTCAAGCCGTGCGAATGCTTGGATTATTACTCTGTACAAAAAGGCGACTTGGTCAGCTTTCATTTTGAAGCCACCGACAAAATCGACGAAATTCTGGACGAGATACACGCGCGCGGTGCCAAGGCGATGCTTGCCATCAACCCCAAAACACCCGCCGAGGTGCTCCTTCCATATATCAATCGGCTGGACGGTGTACTGGTGATGACGGTACAGCCCGGCTTTGCTGGACAAAAGCTGATGGAGGGCGCGAAAGAAAAGGTCGCATCGGTGCGCGCGCTTCTGGATGCAAACGGCGGCAAAGAGGTCTTTCTTGAGGTAGACGGCAACATCACACTGCCCAACGCGCTGATGCTCTCCGAGGTTGGAGCCGACATCTTTGTTCTTGGCACGTCGGGCATCTATCGCGGCGACATGACCGTAAATATCCGAGGGTTTCAAAAAGCATTGGGTTAAGAGCTTACAAAAAAGTGGGGAGCTTCCAAAGACGCTCCCCACTCTTATTTATTCTGTTGATAATCAGTTTTCCTGTGTTTCTTCTGTTGCTTCAGCAGAAGCGGCTACAGTCTCTTCGGCAGCAGGTGCAGCTTCGGTAGCAGGTGCTACAGGTGTAGGCTCAACCGTGATTCCTGCTACAACATTCGCCATCTCTTCCTCGGACACGCCCTTGCAAGCGGTCTTCTTGAGGATCAGCAATACGATCTCTGCAGCCAGCATAATGATCGCACCAACCAGAACCATGTCCAAAGCTTCAAGCTCCATAGCATCCAGGTGCAAGAAGGATTCTGCCGCAGACGATGTATCGGTAGGATCGGAATAGTTATGCTCGGCAGAAAGCAGGTAATGGGGAATCAGTGCAATGATCGTGGCAATGATGGCACCTCCCAACAAGCAGTCTCCACCTTTTTTCATCACACACGCAAAACGGGAGGTGCAGGAGGACAGATAGCTGATGGTAGCAAGCAACAAGCCCCACAGCATCAGAACCAAAATACCGTCGATCATATAAGCATGGCTGATCTCGATCTCTCCCTTGCTGATCAGCTCCAAGCCCGCAACTCCCGCAAGATAAGAGCCGTATGTACCGTTGATAAAGCTGGTAAAAATATTTGCTTTGAGCATATTGAAGAAGAAGATACAGAATCCAACAACTCCAACCACCGAAATGCCCTGCACGACATTCAGATAAATGAACGCGCCCTTTTCATATCTGCGCAATCTGGAAATGATCATATTGATCACAGCAGATGCAATGGCAATAATCAGGATTCCCATCGCACCGGATGCATAGGTCATACCGGGAAGCATCGACTGGAATGCCATCAGCGTCAAGATCAGAACCAAAAAACCCGTAAGCGAATCGCCCATTTTCGAAACGGCTTGTTCTGGCATTTTCAAATTGGTAAATGCTGCATACATACTCTTGATCACCTTCCAAAGCATGGAAAGCGGAAGAACGATGATCATGCCCAGCACACCAAACAGGCAGATCAATATAATGATGACTTCAAAGAACAGGCTGAAGAAACCGCCCGAGGCTTCTCCGTTGTCATCATCCATCAAAGCACCGCCCGCAGAGGCAACCAGCGCCATCGCTGTCATCAAGGTATCCCGTCCCTCTTCGCCTTTGATCTTTTCTAACAAGGCTTCTCTTTCCTTCTCCGCGTCAAGCGAGTCGTCCTCCATATCGGGCATCGTGACGATATCGATCATCAAAATAACGCTTTTGATCAATTTGACCGCAGAAATTTCAACATTTTCGGGGACATCAACATCGGTGATGTCCATTTCCTTCATCAAGGAATTCACCTCATCGGCATTGTCACCCGCAATGTCGAGCTTGACGATCGGCAGAAAGCTCATCACCAAAGCCAGGCATACCAACAAAACGCATGTCCAAACCTGGACGGTTGAAACCGTCTTTTGAGATATTTTAGGACCGTACATAAAAATTCTCCTTCATTTGTAAAATTTGTATTTTCATACAAGCTTATTATACGCCTTACTCTCGTCCGTGTCAATAGTTTATTCATATATTTTTTCAAAAAAAGTCAAGAAAACAACGTGTTCTTAATAATGTGAAGCAAAACGACCCGTCGGAATGCGGCAAGGCAATTCCGACGGGTCGTTTTCCTGATGAATACTGACTGTATTTTTAAACCCTCATTATGATTTTGAATTTCCCCGAAAGAACAAACAGGCAAGATATCCGAACACCAACGCCGCCGCAATGCCTCCCGCCGCCGAGGAAAGTCCGCCCGTCAAGGCTCCCAAAAGTCCCTTTTCGTCCACCGCCTCGCGCACTCCCTTGGCAATCAGATTGCCAAAGCCCATCAGCGGTGTGGATGCGCCTGCCCCTGCATAGTCCAGGAGTGGCTTGTAAACGCCGATCCCGCCAAGGAAAACGCCCAGAACCACATACAGCACAAGGATCCGCGCAGGAGTCAGCTTGGTGCGGTCGATCAGGATCTGCGCCGCTACGCAAATCGCGCCGCCCACCCAAAAGGCGCGGAAATAAGGCAACAGTGTTTCCATTACACCTTTCCTCCCTGCGCTTTCTGTTTTCCGACTCCGCGCAGCTCCAGCAGATGCGCCACGGCGGGAATATTCTGTCCCTGCTTGATGCTGTCGGGACTCATCATCGCTCCCGTTGACATAAACAGCATCCGAGAGATCTCTCCGCTCTCCAAGCGCGGCAACAGATGCGCCGCCAGCACTACCGCCGAGCATCCGCAGCCCGAGCCGCCCCCGTGTACGTCCTGCTCCTTGCGATGATAGATCAACATTCCGCAATCGGTGTAGCGATCGGCGATCGGATAGCCGTCGGCTCGCATAAGATCGCACAAAATACTGCCGCCCTCATAGCCAAGGTCACCCGTCACGATCAGATCGTAATCCTCGGGACGCGTGTCGGTCGCTTCAAAATAGCGGTTCAGCGTGTCCTCCGCGGCAGGTGCCATTGCCGCCCCCATGTTGGAGGCATCGTTGATCCCGCGCTCACGCACCTTTCCCGGCATTGCGCGGCAGATCACGGCGCGACTTTCTTGCTCGGCCGCTTTTTCCAAAAGAAACGCCCCCGATCCCGTGACCGTCCACTGCGCCCCCGGCGCGCGCTGACCGCCGTATTCGATCGGCAAACGGTACTGTCTCTCGGCAGAACAGTAATGAGAGGAGGTGACCGCCGCCGTGTATCGGTATACTTCGGTTGAGACAAACAGCGATGCCAGCAAAAGCCCCTCGGCACAGGTGGAGCAAGCACCGTACAACCCAAAATACGGAATCTCAAAATCCAAAAGACCGTACGCCGATCCAACGCATTGGTTCAAAAGGTCGCCCGCAAAAAGCGCACCGAGATCGGTATCACGCAAACGCGCCTTTGAAAGCGCGGTTGAAAGCGCGCGGCGTTGCATCTCACTTTCCGCCGCCTCCCATGTTTTTGCCCCAAAGCGATCGGTCTCATCAAACAGATCAAAGCCCTTTTTCAAGGGTCCTTCGCTTTCCTTCTTGCCTACTACGCTGGCAGACGTGACGATCGCCGCGCAAAGCTCTATCGGTTTTTCTTTCATTTTTTCGCTCTCCGTCCACACTGTTTTCGCGTTTAGTATGGCTTCTTAGTAAAAAATTATTCACAGATGCGGTACATAAAATGTTGCATCGCACACCTCATCCGTCGGCTTACGCCGCCACCTTCTCCTCAAGGAGAAGGCTTATATGAATCCCGCACAAAACTGCTTTGCTTTATAAAAAGTTTAACTATGGCGTGTATCTTTCGGTCAAGCTTTTTGTAAAGACGATTTTCTGAAAGCCTTCTCCTTGAGGAGAAGGTGTCACGCTTGTCGTGACGGATGAGGTGTAAAAGTGAAAGATCCCATATACACCCAAATCTATTGCAAAATTGGTACCCGTGAATGCAAAAATAAAACAAAAAAGATAAAATTTCGTCCCAAAATTCATTGACAAGTATATTTTTATATGATATACTATTCTTGGAGTATTGGCGGAGCATTCGCTCCTCATTCGATAAAACGCCCGACCTGCGGCTTTTTGCCGACACGGCAGTTTTTGCGATAGAGCATTAACCGCTACACTACATCACAGAAAGGATATGAAAAATACATGAAAAAACGAATTCTCGCGCTGCTTCTGGCAGCAATGATCACTGCTTCCATGGCAGCCTGCAGCTCTTCCACCGGCGACCAAACAGACGATACGGGAAACAACACCAACCAGGAACAAAACAACGGCGATAACACCAACAACACCACGCCTCCCGCCGAAGAAGTGGTGACCTGGCAGGACACCAACGACACGGTTTACGTGATCGGTCAGAATCTTTTCCTCACGGGTGTTGAAAACACGCAGGATGTCCAGATCGCACTCCAGTTCACCAAGCTTGCCCGTGTGAAGGTTGGCTCGAACGGTAAGAGCATCGTGGTGATGAACGGCAAGCAGTACACCACTCTGACCAATCAGCTCACCACCGAGGATCTGCTGGGTGAGAAGTTCGCTACCTGCGATCCCACCATCATGTACATCTCCGACAACGACGTTGCGGTTCGTAAATATGCCTACAAAAACTCCGATCTGATCAAAAAGCTCAATCTGAACGACACGGTTCAGGTAGTGGCGAAGGGCGACAAGTGGGTGAAGATCCAGTATGATGCCGACAATCAGTATTTCGTCAATGCCGATTACGTTTCGGATAAAGAGGTTATGGATGCAAACGACATCAACAACTACCCCGCTTTTACCGATGTGGCAGAGCCCTACTACCTGTATGTGGTAGAGGAAAAATTGACGCTCCGCTTCTGTCCCTCCACCGAATCGAACGAGGTTATGACGCTGGTATACGGCGATATGCTGCTGGTGCAGAAAACAGGAACCGATAACGATGGCGATACCTGGTACCGGGTGAAGTACACCAAGCAGGGTACCGCAGGACAGGGCTTGATCGTAAAGGAAGGCTACGTTGCACAGTCCAAGTACGTTTCCACAACCAACCCCATGCCCTCTCTTGACGAGAAGCTGCAGGAATATCCCAGCTTCACCAAGAACGACGCTCCCGTAACTCTGTACGTTTCCACCGATGCAAAGAGCCTGAACGCTCGTAAAACTCCCAACGCGTCCAACGCAGATAACATCGCGTTTGCTTATGCACAAAAGAGCCCCGTTGTGGTGGTTGCAACAGGAACGCAGAACGGTATCTACTGGGCTATGGTAGAATCCGAGAATCAGTACTACTTCGTAAGCTACGCTTACCTGACTGCAAACTCCGACGGTAAGCCCGCCGCTCCCACGCTGGATCAGGTGCTGGCTCAGTATCCCACGTTCAGCAAGCTGAGCGTTCCCAAGACGATGGCTGCGAAGGACGTGACCAACTGTAACCCCGAGCCCGAGGAGCGCGTTGCCGATAAGGATACGCTGCAGCTGACGGCAGGCGAGGTTGTAACGGTTGAGGCAGAGGGCGCATACGGCGGCAAGACCTGGTACGTATTCAAGAAGGGGGACAACTACTTCTTTGCAGGTGCCGAGATGTTCGATGCGAACACCGAAGCCGCAGGCTGATACAAAAGTATATGCAAAACCAAGGACGGTTCCGCATGGAGCCGTCCTTTTGAATTTGCAGAACGGTGGATGAGGTGATTTTGCAACGGTAAAACGCATGGGGATTTTATATGGATCTGGTGCGGTTTGTAATCGTTTATCGGGCGATCAATGATCGCCCCTACAAACAAAACCGTAGATCGGCGCACCAATTTAAAAATTTGTACAAACCTTGTAGGGACCGGCGTCCCCGACGGTCCGTAAAGAAAAAATTTGATATTATAAAATGGCTACATTTATACGGTATATACGTTGACATAAACAAAGCAAAATTTCTTACTTCACGGACCGTCGGGGACGCCGGTCCCTACAAATAATCCATAGATCGCGCATCAACTTGCGATTACGCATTATCCTCGCAAGGGCGAAAACCGCAAGCGGTTATGATCGCCCGTGTATGAATATGCGCACCAATCTGAAATTCGCACATTCCCATTAGCCTTCCCCAGCGGGGAAGGCTAACTGTAAGCTTCACAATTTTGAGTAGCCGGTTGGGGGTATATTCAATTTGGTTTTAGTCGTTACAAAATACGATAAAATTGTGATGCGGTGTAAGGTCTTGACTTTTCCCTTTTTCTGTGGTAAGATAATAGCAATCTCAAACCAAAATAGAAACAGAGGAATCCTGATTATGCGAATTCTGGCTCTCGGAGACGTTGTCGGCTCGGCGGCGATCGAGTACCTTGAAAAACACCTGTGGCAATTCCGCAACAAAGAAAAAATTGATATCACGGTGGCAAACGGTGAAAACGCCAGCGACATCCGCGGTCTCTCTGCCGATGACGCAAAAATGCTACTTGGCTCGGGCATCGATCTGCTCACGCTTGGCAACCATGCCTTTGGCAGACGCGATATTTACGATTTTCTGGACGGCGGTGCGCCCATCATTCGCCCCGCGAACTTCCCTGCCCAAGCGCCCGGCAGCGGATACACGATCCTCCGCGTTGGCGGCACACGCGTTTTGTGCATCAACGTCCAAGGACGCGTTTATCTGGATCCTCTCGCCTCTCCTTTTGAAACGGTGGATCGGGTTCTGGAGCGCGAAAAGGGTGCTTACAATCTGGCGATCATGGATATCCACGCCGAGGCGACCAGCGAAAAGCTGGCGATCGCGCACTACTTTGACGGACGGATCCACGTAATGTTCGGTACACACACGCACGTCCCCACCGCCGATACACAAACGCTTCCCCATGGCTCGGGATACGTGACCGACCTTGGAATGTGCGGTCCCACAAACGGCATTCTCGGTACCGATAAGGACGCGGTGCTGGAGCGTTTCATCACCCAGATGCCCACCCGCTTTTCGGTTGCCAACGGCCCCGTTATCGCACAGGGCGTGATCTTTGACGTGGACGACACCACCGCTCACGTTCGCTCGGTGCAGCGCATCGAATTTTGAAAATAAAAACCATATAAAAAGCGAAGAAATCCGCCGATTTTTGTCGGCGGATTTCTTCATTCTAAGAGCAAAATAATAAAATTCAGTTTTTCTCTTATGTCTGCTCCGTGGTTTTTGTCCTGCGCTGAATGAATCAGCACCTTTGATCATCAAGGCGGATCTAATTTGTACTCATCGCCTTGACAGGTGAAATACAAGCGTTTCCGAATTTTTAATATCGCCTGAATAAACCAGTATTTTTTGAAACACGCAATCGCATACTCCGAGCACGACGGAACGCACAAGCACCGTCTGCGAACCTCCTCCGAGGTGTAATGCTGATAGCATTCCACCAGTTTAATGCCCAAAAAGCGCAAGAAAAACTCAAAAAGCGCAAAAAGGCCTATTATCAAGATGCAAATGCGAAAAGGCATCGGAACAGCCATCCATACACATAGCCGGCAAAAAAGAATGAGAACGGCAACAAACCCGCCGCAAAGCAAAATTACATGAACCCATCTCGTGTTGGGTACGGCAAGCGGACGAACCGTTTGATATCTCTCCAATCGCTTTTGCTCTTGGTAATCTTCTTTTATTTTCAAATAATCCAAATAATTCAACACGACACCTCGGCAATTTGATAAGGGGCTGATTTGCTCAACCCCTTAGGATTTTATCCTTTATCAACCAAACGAGATACAACCCGCCTTCTTTGGCATTTCATAATCGGGTTCTACCTTTTTAATCTTTTCGGCATATTCCTCCGCCGTCTTGCCATCATATTTATAGGCATACCATTTCTGTTGAAGCGAGACGCCCTCTTTCCATGCAATCGCCGCAATTTTCATTGCCGCCGCATCTCCGTTGAACAGTGTTTGAAGCAGGTCTCCCGTTGCGTAAAGACCAATGACACCGGCTACGCAAGTTGATGTGATTTCAGCGTTGGACAACACGCGGGTACGGTTTTGTCCGCTTCCAACCGTAAGATTATTCATATAACGATTGAGAGACCACGTCATGGGAACGTAAGCTTCTACGATTTCTCTTATGGTTTCCAATTTTTCTGCGTGATCGGCACCCGAGTTTACAACACACTTAATCGAGGAAGGAATTCCGTTGATCAGGTTGATAAATCTGCGAGCGATCTCATTGTTTTTGCCCTCATAAAGCGAGTAGTACTGATAGAAAAACTTTGCTTCGCCGTTTTCCGGGTCTTCCACTCTTGCCATATCGTAAAACTTTTTGGCATCCTCGCTGTTGTTTTCCTTGCGAGCAGAGCGTGCTAATTCTAAGTATTTGTTGTCTGCAGCCATTTTGAAAAATCCTCCGTTGTTTTTTAAATTCTTTTGTTTTCTCGCAGAAAACCAATTTTTCGATTTTCCGCTTCTTATTTTATCATCTTTTTTCACTTTTGTCAATACTAATAACTAAATATTTACCTATAAATATCTTCTTTTTTAGTTGTAAGTGTTGTATTCTATAGTTAGTTACATGATAATACAAAAGGAGCGCATATGAACGTTGATTATAAATTGATCGGGAACCGCATAAAACGCGCGCGAAAGGCAAATGGGATGACGCAAGAGCATTTGGCAGAACGCTTGAACGTATCTATCGGGTATATCAGTCAGGTGGAGCGCGGCATCACAAAAATCAGCCTGGACTTGCTCGGTGCCGTTTCGTCGGTTTTGGATTGTGACATTGCCTCTTTTATTTCGGAAAGCGCGGTAAAATCCAACGAATACATGGAATCGGAAATTATCAATGAAATCAGAAATCTGGATCATAAAAAAAGAAAATATATTTTAGAAATCATAAAACTAACAAAGGAAACGTTATGAAAAAAGCAGTCACCGCCATCGATTGATGGCGGTGACTGCTTTTTCAAAGATTATTTCCAATATTTTTTATTATGAGAACACCTGTTTCAGCACTTCCATAGCTTCCTCGCTGGGCACCGAAAAGGACTTGGCGCGCTCTCCAAGGGCTTCGTATTTATGCTCGCCCATTGCGTGATACGGCAACAGCTCCACGCGCTCGGGCTTGCCGCAAGAATCCAGAAATTGCTTGATCGCGCGCATCTCCTCCACCGTGTCGTTTACGTCGGGAATGATCGGAATACGCACCCACACGGGCTTTCCCGCCCTCAACAGGCGTCCGAGATTTTCCTTGATCAATGCGTTTTCCACTCCCGTGTAGCGTTTGTGCCTTTCGCTGTCATGGCACTTGATATCGTACAAAAACAGATCGGTATCGGGCAGAATACGCTCAAAGGAGGAATACGGCACACAACCTGCGGTATCCACTGCGGTGTGGATGCCGTTTTCCTTGCATTTTTTCAGCATCTCCGACAGAAAATCGAGCTGCAACATACACTCGCCGCCCGAGAAGGTCACGCCGCCGCCCGAGCTTTCATAAAAGAGCTTATCCTTGATCACTTCCCCCAGAAGTCGGTCAACGGTATAGTCCTTTCCGCACAGCTCTCTTGCATGGGTGGGACAAAAGACCGCACATTCTCCGCAAGCCTCGCACGTTTCCAACCGATTCGGGCATTTTGCACGGCAGGTGCCGCATCCCGTACATTTATTCCGATAGAACAGCAACTGCGGTGCCGAGTGCTGACTTTCGGGGTTATGGCACCACTCGCAACGCAGATTACAGCCCTTGAAAAACACGGTCGTGCGGATCCCCGGACCGTCCACAAGGGAGCTGCGCTCTATGTCAAATATCATTCCCGTAAATTCACGCATCACCCAACACCTCCCAACAGTCTTCCTTGTTTACTATATCATATTTCAGCTTCTTTTTCAATAGGAAACAAAAATTTGAATGTAGCAAAAAGGCAACATCACCCACCTCGGATGATATTGCCCCTTTTTATTTGATCTCCTGCTCCAAGGAGGACAACTCCTCGCAGTCAAAAAACTCCAAAAGACTGATTCCAAAGCCGTCACACAGCATTTTGATGGTCACGATCCCCGGATTTTTGCTTTTTCCATACAAGATATTTTTGATCGAAGAGGGCGGCACCGCCGACTCCATTGCCAGCTTGTGGATCGACATCTTTCTCTGCTCCAACAGTTGCATCAACCGATTTTTGACAGCCGTGTAGGTATCCATCAAAGACCTCCCAAAAAAGATTTGGTCTAATTATAGCCCAATCCTCTTGACAAAACGGGCTATATATGATACAATTAGGCTATAAATAGCTTTTGGAGGTAAGAAATGAAAAAAAGAATAACTTCAATCATACTGGTGATCACACTTTTTACAGCTCTCCTTTCTCTCGTTGGTTGCGGTGCTGAGGCAAAATACGAATTTAGCGAAGCCACCTACTCGCACTATGCATACAGCTCGTTTTTAGAGGATCTGAACTCTATTTACGAGGAAACCGCACTAAATCTTTATGAGGATGGCACTTGGTCGATTGATATGACTTTATCCAGTCTGGATGAAGGAACCTATACGCTTGAAAATGGAATCTACACGTTTGAAGGCTTTACATACAACTTGCAGGCAACGGGAGAAGAAACCGAGAACGGTTTTGTGATCCATTTCAGAGATGCCAAAACAGCAATGCAAGCTTTTTCACTTCACTTTGAAGGCTGATCAAATTTCTGTTATATTATACACACTATGATGTGTGAAAAATAAAGGAGTATAAAAAATGGCAAAAAAAATGATGATCTCTTGTGATGAAATGGTGAAAAAGGTAACCGAAGCCTTCATCATCGGGGCAGACGAAAAATTTCTCAAAAAGATCGAGAAAACCGCAAAAGGCGGCGGGGTTACCAACGATTTCGGAACAGCACTTTCCTCCAAGGACAACAAATACGCACTTGCGGTTCTCGCTCCCTTCTTTTTCTTTATGAAAAGCAAGGAAGTCCTTTTCCAAGAGAAGGATACCAAGGTTGAATACACCATGCCAAAAAAGGAATGGCCGAAATTCTACCAAGCCATCAAGGATGCGGTAGCAAAGGAGAAAGCAAAATAAGACAATCCAAAAAGGCAATATCACCCAAATCGGATGATATTGCCTTTTTCATTCCTTTTGATCACCAAAGCTCCAGCGAACCGATCAGCGCGGCGGCACGCGCCGTTGCCTCGGAATAAGGAACCTCGGTTTCTTTCATATCGGCAAGCGGTGTGTCAAAATAGCGTTGACGGATCGCCTCTTGCTCACCGTCCAACGCCTGCTTGTCGATCTCCCTGCCCTCGCAAGCAGCCGCTCTGACCTCCTCAAACAACAGCTTCATTTCGGGGAGATACAGATATTGCAAATTC
Source organism: Clostridia bacterium (assembly GCA_017453335.1). The sequence goes on from JAFTKI010000019.1 coordinate 16,473, forward strand.
TCGCTGATATAAGAACGGCAGTATCGGCTCGATGCGTTCTCCTTCAAGGTCTGCTCAAAATTCGGATTGGTCTTTGCAACCGCGTGCATATGGTTCAGCGAAGACAGGAGCGAGTAATCCTCATGCGATCCAAGCACCTCTCCAAGAATACCAAGCAACTCCTCAGCATTCTCCATCGTGCGCGTCAGCTCGTCATACGCGCATTTTTCAACGTACAGATACTCTGCCCGCGTGATCAGCGCATTGATGTATCTGCCGATCACGGTTCGCGCGATATCGTACAGATCCCTTTGCATCATGCTGTCCGTGGAAGTCATCTCCGACAAACGGCGTAAAATCTCGGCGGCGGCATCCTTGTTCTTTGCCGCATTTGCAAGCTTTGTCCGATACAGATCGGTCTTTTTCTTCTCAAATTTCGCGTTGCGGAAAATGTGCGGGAAAATATCGTTTGCCGTTTGGTAATAAGATCCCTTATCCACACTCCACGCCGCCAACTCAACGATCGGCATGAAATCCTGCCAGATCTTTTGCATTCTTTCCACCTGCTCGGCGGGATAGCGGTCGAGGCAATAGCGGTCAACCTGCTCGGAAATCGGGAGCGTTTCGCGCTCCCACGCGTTGTGAGCAAAATAGTCGATCACAAAGGGATCGCCGTGCGAAAGCTCGGGCCACAGCACAAGTCCTTTGCACATCGGATCGTCCTTTGCGAGCTTCAGGCGCTCGTTGGTCAGCTCGTAGTAGCCGCGGATCTCCGAGTTTGGCTCGTATCCGCTGAAAATCCCGAAGATCCACGGGAATTTGTTGACCACGCCCCAGTTGGTAAAATTGTTTTCCCGAACCGTATCGGATGTATAGTCAAACAGGATCGCCTGTGCAGGGTCCAGATCGGCGACCAGTTCCTGCACCTCCTCGGGGGTAAAGTGCATCCAAAGATCCCAGCTTGCGATCAGAAGCGGTGCGTTGGGGTACTGCTCCTTGACGCGCGTGGCGATCTTGTGATAAACATACAGCTTCATGCGCCGATTCTTTTCGGGATCGGCGGAGTACAAGCGCTCACCAAGTCCGATGGTGTGAAAGATCTCGGCTTTGCCGTATTCGCGGATGTGCGCCTCGGTCAGCTTGAAATAATTGTCAAAATTTTCTTGGTTACGAATGTCCCAAACGCGGCCTGTGGGATCGTTGTAGGCATTGTTGCTTTGCGGCAACAGGTCGGGGTTGACCTTCTCCAAAAATTCAACGGGTGTCCGTGAATACCAATGCGACATTGTGCCGCAATCCTCGGGGTGCATCAGATCGCGCTCAAACGCGTACTGCAAAATCTTTTTGCGCAACTCCCCGCGGTATTCCAGCGACCAGAACAGCGTGCGGTCGTTGTATCCATCCCCCGCACCCGGCAAACGCTTGTTTTGATCGGGATAAGAAACGATGTCCGGAAAGGCTTTTTGGAAAATATCGTCCATGCCGATCCGCAGCATGAAAAGATTGAGCCGCTTCTTCAATACCCAATCGATCTCTGCCATCCAATCCTCAAAGCTCCATTGCTCCGCCTGAAAACGGTGCAGGCTTCGATGGGCAAAATAACGCAGTCCTCTGTAGTCAAAGCGCGGCGACTCAACAAGGTCGATCCCGGACAGAACAAGCTCGGATTGCGGAATACGGTCACCGTCCCAGAACCAGCGACAGCCGCAGAACCGCTCAAAATAACGGTACACGGCGTAGATCGCCGAGCGCGGACGTCCGCCCGCCAAGATCAGATAGCTCTTTCCCTCGCACACCGTATGTCGGATGCAGTAATCGTCGGTGCCGTAGCGGATGCCCAGAGCTTCGGTTTTCATCTCCAAATAAAGCTCGGCTGTCACCGCATTGACGGCATCGTTTCCGATCAGAACCGTTACCTCGTCGGTTGATGTAAAATCCTTGTCGGTCAGAAGCCGAGAAGAAACGCCTGCCACCTGCTCGGCAAGAGCGGCAAAGGTCTCGGCGGCGATCCGATACGCGCTGTGAGACCGCGCGGGATATACGATACAAAGCTTCATAAAATCTTCCCTTCTGTTTCATTCATTACCGAATCATATAGGTACAAACAATCAGCATAGCCGTCTCTCCTCATCCGTCAGCCGACTTCGCGGCTGCCACCTTCTCCGCTGGAGAAGGCTTTTGAGGGCGGTGCGCAGAACAAGCTCAATTCTCTATCCAAGCAACGCCTCGATCAAAAATACGGTTTCAAAATGATACCTTATAAAGTGCCTACCGTTAGCCTTCCCCTGAGGGGTTGGTGCCGAGCTGAGCGAGGCGGATGAGGAGAGCCTTGTTCTGCCTTGATTTGATAACGATACTCGATAGTATTTTCAAAAAGGCAGTAGCATCACCATTTGCAATCGATCTGCTTTTTGCTCCAACCCGCTTTTTTGTAGTCACCATGGATCGGCATGACCTTGCGATAAAGCGCGGCAGTGTTTCCCGAGTCGCCATGGGCTGCGGCACTTCCGTCGTCGAGCTTGGATTCCCCCACTGCGGCACGCAGAACATAAGGCATTCCCTTGGTGAGCGTGTGCCAGGTGGTGTGCATGATTCCCATCAGATTTTGCTCTTTTATCGTGGTGATCACCGCGCGCATCTGTGCGCGTCCGTCATCCCACGGGCAAAGCAGACAGTCAAAGCCCGCGTTTGTGAACACCGATGCCGTTTCGATAGGTGCGTGCACCGCGTGATACTGCCAATCGGCAATCACGATCTTGCGGTCAAGATGCGCAAGCATAAAGGGCTCTACATCGGGCGCGGGAGAATGACAGGAATAACGGTTGTCGGGATTCCAATCGGCGTGGCGGTACAGGATCATGTCTCCCCAAATAATCGCGCGGCGGCCGTGAGCGGTAAGCTCGTCCCCAATGCCGTTGATAAAATCGCACAAATAGGTCATATTTTCCTCGGTAAGCTCAAAGCCGAACGCCTCGTCACAGCCGATGTGGAAGTATGCGCCATCTCCGCAAAGCTCGATCAGCTCGTTTCGAATCGTGCGCAAAAGTGCCTGCACCTTGGGCTTTCGAATGTCCCAGCACCAGCCGTTCTCGGAAAAATAGGTTTGCAGAGCGGGGTTCTGGTCAAGCACCACGTGCTTTCCCTGTGCCATGCGGCAGGCGGATGCGTGTCCCCAGTGGTTGAACATAGGGATCACCTCCATACCAAGCTCCTGCGCCTCGCGGATGATGGGCGCAACCTGCTCCTTGGTAAAGCCGTGAGACCAGGAAAGCTCCTTCATGCAATCATATTGCAGCATTCCCCAGAATTCCAGAATGACGTGCGTATAGTTGAGCGCGCCGCAAAGACGGACAAAGCGGTGAAGCTCCAACAGCTCGGTTTCGGGGAAGATGCAAAAATGCACCATGCGGTTTTCGGTCCATGCGCGGTCTTGAATCTCACACGCCGACACCTCTGCCGCGATCCCGTCCTCTGTATCGATCGCATGAAACCGATCCAAAAGCACCATAAAGCCGTCGCGTAATGCCTGTGCGCTCTCGGCGGCTACGCAAATGCCGTTTTCATCGGCGTGAATGCTGTACGCATAGCCGTCAAGCGGCAGTGCCGGAGTGCTTCCAAGCGAAAAACGGTAGTCATTGCAAGGTGTCATTTCAACGGTTGACGTCCCGAAGCTGAAATTTTTCCAAAACTCCCGAACCGTCGGGTTATTCAGACAGGAATGTGCCACCGCCTTGACGGTTTTGGGCAAAACAAAAGTGCCGTTGCCCTCGGTCAATCTCTGCGGATGAAAAATCATAATATGCTCCTTTTTTGCGTTTTTTTACAGTATACTACGGTTTCCTGCTTGTAAAAACCGCTTTTTTATTCAGAAAGGTGGACTTTTCGGTCACATTGTGCTATACTGTTGGCGAGGTGATGATTTCCATGATTTATAATTTTGAAGAGCTTTCCTTCCAGATCTTAACCGTTGACCGTTGCACGCACAAAAAAGGAAGCTTTCAGGTTAAAGCGCGCCCTTATGCCGCCTTTTCTTACCGCGTCAACGGAAACGGACAGTTTGAGATCGGCGGTAAACGAATCGTATCAAGCGCGGGGGATATTCTGTTTCTGCCCGCCAACATGCCGTATCGGGTGGACTATTCGGGCGGCGACAGCATTTTCGTGCATCTGATGCAGTGCAATTATACCGAGGCAGAGAATCTTCGCCCGGAAAACAAGACGCCAATCGAAGCCATGTTTCAAAATCTTTTGGAGGCATGGAGAACACAGCGCTCGGTAAACCACGCAAAGGCGACCGTTTATGACATTTTGGATAAGATCGCAAACGCACAGAAAAAATCGATCGGCGACAGTGCATTCACCTCCTGCCTGCGGTATATGGAGGAGCATTTTTGCGATCCGACACTCAATATTCAATCGGTTTGTGCCAAAGGCTTTCTCAGCGCGTCCAGTCTACAGCGAGCGTATGAGCGGCATTTTGGGATCTCGCCCAAGCAATATCTCACAAGACTCCGCATGAACCGCGCACTGGAGCTGCTCTCCGAAAACGAACTGTCGGTCAAGGAAATCGCCTTTTCCTGCGGCTTTACCGACGAAAAATACTTCTCGCGCGCCTTTAAGGAAAAATACGGCTGTCCGCCCTCGCAAATGCAAAGCAATATCCATTCGTAACGCACAATAAATATCCCCCCGTATAACGGGGGGTATTTCAGTTTCGGGCATAGCCCTAATACTACTGGCGGCGCACAAGTGCGCTTTTTATTGGCCTGTCAGCCATGCAATCGTTACTTGCCACCCGTAAACGGGTTCCACTGTGA
>JAFTKI010000020.1 GCA_017453335.1 Clostridia bacterium
CCCCATGTTACCGAGGCACCTGCCGCCGCCACGGGAAGCTGCTTCCCGCGCAATCCAAACAGCAAGGAGAATCCGATCGATCCCGTAAACGACGTGACCACCTGTATCATCCAAAATACCCAGCCGGTCGGCTCATTCGCAATCGGTGCACCTGTCAAGAGGTCTCCGATCAGCATTTGGGACAGCATGAAACCGCCCGCCAAAGCCACCGCCGTGATCAGCGCCTCCATCAACCCAAGAAGGCCCGAAAGCGTATCTCCCAATATCAGATTTTCAACCGCGCTGGTCATGGAAATACCGGGAATCAGAACCATGATACAGCCTGCCATCACCATATCCAGAGAGGCTCCCGACCAAAAACAGATCAACGTTGCCGCAGTGCTTGCAAAAAAGCAACACATCACGTTTGAAAGCAGCCGATTGCCTCCGAGATAGTTGTTTGCAAACTGGCTGAAAACGATCAAGAAGGTGACGAAGAAGGTCACCAGAACATCCTTCCAATCTCCACCGAAAAATGCGGCAAAGGATGTGGTTGCGATCAGCGAGCCGATCAAAAAGCGTTTTTTGGAAAGCTTCCCCTTCTCCAACGCTTCATCCAGTTTTTTATGAGCTTCTTTCACAGGGATCGGATTTGCACACACCTCGCGCGAGATCGTATTGATCGCCTCCAGGCGAGTGGTATTTTTATCGATTCCCTTGACGCGTCGGCTTTGTGTGATCACCACACCGCCCGACCAGATCGCGGTCACCACGATCACCGAAGTGATCGCAAATACGTCAACGCGCGCGGCACCGTATGCGCGGCAGATACGCTGAACCGTATCCTCAACGCGGGAGACCTCGCCGCCGTTGATCTGTAAATGCTCTCCAACCTTCAAGGCAAAGCGCACCACAGCAACCGCTTCTTCTTCGGTTACCCTTTGGATAACACCTTCATTTGTCATGTTCTTTCCCTCATCATAAAATCAAGTATACACATTATAACGGTCAAAGCCTCGCTTGTCAAGCATCTTTTCGATTTTTATCTGCAAAAACGGTCAAACGCTTTGAAAAGACGGTCAAACGCTTTGAAAAGATACCCGATTGACAAGTCGGTCATTTTGTGTTATACTCTTTGATAATAGATCTCAAGGGGGGATTTTGATGTCCAATATTGTATTCGCTGTTAATGCGGTCTTTCCGCTGATCCTGACCGTTCTGGCGGGCTATCTGCTCAAACGGATAAAGATCATCAGCAAAGAGCTTTCCGGCGGAATGAACCGATTGGTGTTCCGTCTGTTCCTTCCCTGTATGCTCTTTTTAAATGTCTACAACATCGAAGATCTTGCAGCACTGGATCTGACCTACGTTTGGTATACGCTGGGCATCACGGGACTCCTGTTTTTGCTTGCCATTCCCGTTACGAAGTGGATCAGCTCCGATGGGCGTCAGCGCGGGGTGCTGCTGCAGGCAAGCTTTCGCTCGAATTTTGCCTTGGTTGGAATCCCCTTGGCAGAATCGCTGTTCGGACAGGCAGGCTCACGCGTTGCAACGCTTTTGTCGGCATTTATCATTCCCTTGTATAACGTGCTGGCGGTGATCTGTCTGACAGTATTTTCGGAGAACACGGAAAAAAAGATCAAAGTCAAGCGTATTTTGCCGGACATCGTCAAAAATCCGCTGATCCAAGCCATTGCGCTGGGCTGCGTTTGTTTGGCGATTCGCGCACTGCTTGATTCCTTTGATATCGACTTCCGCATCAAAAGCGATCTGCCCGTGATCTACAAGACCTTGGATTCACTTTCCAAGGTGGCAACGCCGTTGGCACTGGTTGTACTGGGCGCACAGTTTGAATTTACCGCTATCGCTTCGCTGAAAAAGCAGATTCTTTTTGGCGTGATCATGCGTGCGCTCGTGGTTCCCGTGATCGGCTTGGGAACAGCATATCTGTTGGGATGCTTTGAGGGCGCGCATTTTGCGGCATTTGCGGCAGTCTTCGTAACGCCGATCGCCGTGTCCAGCGTTCCCATGGCACAGGAAATGGGTGCCGACAGCGACCTGGCTGGGCAACTGGTGGTTTGGACTACCCTGCTCTCCGCACTCACGCTGTTTGTCAGCGCAACCGTTCTCAAATCGCTCGGTGTATTTTGATTTTTGAAGATTTCACACAGTAACGGAAAAGACATATCAACAAAAAAGCAAAGAGCAAAAACAGGATTTTCGCCTCCTGTTCTTGCTCTTTTTCTTAGCAAGCACGGTATTTACAGTCACAAATGCAAATTATATGTTTGTCGATATGCCTCGCGTTGCTCACCTCGATATATTCTCGCAACGCTCGAATTCGATATAACCGCCCTTGCAGTCGGTTTCGATATGATATAAATCCCTCGTTTGCGAAGCAAACATATCGAGCGTCAGCATATCGAGTTGCGTTAGCAACATATCGAAAATCCCATAAGGGATTTATATCGAGGCTTTGTGTCCCGAAGGACACAAAGCCTATAGTCCCAAGCCGCGGATCAGGAGCAACCATGCAAGCCCGTAATACGCAACCACGGCAACCAAGTCGTTGACGGTTGTGATCAGCGGCCCGGATGCCACGGCGGGATCGACCTTCAGCTTTTTGAACAGCATCGGGATCGTGGTTCCCGCAATACTTGAGAGCAGCATTGCCGCAAACAGCGCAAGTCCCGTACAAGCCGACACCGAAAATGCAAGCGTTGCAGTCTCCCCTCTCAAAAGGTACAGGTAGGAGCCAACGAACAGGAAGGACAAAACGCCCATGATCAATCCGTTGCACGCACCGATCCGCGTCTCCTTGAAAAAGAGAGAAAGCTTTTCCCGCCCCGTCAGCGATTCATCGGTCAGAACACGGATCGTGATCGCCAGAGATTGCGTTCCCGCGTTACCCGCCATACCGAGGATCAGCGATTGAAAGCTGATGATAACCGTTAAATTCGCAACCACGCTCTCAAAAAGACCGACCACCACCGAAACCATCATGCCCAGTCCCAGCAGGATCGCCAACCACGGGAGGCGTTTTCCGATACTCTTGCCGAGCGGCTCCTTCAGATCCTCCTGCGCCGTAAGACCTGCCAGCTTGGCGTAATCCTCGCCCAGCTCGTCGCCGATCAGTTCTGCCATATCATAAGCAGTTAAAACACCTTGCAACCGATTTTCCGTGTCTAAGATCGGGATCGCATCCTCCGAATAATCGCGCATACGCTCAATACAATCGTCAATCAACTCGGTTGCATAGAAGTACGGATAAGAGGTCACAGCAAGATCCTCCAGCGCGCTTCCCTCCCGCGCTATGATCAGATCCTTCAAATCGATCGTTCCATAAAATGTCTCGCGCTCATCCACAACGTAAATTTTCGATACGTTGTCGTTTTCTGCCGCTTGATCCACCAATGCGTGCATCGCTTCCCGAATGCTCATCTTTCTTTGCACCGAAATAAAATTGGTGGACATTCTGCTACCGATCTCGTTCTCCTCAAAGGACTCCAGAAGATTGATCTCTTCCTTCACCTCGGCGGGCAACAGCTCCAAAATAAGATAGCGCTCGGATTGTTCCAGTGTTTTGAGATACTCGGCAGTTGCAGTGCTTTCCATCAAGGAAAGAATCTGAACACGCTTTTTCAGGGGAATCTCCTTCAGATAAAGAGCCGCCTCATCGGCATACTCAAACACCTCTGCCAAAGCATCTGCTTGCAAGATCGCATTCAGCTTATTTCTTTCATTCAACGCAAGTACCGATAACGTCTCGGCAATGTCCTTGGGATGGAAATCGGAAAGCTTTTCGCGCATCACCCCGGGAGAAAGCCGACTTTTCACAATCTCGACGATCTCGGTTTGATAGTCGGGTTGCATTACAATCGGATTTTTTTCTTTGTTCATAACACCGTACTCCTTTACATAAGATTTTTTTGATAAGTCCATGAAAAAGGAACGGCTTTCCAAACGATAAAAGCCCCTGTGCTAAAAATTGCTTCACCAACATCTTATGTAGCAACCACGCACAAGGACTTTAATTATTGTAACACGAAAAGACCTGCCCTAATCGCAGATACCTATAATTTCGCGCCAAAATGAGATCGGAGTACAAACAGCCAAACGGTTGTTCTGCCGATCGATTCGAAAAGCCTTGTTCCATCGTCGCCCACTACCACTGTCCATACTCTCACCTCCATTATAATCAGTATCAAAATGCGAATTTATTATAACACACAAATATCGCTTTTGCAATACTTTTTTTCGTTTTTTAAACGATATTTATCACCCAAAAATTGTCGAACTCCGCGATAAATCTTTTGAAAAAATGGGATAATCGACTTGACATTCCCAATGTTTTGTACTATAATATATACAGTTTCCCGCAGATGTAACTCAATGGCAGAGTGTCCGCTTCCCAAGCCGAATACGCGGGTTCGATTCCCGTCATCTGCTCCAAAAAGAGAAGAGATCCACTTGGTGGATCTCTTCTCTTTTTCGATCATATCCCGAATCGTACCCCGCACAAACCACAGGTTTGTGCCAGGAGCGTGCGTAAATCCGTGAAACGCTGTACCGCATCGCGCGCACGCTTGGGTTCAGATTCCCGTCATTACATATCACAATCATAACCCGAATCGTTCCCCACACAAACCACAGGTTTGTGCCAAGAGCGTGGGAATATCGGTGACGAAAACACCTCATCCGTCAGCCGTTGGCTACCACCTTCTCCTCAAGGAGAAGGCTTTCAAGATGCTCCATCTTAAACGCTTGACGTACCTAATACTTTTTACAAAACTTGCATCAAGAAAACTTCTGTATATAGTAATCCGAATATTTCTTGACCTCGTCCTCCAAGGTCGAGTATCCCATCTGCTCAGCAAGCGTTGCCTCTCCCGAGAACAGATTCACACCCAATCCCAAGCGGTTCCCTTCAATGGTAAAGCCCATTGCCGCCAGCGTGGTAGGAAAAATATCAAGGATGGTAAAGCTACGCTCAAAAACGGCGCCCTTAGGAGTGACAGCGGCGTTGATGAAGCAGTTATACACCATGCGCTCCGAGTCCTCCACGCCCTCCACCAGGATCGTATCCATGCGAGGGTGATCGCCCGTGATGATGATCACGCTGTCCTCATAAAAGGACTGCTGTTTGCACCAATCAATAAATTCCCCCAGTTGACGGTCGGCACAGCAAACGATGTTTGCTGTCTCGTTCGGATAGACCGTTTCACACTCGGAGCAAAAATAACCGCCCGTGTGGTGCAGATCAACCGTCAGCATAGTGAAGTTGAAGGGCTGACTTCCCGAAGCAAGATCCAAAAGCTCGTCCTTGGCAATCTGATAAAGGATCGCATCCTCATAGCCCCAAAATACACTGTAATCGGGTGCAATGTACCCATTATCTCTTGCCGCGTAATAATCAAAGATCTCATAATTTCCGTGCTGCGTAAAATACAGATCACGTCCTGCGAAAGCGGCATCCGAGCCGCACAAAAACTCCTGCTTATAACCGCGCGCATTCAGAATATCTCCCAGCGTGGTCAAGCCCGAGGCAAATTTTTCACGCTTGCCCATGTCATTTCCGCCGAGCTCTCCAACGGGGAACGAAAACGGGATCCCCGACGTGGAAGACAGCAGTGCCGCCATCGTCCAGCCCGTTCCTGTGGGATTGTGGAATCCGCCAAGCTGCCCTTCGGCTTTATCCGAAAAGGAAACATTCTCCTGTGCCAGCTCGGTCAGATTTGGCATATAGTTGTGCGGCTGATTGCCGCCCAGCTCATAGGAGGCGTAAGTAGTTTCCAGGCTTTCAACGTAAATATAGATCAAATTTTTGGTCTTTCCGTCCGACGAGATCACAACGTCATTCGGATCCACATAATAATCCTCGTAAATGGTTGTCTTATCCAGTTGTGCGATGATGTAAGCAGGCATACGGAATTCAATCGCGGAAAAGACCAATGATCCAACCAAAACCAATGCCGTTGCGATCACACCGATCTTGCGCATCCTCTTCCAAAGATCCCGACGGAAATAAAACGAAACGGCAATCACGATATACACGCAGGCAAAGCAGATCACGGGTGGCAGACAGCTTCCCAGAATTTCGCTCACAGTATCCTCGCCCGTTCCCTTCAAGGGAGACATCATGGTATACAACAGCTCTTTGAATTCCAGATCAAAGGTTTGGCCGTACCAATGAGAAACCACGAACAGCGCCCATCCAAAGATCAACAAAGCACCAATTACTACCGCGCTGATTGCATACAGCACCGCTTTTTTTACCGTTTGCTTGCGCTCGTCTCTCATCAGTTTATCCTCCCTTTCAAAAAACATTTATAGTTCAGTATATCATAAATGAGGGCGAGAAAGCAATACTATTTTGTAAACAAATCTCCCAAAAGCGCGAAAAAAGGAGGATTTCATCGGAAATTCTCCTTTTTTGTTGATTATTCAGCCGAAATGATATAATCGTAGATCGGTTGACCGCCATTGATCAGCACGATCTCCGCGCTGCTTCCGATCTTCTCCTGCAGAAGCTCAACAGCAGCCTGTGCGCGTGCTTCATCGATGTCTGCACCGGAAAATACCGTAACGTACGACGAGTTTGCAAACGCCTCGCCGATTGCAGCAAGGCAATCCTGCTCGTTATCAACCGAGCAGATGATCTTGCCGTCTACAAGGCCCATCAGCTGTCCATCGGTGATCTGCATTCCGTCGATCGTGGTATCACGAACCGCGTAAGTCACCTGTGCCGTACGAACCTGGTCGATCGCGGCAGTCATTTCCGCAGTGTTGGTTGCTTCGTCGGCATCGGGGTTATAAGCGATCAGTGCCGAAACGCCCTGCGGAACACTCTTGGTGGGCAAAACGATAACCTTCTTCTCGCTGATCATCTCTGCCGCCTGACATGCTACCATATAAATATTCTTGTTATTGGGAAGAACGTACACATACTTGGAGGGAGTGCTGTTCACACCGTCAATGATATCCTGCGTACTGGGATTCATCGTCTGACCGCCGAATACCACGCGATCCACGCCCAGATCCAGGAACGTAGAACGGATACCGTCGCCCATGCAAACGGCAACAAAGCCAAACTCTTTTTCGATGGGAGCAACCACTGCCGCAGCCGCGGGAGCTTCCTCGGCAGTTGCCTCGGCATCAGCCTTTTCCGCCTTCTCCACCAGTGCGGTGTGCTGACGGCGCATATTCTCCACCTTCATGGTCTCGATCTCACCGTACTCCAACGCCTTTTCGATTACCTGTCCGGGATGGTTGGTGTGAACGTGTACCTTGATCATGTCCTCTGCATCCACAAAAACAGCGCTGTCTCCGATACCGCAAACCAGATCGTAAAATTCGGTTGCGGTGCCTTCACCGTAATACTGCTTCTTTTTGTTTACGATACACTCGGTACAGTAAGCAAATACAATCGAATCGGTATCAAAATTTTCAAACGATGCTTGATTTTCGGCGCCCGCATCAAGATTCTGTGCGATCACAGGCTCAAAACGAAGTGCCGCCAGCATACCCTGAATCAAGAACATAAAGCCGTATCCGCCCGCATCCACCACGTTTGCTTCCTTCAGAACGGGAAGCAGCTCGGGAGTCTTTGCCAGCGTCTTTTCGCCAACCTTCAGCACGTATGCAAACAAGCCCGCGGGATCATCCTTATACTTGCCCTTGCGGATTCTCTCCATCGCTTTTTCCGAGCAAACGCGCATAACCGTCAGAATAGTTCCTTCGGTAGGCTTCATAACAGCCTTGTATGCCTCATCGGTACCGCGCTTGAACGCCTTTGCAAGATCGGCAGCGGTTGCTACCTCCAAGCCCTTGAGCGACTTCGCCATACCGCGGAAGAAGAGCGACAGGATCGCTCCCGAGTTTCCGCGTGCCGAACGCAAGACCATGTTGGAGATCTTGTCTGCACAGTCGGAAACCGTTCCGTCGTAATTATTCAATGTACGAACCGACACCATGGTCAGCGTCATATTGATACCCGTATCTCCGTCCGGAACGGGAAATACGTTCATATTATTGATCGTTATTTTATTGTTATCCAGCGCATTCGCGGCGGATATGACCATATCGCATAAAGTTTGACCGTCAATTACCATACGTGTTACCTCTCATTTCCAAGGAAGAACAGTGCCAGCGTACCGGGGCCTGAATGAGCGCCGATTACCGGTCCTACAAAGTTGATCTCAATTTGAGCATAACCCAATTCCGTACGAATACGGTTTGCAAGATATTGTGCATCATCCTCACAATCGCCGTGGCTGATAAAGATTGCACTGTTACCTTCGGGAAGAACGCTTCCCTTCATGCGTTCAAACAACGCATCGATCGATGCTTTTCTGCCACGCGCTGTGGTAACCTTGGTCAGCTTACCCGCGTTGTCAACATGCATAACGGGCTTGATTCCCAGCATCGTTCCCACAACAGCGGTAGCCGCACTGACACGACCGCCTCTTTTCAGGAAGAACAGATCGTCCACCGTGAACCAGTGGCACAGGTTCATCTTTGTGTTTTCCACGTAATCACGAACCGCATCGATATCCTCGCCGCTTTCCTTCTTCTTTGCAGCATAGTAAACAAGAAGTCCCTGTCCCATAGAAGCACACAGCGTATCAACCGCATAAAGCTTTCTGTCGGGATACTTTTCGGAAAGCTCCTTCAACGCAACGGCTCCCGCATTAAAGGTACCGCTGAGTCCGGAAGAAAAACCAAGGTAGAGAAGATCTACGTCTTTCTCCTCCAGAACCTTCCCAAAGCTATCAAGGAATCTGTCGATATTGACCGCCGCCGTGGTCGCCCCCTTTTTCGCGCGCAGATCTGCGTAAAAAGCCTTCGGCTCCACGCAATCATTCGGCTTCGGTTCTTCCCCGTCCATGATCACTTCGAGTTGAATGGTTTGTACACCGAGCGATGCCGCCATTTCTTTTGTAAGGTCGGTCGCTGAATCGGTGAAAATTACAAAATCTCTCATAAAAAATCCTCACTCTGTTTTCATTGTATTCGAAACAGAACCCTTACAGGAAACATCTACGAGCTGAGATATTTCCAAAAGATTCTCGGACAATTTTTCCAAAGTACTGTAGAAAGAGGACAATTCCTCTTCGGTGATGTTTTTATCGGCAGCGAACTGGATCTGATTTCCCAAATCCGAAATACTCTTGGCTAAATCCTTGCCTTTTTCTGTCAGATAAATACGGGAATTGTAATTTTTTCTTTTTCCGTGAGCGGTTTTACACATATCAATGTACCCCAGCTCATACAAATCCTCGATCTCACGCGAGATCAAGGAACGGGAGATCATCGTTTTCGAGGCAAGCTCTGCGGCAGTCAATCCATCCTCATGCAATAGCAATTCATAAACCCAAAAAATATGAACGCTTTTCACACCGAGATCGGGCGCTAAGTCGATTTTCAAACGATTGATATTTTTATGAATTCCGTCGATTAAAAGGCAAAATCTATAAAAACGGTCGTAATTCAACTGCTGCAACGGAGGTCTCCTTTCAAAGAAAACTGATCAGTATATGTTCACTTGTAAACATCATACACATGTATTATAACACAAATATCCATTTTTGTCAACCTCTTTCTGCCGAAACAATCTCTTTTTGCGTTATTATTTTCAAAAAAAGCACAATTAAATGGTTTTTTATTAATAAATTTTATTCTGTCAACCGTTGTTCAAGTACCGTTTTTCTTTTTTTGCAAAAAGAAAAACAGCCGTCAAGAATGTTCTTGACGGCTGTCAACGGCTTTAAAGAGCATTAGTTGCTCTTTTCCTCGGTCTTCTTAGAAGCCTTCTTGGAAGCCTTATCCTCTGCCTTTGCATCGGCAGCAGGAGTATAATCGATCAGCTTTACGAGAGCCATTTCAGCGGCATCGCCTCTGCGAGCACCCAGCTTGAAGATCTGAGTGTATCCGCCCTGACGGTCCTCATACATGGGAGCAATCTCAGCGAACAGCTTGCTTACAACATCCTCTTTGGTGATGTATGCCAAAGCTGCACGACGGCTTGCCAGGGTATTTTTCTTACCAAGCGTAATCATTTTTTCTGCCATGGAACGAACTTCCTTTGCTCTGGTGAGCGTGGTCTCGATCTGTCCGTTCTCAAGCAGTAAGGTAACCATACCGCGAAGCATTGCTGTTCTATGGGCGGTAGGTCTGCCAAGTTTTCTGGTTCCGGGCATTTTCTATTCCCTCCTTCTGCTATTTACGAATCGTTAATGTTCAGTTTGGTAATCGGCCGTGGATCATTCCTCGTCCTTCTTCAGTTCCAATCCCAAGGAGTGGAGCTTCTGAATAACCTCTTCCAAGGACTTCTTACCAAGGTTACGGACTTTAATCATGTCCTCTTCAGTACGGTTGATCAGATCTTCAACCGTGTTAATGCCTGCGCGCTTCAAGCAGTTGAAGCTACGAACAGACATGTCAAGTTCCTCAATGGTCATCTCAAGGACTTTCTCCTTGATGGTTTCTTCACGTTCAACCATAATCTCTGCCTTCTTTGCTTCATCAGACAAATCCACAAACAAGTTGAGATGCTCGTTGAGAATCTTGGCGCCAAGGGAAATCGCTTCCTTTGCGGAAATAGTTCCGTTTGTCAGGATTTCCAGAGTCAGTTTATCGTAATCCGTAATGTTACCTACACGAGTATTGTCCACGGTATAATTTACGTTATACACGGGAGTATAGATCGAGTCGGTGTAAATGGTTCCGATGGGAGCGGAAGTTGCTGCACCAAGGATCTGCGTGTGCAGCTGCTTGTTCTTATCCTGAGATACGTATCCACGTCCGCTGGAGAAGGTCAATTCCATATAGAATCTCTCGTTCTCGCCAACAGTTGCGATGTGGTGATCGGGATTCAGGATCTCGATATCGGAATCCTGCTTGATGTCGCCTGCGGTAACGTCCTTTTCACCGGTGACATCGATCACAACGGTCTTGGGACCTGCGCAGTGCATCTTTGCGGTAATTCCCTTTACGTTCAGCACGATCTCTGTTACGTCCTCGGCAACGCCGGGAACAGTGGAGAACTCATGCAAAACGCCATCGATCTTAATGCTGGTAACAGCAACACCGGGCAGCGAGCTGAGAAGCACTCTGCGCAGGGAGTTACCAAGTGTGATACCGTAACCGCGTTCCAGGGGCTCAACGATAAATGTACCGTGCGCGCCATCCTCGCTCATGTCTACGGTTGTGATATTCGGCTTTTCAATCTCAATCATTCCAAATAAAACCTCCTAATAATCATTTCAAAATCGCTATGGGGCTGATGCGAAGCAAAACGTGAGCATCCACGTAATCCGCATCGTTTTGGAAAGCAATGGGATTACTTGGAATAGAGCTCGACGATCAACTGTTCGTTGAAATCAAAGTCAACGTCTTCGCGTGCGGGCAGGTTTACAACCTTAGCGGTCATAGCGTCTGCCTTAACCTCCAACCACTTGGGAGCGGTTGCGGTTGCTGCACTTTCAGCCAAAGCCTTGAACTTCACGGAATCACGGCTGGTCTCCTTAACAGCGACCTCATCGCCTGCCTTAACGATAATGGAAGGAATGTTTACCTTCTTACCGTTGAGGGTGAAATGTCCGTGCAGAACCAGCTGACGAGCTTCCTTATGAGAAGCGGCAAAGCCCATTCTGTAAACAACATTGTCGAGACGACGCTCCAAGAGACAGATCAGGTTTTCACCGGTCATACCCTCTTTACGAGCAGCTTCCTCATAGTAATTCACGAACTGTCTCTCCAGGACACCGTAGTATCTTCTGGTCTTCTGCTTCTCACGCATCTGCAGTCCGTACTCTCTCATTTTCTTGTTTGCTGCGCCATGCTGACCGGGAGCAGTGCTTCTACGGTCGAGTGCGCACTTACCGGAGGTGCAACGGTCGCCCTTCAAAAAGAGCTTCGTTCCCTCTCTGCGGCAGAGTCTGCAAACAGGTCCAGTATATCTTGCCATAGTTTTTTACCTCCAGGATGAATTAAACGCGTCTGCGCTTAGGCGGACGGCAACCGTTGTGAGGAACGGGGGTAACGTCCTTAATCATGGTGATCTGCAGACCCACGGTCTCCAATGCGCGAATTGCGGATTCACGTCCGGAACCGGGACCCTTTACAAACACCTCTACGCTCTTCAGGCCATGCTCCATTGCTGCCTTTGCTGCAGTTTCGGAAGCGGACTGAGCTGCGAAGGGAGTGGATTTTCTGGAGCCCTTGAATCCGAGCTCACCGGCAGATGCCCAAGAAATCGTGTTGCCCTGCACGTCGGAAATGGTTACGATCGTGTTATTGAAGGTAGCCTGAATGTGTACCGAGCCCTTCTCGATATTTTTTCTCTCGCGGCGCTTCTTGACAACTTTTTTTGCTGCTACTTTTGCCATTTTTATGCCACTCCTTTACTTCTTCTTGTTCGCAATGGTCTTTGCGGGACCCTTACGAGTTCTTGCATTGGTCTTGGTTCTCTGTCCGCGAACGAGCAAACCCTTTCTGTGACGGATACCGCGATAGCAGTTGATCTCAACCATTCTCTTGATGTTCAAAGCAACATCACGGCGGAGGTCACCCTCAACGATGTAGGATTTTTCAATC
>JAFTKI010000021.1 GCA_017453335.1 Clostridia bacterium
ACCATCACGTATGCATCGATCAGTACCAATAATCTTCCCGTTTCCGTGATCTCGGACCGATCCCCCAAATGATCTGCTGTATCGATCATTGAATTGACCACCTCGGGCAGCCAATAAATGATAAAAACAAGTGCCGCAATACAAAGAAGCGAGAAAAGTGCCGACACGATGAGAGAATGCTTTCCCGGTTTCAATTTCATTTTCTGGTCTCCTTTTCCTTTTATGATTTGATTATAGCACTGTACTTTCCGTTTGTCAATATTTTTTTATCGAAATTCGATAAATTATTTTCTAAAAAAAAGGAATCAAGCCTCAGCTCAATTCCTTTTTGAGTGCCGCGAGGATTTTCTTTTCCTCCCTTGAGATCTTGACCTGTGTCAATCCCAGTGCCGCGGCGGTCTGCTGTTGTGTCATGTTTCTGTAATATCGCATCAGTATGATCTTTCTCCACTCAATCGGCAATCGCTCAATGCATTGCGCAAGCGAGATGCGGTCACAGATACGCTCGTTCTCCTCAAGGCTGTCACTGTCCGCAAGAAAGCCCTCGTAGGTCACGCTGTCCTCTCCAAACACCGAATCCGACAGCGATGTAACGGGCGAGATCGCGTCCAGTGAGATCGCTGCCTCCTCAGCGCTGATGCCGCACAGCGCGGCAAGCTCGGAGATCCCCGCCTCTCTTCCCTCCTCGGTCAGGATACGGTTCTTTTCGTGCATCAGGGCGATCCCCTGCTTTTTGTAGATGCGGCTGACCTTCAAAAGCCCGTCATCGCGCAGGTGCCGTTTGATCTCTCCAACGATCAAGGGAACAGCATACGTGGAAAACTGTGTTCCGCGCTCCAAGGAAAAGGAGCGGATCGCTTTGAGCATTCCAACCGTTCCGATCTGGATCAGATCCTCATATTCAGTGCCTCGATCCAAAAACTTTCGCGCCACCCGTCGGACAAGTCCCGCGTTTTCCTCCAAAAGCAGTGCCTCAGCCTCGGCGTCTCCCTCCCTGACACGTTCCAAAAGTGCAGTATTTCTCTCGTACAGAGACGTATGATCCATCCAATCACCTCAAACCAAAAAATTGCAAGCGTTTGCTTACTTATGTAACCGTTTGAGTAAGGTGACGGTCGTGCCTTTGTTCGGGCGGCTGCTCACGCGGACGCCGTCGCAAAAGCTCTCCATCACGGTAAAGCCCATTCCACTTCGCTCGCCCTCGGCATCGGTGGTAAACAACGGCTCTCTTGCGCGGCGCACATCATCAATGCCGCAGCCCTTGTCACGGATCTCGATCAGAATCATGCGTCCCTCGCAAAGCTTGACCGAGATCGAGATCTCCCCCACCGTATCGCGGTAGGCGTGTACAATGCAGTTGGTAACCGCCTCCGATACAGCACATTTGAGATCGGCAAGCTCCACGGCGGTGGGGTTGAGCTGTGCGCAAAACGCCGCCACGGCAGATCTTGCCATTCCTTCGTTGACCGAGAGTGACGGCATCGCCAATCGCATCTCATTTTCAACCTCCGCATGAAAATCAACTCTTGTTTTCATAAACAGTCCTTCCTTTTATCCTTCCGTTTTTGTTTTTGTGCGCAGGATACCGACCATGCGCTCCATACCCGCCAGCTTTACGATCTTCAGCACCGCGGCACTGGGATCGAGGAGTGCAAGTTCTCCCCCGTATCGCTGCATCAGAGCCAGCCGCCCCATGATGAGTCCCAAGCCCGAGCTGTCCATAAAATCGACCGAGGAAAGTTCCAAAAGCACCTTTTTCGGGCGTTTTGCCGTGATTTCCTCATCAATCGCCGTTCGCACCGAGACCGCGCTGTGATGATCGATCTCGCCGCCGATATGCACCACCATGACTTCTCCCTTTGTTTCGTAGGTTACACGTCCGCCGTTGCGAATCATATTTTCACATCCTTTCTTTTCTCTTTGGCTTTATTGTAGCATACCGAAAAAGAAAAAATTGTCGGAGTTTGTATGCGCTTTGAGTTTTTTTGAAGCAAACAAGGAAAAAGCGCTCACATCTCGGATTTTGCCTTGATGGGAGCGCTTTTGGTTGATTATTTTATAAAATCTTATTTCAAAGAGACCACACCGTCGGTGCAAATAACCTGCGTTGCGGGAACTTCAGAGTTCCAAGAATAACCCTTGGAAATTGCATTCCACTGAGAAACTGTGCCGTCAAAATAAATGCTTGTAAGGCTTGGGCAAACCGAAAACGCAATATCGCCGATGCTTGTCACGCAGGCGGGAATGGAGATATTTGTCAGGTTCCTACAACTGAAGAATGCACCATTACCGATACCGATCACGCTTCCATCTATTGGAATAATACTGCTTTTGCACCCTACAATCATCGTTTTGCTCGCTGTCTCAATTAAGCAATTCTCATTGGAGTGATATATCGGATTACCGTTTTTTACTGTAATAGTTGTAAGGTTACTGCAACCGCTGAACACATAATAACCAATGCTAGTTACACTATCGGCAATCGTAATACTGGTAAGATTGCTGCAAAGCATGAATGCATAATTGCCGATGAGCGTCACACTATTCGGGATCGTGACGCTTGTAAAGCTGGTACAACCAAAGAATGTAGAAATACCGATGCTTGTTACGGTCCACCCCTCGGGAGCAGTTGGTGGAATTAAAATATCAGTGTCTTTGCAAGTACCAATTCCGCTGACAAGACAGGTGCCATCGCCGTTAGAAGTGAATTCCAAACCAGTACTATAATCAAGTACGCTACATTCTGTACAAACCCTATTTACGTAATCGTGCCCCTTTGCAGAAATCTCAAACTGCGCAACCAATACTTCATTACATGCAGAACAATGCTTGCCCTCGGTCAATCCCTTTTCGGTGCAGGTTGCTTCCTTTGCCGCATCAATTACTTCGGTGTGTCCCTTTGCTGCGATTTCGGTCTGTGCAACCAAGACCTCGTTACAAACCGAGCAGTATTTGCCCTCGATCAATCCCTTTTCGGTGCAGGTTGCAGCCTTACCCTCATCGGTTACTTCGGCGTGGCCATTCGCGCAAGGATCGGTATTTTCATTGCCCGTGTCGGGATTCGGATCATTACTTTGATCATTATTCTGATCATTATTCTGATCATTATTTTGATCGTTGTTTTGATTATTTTCGCCGTTTTGCTCGTTGCTTTCGTTGTTCGTGGGCGGTGTGTTCGTATCATTTTCCTCGTCACACGCCGCAAAAACAAACAGGCAGGCACAAATAAGCACGCAAGCGATCAAAACCGTCAAAAGTCTTTTTTTCATAGTTGTTCTCCTATGTAAAATGATTCATCAGCTTATTGTACCACCGATTACAAAATTTGTCAAGAGGAGTCTTTTTCGTTTTGATTTCTTTCCTTTTTCTCGGTTTTCACCCCTATTTTTTCAAAAAAGCAGTAGACAAGCCGTGCAAAATGTGATATAATATAATGAAAAATTGTTTTGCGAGGTGATGCGGCTTTGACGATCGAAAATCTTTATCCCGGAGCATGGGGTTCTAACTGCTACCTGTTGGTTTCGGGCAATCATGCCGCCGTGGTCGATCCCAGTGCCAACGCGAACACCATCCGCAACACTCTGCAGCAAAAATACGGTGCCTCGCTCGATTTCATCCTGCTCACCCACGGTCATTTTGACCATATCGTATCCGCAGACAGTCTGCGCGACTTGACGGGTGCGCCACTCTACATTCACAAATGGGATGCCGAAATGCTCTCGGACTCGAAAAAGAATGCGTTTTACACGTTGTTCCGCGTCGATCGCACCTATCGCCCCGCCGAAAGACTTTTGGAGGACGGTGATGTTCTCACCTTGGGGGACTCGACCATCCGCGTGATTTCCACGCCGGGACATTCGCAGGGCTCGGTGTGCTATCTGTGCAACGATGAATTTCTGATCACGGGCGACACCCTGTTTGAAAATACCTACGGCCGCTACGATCTTTGGGGCGGGAGCGAGGACGCGTTGTTTGCATCACTCGCATTGCTCCGCGAGTTAGATCAGTCCCTGCCCATTTACCCGGGGCATGGCGAGAGCGCAAAACTCGGCGCGGCGCTGGATGAGGTTCTCTATTAACAAAATTAAAATCACGACTAATATCAGAAAGGATATAACCATGGATTATCAGCTTCTTGCCAACCTTCTTTTTCCAAACGTAACCGACACGCCTGCAGACATGGAGGCAAAATTCCCGCCCCGACAGCTTCCCGAAGGTGCAAAAGTAACGCGCTTTGCGCCCAGCCCTACGGGATTCGTGCATTTCGGAGGACTGTTCCCCTCTACGATCTGTGAGCGTTTGGCTCACCAAAGCGGAGGCGTGTTTATTCTTCGTATTGAGGATACCGATGCCAAGCGTGAGGTTGAAGGAGCCGCCGAGGGATTGATCCGTACACTGTCACGCTACGGCATTCATTTTGACGAGGGTGCCGTGATCGGCGAGGACGGCACAATCTGCGACAGCGGTGCTTACGGACCTTACCGCCAAAGTCAGCGCGGACCGATCTATCACGTATTTGCGAAAAAGCTGGTACAGGAAGGCAAAGCCTATCCCGTATTCACCACGCAGGAGGAGCTGGACGCCCTGAATGCAGTGGATAAAAAGGCTGAGATCAAGGCAAAGGACTGGCATGAGGATCAAAGTGCGCGCCGCGAGGAAATGCTCAAGGCTCGCAATATCACCATCGAGGAGGTCAAGGCACACCTTGAGGCAGGAGATCCCTTCGTCCTTCGTATTCTTGCTGACGGCGATCCCGAAAAGAAAACGCCCTTTACCGACCTGATCAAAGGAAAACTGGAGATTCCCGAAAACGACGAGGATTTCGTTCTGCTCAAGAGCGACGGAATTCCCACCTACCACTTTGCACACGCTGTGGACGATCACCTGATGGGAACAACGCATGTCATCCGCGGCGAGGAATGGCTCCCCAGCCTTGCAAAGCATATCATGCTGTTCCGCTATCTCGGATTTCGTTTGCCCAAGTTCATGCACATTGCACAGATCATGCGTCTGGATGAAAACGGCAACAAGAAAAAGCTTTCCAAGCGCGATATGGGCGCCAATATGGACGACTACAGCCGTATGGGCTACGATGCAACCTGTGTTTGTGAGTATATCATGACGCTGCTCAACTCCAACTACGAGGAGTGGCATATGCAGAATCCCGAAAAGCCCTATACCGACTTCCCCTTCAACATCAAGAAAATGAGCTCCTCGGGATGTCTCTTTGACTTCAATAAGCTCAACGACGTTTCCAAGAATATCATCTCGCGCATGGATGCCGAAACAGTAACGCGTCTGGTAACCGATTGGGCATGCGAATACGATCCCGATTTCGGTGCGTTGCTTGCCAAGGATCCCGCTTATACGACCGCGATCTTTGCAATCGGACGCGGCGGCAAGAAGCCGAGAAAGGATCTTGCAACCTGGGCTGATGCCAAGCCCTATATGGGATTCTTCTTTGACGAGATCTTTACGGTTGAGGACGAATACGCCGAAAACTACGACAAGAAGGATATCAAGGCGGCGCTTGAGGGCTTCCTTGCAACCTACGATGCCGCAGACGATATGAACGCTTGGTTTGACAAGATCAAGGCTGTGGCTCGTTCGATCGGATTTGCCGATGACATGAAGGCTTACAAGGCGGATCCCTCGGCATTCCGCGGAAATGTTGCCGACGTCAGCATGTTCCTGCGCGTTGCCGTAACGGGTAAGCTCAATTCCCCCGATATGTATGCCGTGATGCAGGTATTGGGCGAAGCCCGCGTGCGCGCACGTGTTGAGAATATGATCAAATCTCTGTGAAAAACACCTAAGAAAGGTTTTGGATAAAACAATGGAAGAACTGGAAAGAAATTTTATACTTGATATCATTGATGACGATCTTTCGAAAAATCCCGATCTGAAGATCCATACCCGCTTTCCTCCCGAACCCAACGGATATTTGCACATTGGCTCGGTAAAAGCGATCTGCATCAACACCGATATTGCCAACAAATACAAGGGACTTTTCAATCTGCGCTATGACGATACCAACCCCGCCAAGGAATCCGACGAGTTCGTTCGCTCCATCCGCGAGGACTTGGAATGGCTGGGTGCCAGCCCCACAGGCGGTGTCTTCTATGGATCGGACTACTTCGGCAAGTGCTATGAATTTGCGGTTCAGCTCATCAAGCAGGGTGACGCTTACGTTTGCGACCTTTCCAAGGACGATCTTGCCGATTACAAGGGAACCGACCGCGCACAGGCATCCAAAGAGTCGCCGTACCGTAACAGAACGGTGGAAGAAAACCTGGAGCTGTTTGAGCGCATGAGAGCGGGCGAATTTCCCGACGGTGCGCGTACCTTGCGTGCAAAGATCGATCCCTCGTCCGACAATCCCTATCTGCGCGATCCCGTTATCTACCGCATCAAGCACATCCACCATCACCGCCAGGGTGACGAGTGGTGTGTTTACCCCATGTATGACTTTGCACATCCCATTCAGGATGCGCTGGAAGGAATTACACATTCGCTTTGCTCCAGCGAATTCCGCAACCACCGTCCGCTTTATGATTGGGTTGTTGATAAGATCGGCTTTGAGAAAAAGCCGCACCAGTGGGAGTTCGGCCGCATGAATATCACCTACACCGTCATGTCCAAGAGATACCTGCGCCAGTTGGTTGAGGAAGGTCACGTGGACGGCTGGGACGATCCCCGTCTGCCTACCCTGTGCGGTCTGCGCCGCCGCGGCTACACGCCCTCTGCCCTCTTTACCTTCGTACGCGAGGCAGGTGTAACCAATACCGACCACACCGTTGATATCCGTCAGCTTGAGGCTTGCGTGCGTGACGACCTGAACGAAAATGCACCGCGCCGTGTTGGTATCGTCAACCCCATCAAGGTGATCATCGATAACTATCCCGAGGACCGCGAAGAAATGATCGCGCTTCCAAACCATCCGCAAAAGCCCGAGCTTGGCACACGTAACCTTCCCATGACACGTGAGGTATACATTGACGCCGATGACTTTGCCGAGGTTCCGCCTCCCAAGTTCTTCCGTCTCAAGCCCGATGGCGAGGTGCGTCTGATGGGTGGTTATATCATCAAATACGCAGGCATTGAAAAGAACGAGGACGGATCGATCAAGTGCATCCACGCAACCGCCGATCTGGAAACCGGCAACGGAATGCCCGCCGACGGCAGAAAGATCAAGGGTACCATCCACTGGCTGTCCGCAAAATATGCACGCCCCGCGACCTTGATGCTGTACGAACGTCTCTTCAACATTGAGAACACCGCAGATGTTCCCGAAGGAAAGACCTATCTGGACTTCCTCAATCCCGATTCGCTTGCAAAGCTGGAGAACGCCGTTGTGGAACCCAGTCTTGACGAAGCTGCTCCCGGCGAAAGATTCCAGTTTGTGCGCACCGGTTACTTCTGCAAGGATACCAAGAACGCAAACACCTTTAACCGCATCGTTGGCTTGAAGGACAGTTTCCCGAAAAAATAACAGCATACCAAGGGGATAAGCCAAGGTTTGCCTTCCATAAAGCGAGGTTTACCTGCCGCAAAAACAAAAGGAGTACGGACAGTTTTGTTCGTACTCCTTTTGTTGTATAACGAAAACTACGCGATAGCGAGGATTACTGCTGTAATTTTGACACCCATATATTCCAACGGGGATCGGCTTCCATTTCAGTTTTTATAACATCACATTCGGGAACACACCACCAAGGCCAATCTTCCGCAAGGCTCATGTGAGATGTTTCAATCACATCGGAATCGCTTTTCCATGTTTCATGCCGAACCAATTTAATGAGTGGAGCAGTATAGTATCCTGCTTCCTTGCTATGGCTTTCATCAAAAAGTTGGAAATGTAAAAGCGCATAGTCCAATGAAATAAATGCTTCATCTTTTTTACCGTCTAACCACAAATACAAGGAAAGTAACGTATAGACACGTGCAATATAGGAATGATGCAATCCACAATTGCCATCGGTGCAAACCGTATTAAATATTTCGATAGCAGCGCGCAAGCTTTGCACTTTTTCTGTGACGGATAGATTCTTTTCATTGGCGATCACACCGCTGACCATAAGCTCAGAACAAGCTCTAACCATTTTCAGCAAGGCCTCGCCATAAGCCTGGGCGCGTTTTTTTCCGTCCATCGCCTTAGCTTTGAGAAATTCTCTTGCACCGTAGATATTAGGGGCGGATTCAATAACATCAAGTGCTCTTGTGTGTTCGCCGGTATTCAAATACAGCTGGGTAAGTTCGCGAATCACACGATGACGCGGCTCACCGTTTTCCATTGTTTTCAGTAATTTCTCATAAAGAGATATTGCCTCTTTCCATTCGGTGTAAGTTCGATGTTTTTCAACATCCAAAACATCGTATCCATCGGCATCCGATAAATGATATTCTCCATAGCGAACATATCCTGCATTGTACAATACCGAGGCGAGGCACAACATAATTTTTTCGTTGCCCGGAAATTCAATCAGAGCATTTCTTGCAAGTGAAATACACTCATCGATATTGATATCCTCGCCGTTGTTTTGGTAATTCATCTGATCAATTTTATTAGCCAACTCGTCAATTTTTTTCGATCGCTCGTTGTTGTAACCAAATAGTTCGTCAATTGAAATGCCGAAATAATTTGCGATGGACGGAATCATTTCCATATCGGGATAGCCACCGTTTGCTTCCCATCGAGAAACCGCTTGCGATGTCACTCCGATTGCCTCGGCAAGTGCTTCTTGTGTGCGTCCGTCACGGCGGCGTAGTTCACGTATTTTTTGTCCTAAATCAAGTTGCATAAAAGTACCTCCAGAATTCATTTCACCGGTGTGATTTCATTATAGCACATATTTTAGAAAAAACAATTATCAATTCATTGTTTCAAATTCAAGGATTACTTGAATCACATGGCAGCACAAAAAAAGACACAACCGAAAAATCAGCCATGTCTTAGAAAATCGCTTTATCGCAGGTACTCCAACCGCTTCTCCTCTTCTTTTGTGAATATCCGTTAAATTTTCCTTAAAATGCATAAGAATGCCTTAATTCAGTTGACAAACGGCAAAAACTGTGTTAAAATTTTTCTATCATCTTCTGAAAGTGAGGATCCCTAAATGAAGGATTATCTGATGAAAAATGCTCCGATCCGTTTTGCAAACCGAATCGACGGAGATTGTGTGAATGAACGTGACGGAAAAAAGATCGAAAACGGAATTGAGATTCCGATCACGGTGGAAGCCCCCGCAAATTGCGAAGTGGTACTCAACGGCAAGCCGATGAAATACGCAAACGGGGTTTACAATGCCGATGTCAAGATCTACGGCTACCGCAATACCCTGCTTGCCGAGGATCGCACCAACGGAACCGAAGCAAAGATCGTGTTGCTCTACATCCCGAATGCAATTGGAAAATACCGTTTTTCCTCGGACGACAACCTCCTGTTTTTGCAGGACATTACCGAGCATCAGGACACCTACAAGTCGATTTTTGAGAATCCCTATCTCGCCATTTACAAAAAGGCACACGACCTGTATGGCGCAAAGGTACATCTGAACCTCTTTTATGAGTTTGATGAAAAAGCGAGAAAGCGTTTTTCACCCGACCGCACCTACTTCAACCTGTCGATGATGACCGACAAATTCAAGGACGAGTTTGCCGCCAACGCCGATTGGCTGAAGCTGGCATTCCATGCCAATTCCGAAAACCCCGCCTATCCCTACTCCGAAGCAACTGCGGAGAAGATCACCGAGGATTGCATCCGCATTCACCGTGAGATCATTCGTTTTGCGGGTAAAGCTTCGATCAGCAACACCACAACCACGCATTTCGGCAGCGGAAACCGCGAATGTATTCGCGCCCTGCGTTCGATGGGCTACACTTCCCTTACGGGCTACTTTACGCTCAGAGATGGAAAATCATGGGTTTCCTACTACACGCCCGATGACGTATGCGAGCATGCACAAACCAGAGATTTCTGGTATGACACCGAGGAAGATATGCTGTTTGGCCGCATTGACCGCGTAACCAACATGGGTACCTTGGAATCGGTGATGAATGACGTAGTTGAGACTGCAACCCACCCCAACAAAGGCGGCTTTGTTTCGGTGATGATCCACGAGCAATATTTCTACAAGGACTATACTATCCATCTGCCCGACTTTGCAGACCGTATTCTGGAGCCTTGCCGTTACCTTTGGGAGCATGGATACGTTGGCTCACACATCACCGAGGCAACGAACGAACCCAATCTGTGCGAAAATCCCCTGTTCCAATAAAAAATTCAGAGCAGATGTCAAAAAAAGGCATCTGCTCTTTTAGTAAAGGAAAATACGAAAACCCCGCCATAGTGGCGGGGTTCAAAATAGGCTATGCCGATGGGCAGAAGAAAAAGCAAAAGTCAGCGCAGAATATTTTTGTGGGAAAGGCTCCCTTGTGTAAAGGGAGCTGTCAGCGAAGCTGACTGAGGGATTGTTTTGTGTGGATTA
>JAFTKI010000022.1 GCA_017453335.1 Clostridia bacterium
CTCACAGTGGAACCCGTTTACGGGTGGCAAGTAACGATTGCATGGCTGACAGGCCAATAAAAAGCGCACTTGTGCGCCGCCAGTAGTATTAGGGCTATGCCCGAAACTGAAATACCCCCCGTTATACGGGGGGGGGGATATTTATTACAAAATTCAATTTTTACAATCCCTCCGTCACGGCTACGCCGTGCCACCTCCCTTTACACAAGGGAGGCTTTTTTGTTTGCCCGAAATGCGCACTTACTCACCACCGAATGCGGCGGTGCATAAAAAATAGCCGATATGGGTTTGTTTCCATATCGGCTATTTTACTGTCCTTTAGAATCCAACGCCTACGAACTCGAGGCTATTTGTATGGTTCAGATCACACCTGCCATGACGGTAGGAAAATAACCGTAGAGGTGTACGTATTTGCCGTCCTGTCCTTTTTTGATCGGAAGCGGCTCGATTTCCAGCTCCTCGATCTTTTCAAATTCTCCGCCCAGGTAACCGTGGATGCGGTCGGCGGCAGAGCGCAAGCGTTCCTTTAAGCCGCCAAGACGCAAATCCTGCGTGGTAAAGCCAAAGGTCTTGCTCTCGCGGTACCATTGACGGCGGAAGGTGAGAATAAAATCGTCCAGCCATTCCAAAACCTGCGGAATGTCACAGTCGGCGATTTTTTGCATCGTCTCACGGTCGTTTGCGCGGTAGGCATCGTACAAGCGTGTACCCATGTCGCATTTGATGGTGAGGATACGGCAGAGCTTTGCCAGCGTTTCAAAGGCATAGCCGAAGATGGGATGATCGGAGAGCGCGAACAGCTTTTCTGCGTTCTCGCCAAACAGACGCGCGGCGTTTTCCCGATTGTAATGACAGTCCATCAAACGCTCCAGGGGATCGTTGTAGAGCAGATAACGGCTCACTCCCATCGGGTGTCCTACGGCATCGGGGGAGATCTCGGGAAGTCCGTCGGCAAGGTCAAATGCCATCAGATCGTCAAAGGAGATGCCAAAGCATTGCTGTGCGCGCCGATTCAGCCATTCGTTGTCGATCTTTTCGGCGTAGTTCCGCTCGGCGTAGTAGAGCGCGCTTGCCAATGCCGAGAACTGCGATGCCTCACTGCTGTTGGTTGCCCAAGCGGTGGCGATAATGGTCTTGATACCGCTTTTCTCGCACTCGTCCAGTTGTACCTTGGTGGACTCAATCGAAAACGCATTGTGTGCGCCGAATCCGCTCCACCGCCAAGCTCCGCCCGCAAAGGCAATGGGATTTTTTGAAAACTGCAGGTGACAGTCCTGCATGTGACGGGCAAGCGCAGGGTCCATGGTGTAATAATCCCAGTAGATCAGCGTGACCTCGGGAGGTACACGGTCGATCACCTCTTGGGGGATGCTGCCTTCGTACACGTTGTATTTTCCGAATGCCATGCGGAAGAACATATCGCTCCAGATCATGGGAGCAAAATCAAATTGCTTGCAAAGCTCCACCACGCGAGAGAGATGCTCCAGCATGATATCGGCGGGATCGCGGTAGCCGTTTTTGCGTTGGTATTCTCCGCGACCGAGCATGTGTGCCTCGTCCATACCGAGATTGATCCGCTTGGAGCGGAAGCACTTGCGGCACTGACGCAGCACGGCGGTCACGAAATCATAGGTACGCTCGTCACCCACCATCAGAATATCGTCGGTGTCCTTGAAGCCGTCGAAATCGGGCCAACGCAGAGCCGTGGAAAGGTGCGCCAGCGTTTGGATGCAGGGAATGACCTCGATCCCGAACAGATCGGCGTAGTCATCGATCTCCTTCAGCTCGGCTTCGGTGTAGCGTCCGCGCATGTGTCCGAAATAGGGATAGCCCGGAAGCTCAAAGGTGTCCTCGGTATACAGCATGAGCGAATCGTAGCCCGCCAATGCCAGATAGCGGATCAGGCGCTTGGTGGATGCCACCGTCATCACCGAATTTCGGGAATCGTCCGCCATGTAGCAAAGGGTATCAAAACGAGCATTTTCGCGTACGGGTGTGCCGTTTTTCAAAAACTCGGGCAAAAAAGAGAGCGCACGAAAGAGATCGTTCGGCTTGCGGTAGGTCAGCGTAACTTCTCCGGCACTGCCCGAAACGGATAATTCGTCTCCTTTTTTTGCTATGATACGAAGATCGGCTTGCTCACAGACCGTAAAGCCCAGCGAGGAAGCCACTTCGCGTGCGGCCAGCGTTTGCTTTTCGGAAAATCCGATGAGATGAATCTTGTTCATAATGAATCTCCTAAAGAAAGCCGCCAATCGTTTGACGGCTTTTTCGTTTACTTTATTATTTCATGAATTCCTTGCGCTTTTGCTCAAGAACCGCATCGTAGTGGCGGCTGCGGATGCGCGCGCAAGCCTCGCCCATTACCTGCCAGCAACGGTCGCAGTTGGTGCTGCGGTAGTCGTTGGATTCGCCTGCGCGATAGCTCCAATACAGGATGTTTCTTGCACCCGCATCGTAAGCGGCATCGGTTGCAAGAATGATGTCATCCTCGTGACCGAGGGGCAGATCGTAGCCCTGGATCCAGATATGATTGTCCTTGCCCACGCTCTTTGCGTTGGCAATGGCATCTCTGCTCTGGGTGTAAACGTATTCGTAGGGATCCTTTCCGCGCTTCTTGGGACTCCAATAGGGATCGATACCCCAGTCGGTCAGGTTGGAAACCTTCAGCATTTCGTTGGTCTGCTCCAGTGTGTGGATCATAACGCAGGAAGCGTTCTCCATGCCAAGCTCCTTGGAATAGGTGGTCACGCGGTCAAAATAGTTGGCGATCGACCATGCGCGGAAAGCCTCGGTCTCGGGCGTGAGGATCATGGGCATTTCATGACCGTACTTTTCTGCGAACAGCTTTTTACAGGTGGGGCAGCAGCAACAGAACTTGCCGTCCTTTTCCTTCAGGTGCGGCTCGTCCCAGAAGATCTTCTTGCCGCCCATTTCACGAACTTGGTCAAGCCAATCCTTGGTAAACTGAACGAACGCCTCGCTGTTGTAGCAGGAGCTTACGGGGTTGGGGGTTCCGTCCGACCAGATCTGATGTGCCTCGGGATGATACTGGAGGAAGTGCGATTTATCACCGGGAGGGCCTCCGATTCCCCAGTTATCAACCCAGACCTCAAGTCCGAAGTCCTCGGAGATCTTGATGATATCCTTTACCACGGTCTTGTGGCGATCCCAGTCGTTGTGCGTAAACATGTGTACCACAACGTTCATGTTGTGATTCACGATGTCGCGCATATCGTCCTCAACGTGGCGCAGAATGCGGTTGCCGTGATAAGCAACACCCGTTTTCAGCTGTTCATAGTGTGCCATAGAAAAAAATCCTTTCTTGTAATGATGTTGAATATGTATACTTTTGTTTGATGTTCAGAATACGGAAATCATGATCAATCCCGCGCCAAGCGTCAGGCATCCCACTGCGTTGAGCGCCGAAAGCTTTTCCCTGAAGAAGATGCAAGCGCTGATCACGCTGAACAAAAGCACGCCCGCGTTATCAAAGGTATAAAGCACGGTGGTATCGGGCATCATGTCGATCAGGGCAACGAGCAGGTTGACCGAGGTTGCGGTTGCCAAGGCGCAGATCAGCAAAAAGAGTGCCGATTTTTTCGTTTGACGGAAGTCCGATGCAAATTTCTTACGGCGTTTGATCAAAGCCTCGATCAGCGAAACCAGAACGGCAACACCGTAGGTGATCACGATCATTTCTTCCTTGTCACCAACGCCCGTTTCCTCTTGCTGGACGTTGAGCAATGCACCGTAAAGTCCGTTGAAGAGAAACAGCCCCGCGCAAAAGATAAAAAAGCTGAAGTTGGTGATCTTTTGGTCGTCCTTTTTAAGACTGATCATCACGATCGAAACAATAACGATCGCCACGGCTATCCACTGCAAAAGCGAGAGCTTTTCGGTTCCGCGTGCCAGATTGATGAAGGCGGGAACCAGAATTCCGCCTGCCAGTGCGCAGACCATTTGCACCGAAAAGGGCCCTTTATTGGATGCCTTGACCATCATGGCGTTATAGACGATCAGGGCAATACCGTTCAGGAAGCCGATCAGAAGCGTCATGGGCTTTGGCGCAAAATCAAAGCCGCACATGATCAGTGCCACTAAGAGAACCACAAATCCGCTGATCATCGAAAAGACCGATGAGGAGGCATCGGGATCGCCCGGATAATGGTTGGAGTAAAGTCGGCAGAACAGAGATTGTCCCGTACAAACGATGATAAAAATGGCAAGAAACAGATATTCCATAAAATACGGATCCTTTCTGAAAACGGTATGGTTTATTCAAACCATATCATATCACGATTTTCCGCAAATGTCAAGGAAGAAACTCAAAGCTGACCAACACAGAACAATTCGGGCAAACGTCGGTGCGGTTATCTTGCAGAAATTGAGGGCTTTGTGGTTGCGATTGTACCATAAAAAATAAAGAAAGTAAAGCCGTTTGCGCATAGTTTTATCGATTCTTCAAATATCCCGTTCTTTTTTCGGGATAAAAAAGCGGTGTATCCCAAAGGACACACCGCGGTTATGGTTATTTATCTCTATTCCTTTTGATTTTGCAGATAATCTTCCAATTCGCTTTTGATCACGGACACCTGCGGTCCGTACACCACCTGTACACCGTCGCCCTTTCGGATCACACCTGCCGCGCCGCTTTGCTTGAGCAAGGATTCCTCGACACGCGAGGGATCCTTCACCGTAACGCGCAACCGTGTCGCACAGCAATCCAGCGTTTCCAGATTGTCGGCACCGCCCAAGCCCTTTGCAATGAGCGCGGAAACACCGTCGGTTTTAGCATTCTTCTTTTCGTTGTAATCTGCGCGCGTGTAAAGCTTGGTCTCGCTTTCATCATCCTCTCGCCCGGGCGTGAGATAGTTTCTTTTGCGGATGAGGAAGCGGAACAGCAGAAAATACACGATGAAATAGAATACACCCACCAAGGGGATCATCAGCCAATTGGTCTTTTCGTTTCCTTGCAGAACGCCGAAGAGGAAAAGGTCGATCAGTCCTCCCGAGAAGGTCATTCCAACGCCTACGTTCAACAGGTGCATCAGCATATAGGCAAGACCTGCCAGCACCGAGTGGATCACATACAATAAGGGGGCAACAAACAGGAAAGTGAATTCCAAGGGCTCCGTAATACCCGTCAGCATCGCGGTCAGAGCCGCCGAGAGCAAAAGTCCGCCCGCAACCCGTCTTTTGTGCGGCTTGGCGCAGGTGTACATTGCAAGTGCCGCACCGGGAAGACCGAAGATCATCAAAGGGAATTTTCCGCTCATAAAACGGCAGGCATCCACCGAAAAGCGCGTGGTGTTGGGCGATGCCAGCTCGGCAAAAAAGATATTTTGCGCACCGAACACCAGGGTGCCGTCGATCAATGCCGAGCCGCCCACTCCCGTTTGCCAGAAGGGAAGGTAGAAAACGTGGTGCAAACCGAACGGGATCAGAATACGCTCAATAAAGCCGTAGATCAGTGTGCCGCCAAGTCCCGAGCGCAGAACGAGATCGCCCAGCGCGTAAATACCGTTCTGAACGTAGGGCCACACGAAAAACATGAGCACGCCCACGAGAATATAAACTGCGGTGGAAATGATGGGAACGAAACGTGTCCCGCCGAAAAAGGAGATCACATTTGGTAAACGGATCTTATAGAATCGGTTGTTCAGTGCCGCCACGCCAAGACCGACAATGATACCGCCGAACACCCCCATCTGCAACGATTCGATTCCCACCACGTTGGCAATCGTTCCCTCTGCCATCGCGCCGGGCTCCAACCGACCGCTGATCGAAAGCAGGGCGTTTACGGTTTTGTGCATGACGAAAAAAGCGATTGCCGCCGACAAGGTAGCGGTGGCTTTTTCCTGCTCTGCCATACCGAGTGCCACGCCCATGGCAAATAAAAGGGGCAGATTGTCAAAGATGACCGTTCCGACCGATGCTAAGAGACTGAAGATCGAATACGCCACCGTCCCGGGGCCCATCCATTCAAGAAGCCCGTAGGTCTCCAGCATGGCGGAGTTGGTCAGCGATGCCCCCACACCCAGCAAAAGTCCCGCGATGGGCAGCAGAGCGATGGGGAGCATAAAGGCTCGTCCCACACGTTGCAGTACGCCGAACGTACCGCCTTTTTTTTGATCCTTTAATAATGCCTGTGCCATGTTTTACTCCTTTTTCTGATCGGCTAAACGGTAGACGGCAAGCTCGCTTTTGCCGCCCAAGCCTTTTCCCGTGCGCACCGTGAAAGCCTCTGTCGCATCGGGGTTGGTGAGCAGAACCACAACGTGCGTATAGAGCTTTTCTTGCTTCAAAAGATCAAGATCAACCCTTGCCAGCACGTCGCCCGCGCGAACGCGGTCACCCTCGGCAACCATCGGCAGAAATCCCTTGCCTTTGAGCGATACCGTATCGATTCCGATGTGTACCATCATTTCCACGCCGTCCTCGCTCACCAAAGTATAGGCGTGCCGCGCATCGGCAACGCTTTCGATCTGCCCCGACATCGGTGCGTAAACGGTTCCCGCATCGGGAAGCACCGCCGCACCGATCCCCAGCATTCCCGAGGCAAAGACCTCATCGGGAACCTCCGAGAGCGGAATTGCAGCTCCGTCGGCAGGGAAAAGCAGTAATTTTTCTTTTTTTCCAAACATTTTGATTACCTCAATTTATTCATAACACTCAGTTGCATTCGCTGACCTTGCCGCGCACGCCCAACAGATAGGGAACCGATACCGAAAGCTCGTCAACGGCAAGATCGGCAAATTTTTGCGTGAGCGACAGATCGGCGGCAAGCTCTCCGCATACCCCGATCCAACCGCCGCGGCGGTGAATGGCATCGGCGGCTTTTGCGATCATCCGCAGGATCGGCTCGGTGTTTTCCCGAATCAAGCGATCCAGGGCGGGATTCTGTCGGTCTGCCGCCAGCGTATACTGTGCCAGATCGTTGGTTCCCACCGAGAAAAAATCCACCTCGCGTGCCAGCTCCTCGCACATCACAACGGCGGCGGGCGTTTCGATCATAATACCGAATTCTATCGTGCTGTCAAAGCGAAGCTCCTCTCGCTTCAGCTCCTCCATACACTCCTCCAGCAAGCGGCGGCACTCCCGAACCTCGTCCACCGATACCACCATCGGAATCATCAAGGAAATCCGTCCCAAAGCAGATGCGCGCAAAATGGCACGCAGTTGTGTTTTGAAAAGATCCTTTCTGGCAAGGCAAACGCGAATTGCGCGAAATCCCATGGCAGGATTTTCTTCCTCGGGGAGTCCGAAATAGGTGATCTTTTTATCGGCACCAACGTCCAGTGTGCGGATCACGGTGCGTTTTCCCTGCATCTTTTGCGCGATTTCGGCGTATGCGCGGAAAAGCTGCTCCTCGGTGGGATAATCGGTACAGCCGAGATACAGAAATTCACTGCGCAACAGCCCGATCCCGTCGGCTCCGTTGGCCAGTGCCGCAGGAACCTCATCGCCGTCTCCCAAATTGGCGTAGATCAGGATCCTGTGGCCGCTCTTAGTGGCGGCGGGTTTGTTCATCAATGAGCGCAGATAACGGTCATGCTCTTCCGCAATCCGATCCTCTTTGCGTTGCCTTTCCGCAAATGCCGCGATCTCGGCTTGGCTTGGCGAGAGCGTCAGCTTTCCGTCGGCGGCATTGAGAAGAGCAAAGGAGCCGTCCCATTCGGGATCGACCGTGCCAACATCCACCAATGCGGGGATTCCCATTGCTCTTGCAAGAATTGCGGTGTGCGAATTGGGCGTCCCCCGAAAGGTGACGAATCCGAGAATCTTGGATTTGTCCAGAAGAACGGTCTGTGAGGGGGAGAGGTCATCGGCAACCAGAATAAAAGGTGTATCCGTGTGCAGATCATTTTCGCCGTCGGCACAAAGAATTTCCATTACGGTTTTTGCTATGTCGCGGATGTCGGCGGCGCGGGCAGAAAGATAAGGATCGTTCAAAGAGACCAGCATGGCTTGAAAGCTGCGCGAGGCAGATTCCAGCGCGTCCTCGGCACATTTTCCCGCATCGATCTCGGCACGAATCCCGTCCAGAAAGTCGCCGTCCTCCAAAAGCATGGCGTGAATTTCAAAAATTTTTGCTTCCTCGTCTCCCAGCATCTGCAGGGCACGCTCGTACAGCAAGACCGTCTTTTGACGCCCCAGCTCCAACGCCTGTTTGATACGCGCCCATTCTTCTTCTTTTCCTTGGGAAAGGATCTGCCGTTTTTTAAAGGTTCTCTCTTGATAAAAGCGAAGCGGTCCTGCGGCAAGGCGCGATGTGATACCGATGCCGCGCAATGTTTGCGATTTGAGCGCGGAATTACTCATGCGTATCCCCCTTTTTCTCCAGCTCAAGCGAGCGTAACTGGATTTCCAACGAGGTTGCCGCTTGCTCCTCGTCCTCACCGCTGATCGAAAAGGTAAGCTCGGTACCGTGAACTGCGCCAAGACTCATCAGGGCAAGCAAGCGTTTCCCGTCAACCTCTTTTCCGTTGGCAGAAACGCGGATCTCGGAGGTAAAACGCTTGGCAAAGGTTGCAAGCTGTCCCGCGGGCCGCGCGTGCAAACCGTTCGGATCCTGAATCCGATAGAAAAACTGTTTCATACAACGCCATCCTTTTTTTGTTTTTTTATTAGTGTGCCGAAAAGATTTGTTGTTATACCAAAGCAAACCAAAAAAACGGCAAAGCATCGTGCTTTGCCGTTTTAAATATGAAAAAATTATGCGTCGATCAGATCGTGCAGATTGATCAGCTCCAGCCCTTGTTTCAGGGCAAGCGCCGCCGTATACGCGGTTCCTCCGCCGCTTGAATTGCGAAGATATGCCACACAAACGTCGGAGCCCTCCACCAGCGCGCGGTTGCGTTGTTGAAGAACGCCCTTATAGTAGCCTGTGCTGACATATTGCACTTTGTCTGCCTGCGCCTTGATCTGCTCGTACAAAACCGTATCATCCTCGGACCAGCCCCGTGTTTGCGAGGGACAGGGAAGGATCAATTCCAGTCGGACTTCGGGAAACCGTTTGCGCAAGGAAAGCACTGCAAGTGCCGCCATGGTATCAAATCCCAACGCACCGCCCGTGCGGAAGACCGCAGCACCTGCAAGAATTTGTTGCTCGATCAGATGCAGAAGAGAATCGAACAGCGTCTTATATTCTTCATCGGGGATATGCCTGTGTCCCGTAAAGCAAACCGTTCGTCCCATTGCGCGCTCCTTTCCTTTTTGTTTTCTTGATTATATCATATTCAGCCCGTAATTGCAAATGATTTTTGATAACTTTCGCCGTCTTTTTGCGAAAGAATCCAAAAAAAATCATTTTTTCGTGCGACAGAAACTGACGAAAAATACGATAGGCTTTGATTTTTCCCGAAAGGTTGTTCTGCGATTCCGCAGGAAGATCGAGAAATCGAAAAGAAACAACGAAAGAACGCAGGATTCGACCTGCAGGATTCGAGCGTTTTTGCTGTGGAAAGGGAGTAAAATAGTGGAGAATAAAGAATCTTGAAAAAAGAAAGGAAGTTGATTATGCAGGAAAACATCGATATGGAACGGGTAAAAAAACAAACGGGGGCCAAAGAGGGGACAAGCATCTCCTTACGAGTTATCGTAAAATGGCTGCTCATGGAATTCGTTTGGGCGGTGGGCGGTTGGCTTTTGGGACAAGCCGAGCTTGCCTTTGAGGTCTTTCCCTTGGGCATTGCCTTTTTGTGCGCCTCGGGAAGCCACACCCTGCCGATCCTTGTGGGTGCGCTTTTCGCAGGGGTGTGGTACATGGAAACGCCTGCGATCTACATCGCGGTATACGTTGCGGCGGCATTGATCCGTTTGGTGGCTGGGCTTTGGTTGGAAACTGCCGCGGATCAAAAGCCGATGTGGAAGCGGTTGCTTGAACATCTGTTTTCCAAGCTTGAATTCGCGCAAGAGGCACCGAAGAGTGCGGCGAGTCTTTGGAGCGGACAGGCTTTGAGCGAGCCGAAAAAGAAGGGACTATTCAATGAAGGGATATGGCTGCGCATTTCGGCAGGTGCGATCTGCGCGTTGATCCTTGCTCTGTACCGCGTTCTGGCGAACGATTTTCAGTATTACGATTTCTTTGCCGCTGTTTTCTCGGTGCTGGTCACGGTTGTGGCAACGGTGATCTATTCCATGTCGCTCAACGGTCAGGCGGAAAAATCACTTCCCAGCCGAATTTCGCGCACCGTGCTGTTGTTTTCGCTGGTATACGCGGCAAAAACTGTGGCGGTGATCGGCTTGCCGCTTGCCCCCGTGTTGGCGTTTTTGTTTACCCTGTATACAACCAAGCGCGAGGGAACTGCAATGGGGGCTATTTGTGCGGCTGTTGTGGGAATTGCCTGTGATCCATTGCACGCGCCTGCCTATCTTTTGGCGGCGCTGGTGTGCGGAATGATGAAAAAGGAGGATCACGGTGTCGGTGTTGCGGCAATCTCCGCCTTTGCGGCACTGACTTGGCTTGTTTACATTGAGGGCGTGAGTGCGTTATTGGTTTATCTGCCGTCCTTTTTGCTCTCGGGTACAGCTTATACCGTCGTCGATCGTTTCTTTAGCGACCGTGAGCCTGCAACCGACGCAAAAGAAGATGAGGACAGCGTTCGCTTGCGTATGGAAGGAACACGGCACAAGGACGCAAACGACCGTTTCAGAGGTATTTCGGAGGCGTTTTCCTCACTCTCCGAGGTGTTTTATAATCTCAGCGATCGGTTTCGCCGTCCGGGAAGCTTGGATCTGCGCCGCGTTTGCGACCGCTCCTTTGACCGATACTGTACCGATTGCCCGCATAAAACGGTTTGTTGGGGTATGGAATATTCCAATACGGTTGCCACGGTCAACCGTTTGACCTCTGCCTTGCACACCAAGGGAAAGGTCACACTCGGGCAGATCCCGCCCTCTTTGGCACACCGTTGCGAGCAGCTTCCCGAAATTTTGGAATCGATCAACCGTGACTGCGCAAAATTGACGGGGGAAATGCTTCGTAACAACCGCACCGAGATCTTTGCGATGGATTATGAGGCGGCGGCAAGCATTATCAACGATGCGCTGGCGGAGGATGACGGCGAATACCGCTTTGACACCGAGCTGGAGCAGAAGATCTCCGAGTATCTGAGCGATGCGGGTGTGCGCGCCGAGCGCGTTACGGTGTATGGAAAACGGCGCAGACAGATCGCTATCCACAACGTAGAGGCACAGGGCGCCAAGGTCTCGATCGATACCCTTTGTGCCGATCTGAGTGAAATGAGCGGATCGTTTCTGGATCGCCCGATGTTCGAATTGGACGGAAAAAGCGGTACCATGACACTGCGTGCAAAACGGAAATTCTCGGTTACGGGTGCGCAAAGCAACGTTTCTGCCGATGGCGGAGTCAGCGGAGATTCGGTCAATTTGTTTTTTAACAAGCAAGATTTTTTCTATGCGCTGATCAATGACGGAATGGGAGCGGGGCGAGAGGCTGCTGCTACCTCCAACCTTTGCTCGGTGTTTCTGGAAAAAATGCTTCGGGCGGGTAACCGTGCCAATACCTCTGTGCGTGTTTTGAATAATCTCGTTTGCTCGCGTTCGAGCGACAGCGTGCGGGAATGCTCGTCCACGGTTGATCTTTTGGAGCTTGACCTGATGACAGGCGACTGTGTGTTTATCAAAAGCGGGGCGGCTCCCAGCTTCGTCGTACGGCAGGGGACTGTGCATCGCTTGGAATGCGGCAGTGCGCCGATCGGGATTCTGAACGGTATTGAAGCACAAAGCACCGCCTTTTGCCTGAAGGAGGGAGACTTGGTGGTAATGATCAGCGATGGAATTTTGCAGGACGATTCCGAGTGCGGGTGGCTGATGTCCTATCTGGCGGCATCGGAGGATCGTACCCCCGAGGAGCTGGTAGCTCAGATCATGTCAAGATCGTCCGATTCGGAACGGCATGATGATTGCTCTGTGATCGCTCTGCGGATCGAAGCCGTACGGGAATGAGTTTCCGCGGCGAGGATTTCCTTGCATTTTTCGAAATTTTTTGGTGAAAAAAGTGAAAAAAACGGAAAAAACTTTGCGCAGGTTATTGCAACCGTAAAAAAAATGTGGTACAATAAAGTTAAGTATTTTATATTATTAACTTTTATCTGAATTTGTTATTGTAAAAACGTGCAGAACGGAGGACGAAAATCTTGTTTTCACCAATCTTTTTATCCGGAACGGGAGGAATTTCCACACAAACCATGATTTGGATCGCGGTGATCGCACTGGCGTGTGTGCTGATCGCGGAGCTGGTGGGGATCTATATTTTGATCACCAAAATGATGCGTGCCCGTGAGCTGAAAGAGAAGAATTCCAATTACCGAAATTACGGTATGGGAGTGTTTCTTTTGTCGGGTGCGGTGGGCTTGAGCGGTCAGACCTTGTTGATGATCCTGGCGATCCTGACGCTGCTTGCAGCCTTGGTGCTTGTGGGACTTTTGGCGGCGGCTCGTATTCTGGGATATGATTTTTCGGCTTCCAAGAAACCAGAGGCGCAAAGCGAACCCGTACAGCCCGAGGCACCCGTGAAGAAACAGCCCGAGGCAGTTTCGGCGTTTGCGGAGGACGAGCAGGATGATTACTTTGTATCCGAGGAGGACGTTTGGGAAGAGCCTGACGAGGCAGTACTTGCCGATCGCGTTGTAACCGAGGAGGCTGTGGTCACCGAAGCCGTTGCGGCAGAGGAGATTGAGGAAACTGTCGTAGAGGAAACTGTCGTAGAGGAGACTGTAGCGGAAGAGACCGTGACAGTAGAAACCGTGGCGGAAGAACCCGCAACCGATGCAACTGCACAAGAGGAAAACGCTACCGAAAAACCGATCGAAACCGAAACAACCGTGACCGTTGTCGAGCCGGCCGCTCCTGTGGTAACTGCAGAGGAATCCAAAACGAAAAATGACGATCAGCCCTACCGTGTAGTGGAAAAGATCGTGACCGAAACCGTGAAAGAGGTTTACAAGGAGTCTTCCCAGCCTGCACAGCAGCCCGCAACGGGTACGAACGATTCTGTGGTGGAAAAGTTGGTTGATCTTTTGGACTACGAGATGCGTACACGGCGCGAACTGGAATTAGCCGAGGCTGCGAAAAAGGCGGCGGCAAACAACGAAACTGTTGCAACTGCTGCGTCCGCGACTGTTCTTTCCGATGAAGACGAGGACGATGAGGAAGACGAGAATACCGAGCCGGACGAGACCGTTTCCGATTCTGCCGATGAGACCGACGATGAGGAAAATGATGCCGAGAACGATCGCTTCACCGGAAATGAACGCATCATCGGCTTTGATGAGCAGACGGGATGTTACATCGTGGCGCACTATCGCAAGAGCTTTGAAGCAAAGCTGATCCAGGCGCGCCCGAATATCAAACAATATTACAGCGAACTCAAAAACGCGTTGCTCTCGTATAAGGGAACGAAAAACCGCATCAGTTGGACGGCAGACAGCTTCCACAACGGCAGAACGCCGATTGCGAAGATCAACGTGAAAACGAGAATTCTGGAGCTTTATCTGGCACTTGATCCCGAAACTCTGGAGGGAACGGTTTACCGCGGCAAGAATGTGGGCGACAAAAAGAAATATGCAGATACGCCCTTCCAGTACAAGCTGCGTACCCCCAGAAAGTTCAAGTGGGCAATGGAGCTGGTACAGCGCGTATGCGAGGAAAAGGGCCTTACCCCCATTGATATCGAAAAGGTGGACTATGAGGCGCAGTATCCTTTTGACACCACCGAAAACCTGGTGGAACGCAAGCTGATCAAGGAATATATCCGACAGGAGAAGCCCGCAAGCTCCTTCGAGTTGGATCCCGAGCACGTGCCGACTGTTCCCACCGAGGACGAGACCGTGATCCCCGCGAATGCAAACTTCTCTTGGGAGTTTGACAATGAACGCATGGTGGAAAAAGAACCCGAGGTGGTAGTTGAACCCGAGGTGGTGGTCGAACCCGCCCCCGAGCCTGTGACCGAACCCGAGACGGTTGTTCAAACAGCGCCCGAGGCGGCTCCTGCCGAGGTGGTGCGCGAAACCGTGAAGGTAACCGAAATGCGCTACACCGAGCGCTATTATTCGGACAAGCCCGAAAACGGGCCGGAGGTCACCGTTTTCGAGCCGATTACGGTTGAGGCAGAGCAGGTTGTGACTACAGAGACCGTTGCGGATGCGGAGACTGTTGTTGAATCGACAGCGGTTGATAGCACACAAGCCGAGGAAGTTGTTGTAAAGAAAGAAGAACCCGTACAGCTCGAAGAAACCGAAGATGCAGACACAACGCTTGCCGATAACGAGATCTCGGAGTCGGATGCCTTGAACGGGGAAAATGAGCTCGTCTCCCATGAGGTCGTATTTGCAGATGACGCATCTTACGGAGATGGCGAAGAGTATGCTCCTGTAGAAACGAATGACGGAAAGGTCGATGACGGACAGGAGAATATCACTGTGATCGAGCAATACGATGAATTCGAAGATGAAGATGATGGCGAAACGATCTTCTCCAATGAATATGAAGAGATTCCTTATGAGGAAGCTCCTTTCGAGGATGCCTTGATTGAAGAACCCGTGTTCGAGACGGTTGAAGACGACTACGTAGAAGACGACTATGTTGAAGAAGGCTACGTCGAAGAAAACTACACCGAAGAAGGCTATGCCGAAGAGGAGTATGCCGAGGAAGGCTATGTCGAAGAAGGCTACACCGAAGAGGGATATGCTGAGGAAGGTTACGTAGAAGAGGGCTATGCCGAAGACAACTATGTCCAAGAGGGTTACGAAGAACCGTATGACGGACAGGCTTACGAACAGCCTGCCGCAGAGTACAAGCCCCCGATCCGCGAGAGCTTCAATCCTTCGGTTGCCGTAATCGATCTTTGCTCGGTGGAATCCGTGTTCCGTGCAGGAGAGGTTATTTCGCTGGATACGCTCAAGGAACGCAATCTTGTTTTGGCGGGCGTGAGTGTTTTAAAGGTCTACACATCGGGCAAGCTTGGAAAAGCCTTCACCGTAGAAGCAAATCAGTTTACCGTGGATGCGATCCATGCGATCACCGAAGCACACGGCGACGTGATCGTAGTACGATAAGGAGGTCAACACAATGTTCAAAAAAGTACATATCAAATTTGGGCTGGCTGTGCTGCTCCTTCTGGCAACGGTTTTGTCGTTCACGCTTCTGACACAGGCGGCAGAGAGCCAAACCAACACCATCACCGTTTTTTATGACGAGAACTGTAAGGAAGTCAGATTGTTCTATAAGACGGGGGATGCCGAGGGTGAGGCGCTGCAAAGCGGTGTGGCAAAGGAGATCCCCGCAGGAACCGCGAATGTCCGTCTGGAGCTGAAGCTTCACGACGGTTATGATATTGATGAGTCGTTCGACAATCAGTATGTTCCGATCTTCAAGCCGGATGATCTGGTTTACGATTTCGGTGTTGCACTGACCGAGGATAAATCCATCGTTGTCACAACCAAACCGAAGGTTTACAACATCAACTATATCAGAACCACCCCCGAGGGAACTGCCGATATCGGAACAGCGCCCCAAACACATACCTATAAGGTTCAGACCGAGATCGTAAATCCCACGTTGGTTGGTTACGATTTCGTGAAATGGCTGATCCTGCCGGCACATCCCGACAATATCCCCAACTTTGATCCGAGCAATTATACCGACGCGCTGGTGCCGTCGAATTCGGGCAAGGTGGAGCTGCCCGCAACCAAGCTTCCGAGCGATCCCGCACAAAAAACCTTCTACCTCTACCCCGTATGGACTCCGTACACCTACGAGGTTAAGGCTGTGGACGTGATCTACTCGGGCAATCCCAACGAGCCGTTTGGCGGTTATCTGCGCTCCGAGCCGTATCTGATCGGGCTGTTCCCCGCGGGAACCCGAGTGCAGGGCAACGATGCTGCCGTTACCACCAACGGTGTCAACTTCACTTATAACGGCTTCTATTTTGACGAAACGGCAACCCTTGCAATCGATAAGGGCACCATCACCGTTATGGCGAACAACGACAACAACATCGTGTATCGCTATTACACTGCTTACGAATACGATCTGAAATACGGATGCTCGGTTGG
Organism: Clostridia bacterium; assembly: GCA_017453335.1. The sequence goes on from JAFTKI010000022.1 coordinate 16,083, forward strand.
CAACGAAAGCCTGACATTGCCCGAGGGCAGTGCGGCTCTTCCCACCAAGCACACCTACAATAAGCCCACCGTTTTGCTTGAGCCGATCCTGAAGGGATATACCTTTGCAGGCTGGAAGGTCGAGGTATACCAGAACGGCGCATGGGTGAATGTTTCCGATTTCATGAGCTACACCTTCCCGCAGATCACCCGTGTTCCCAATATGCTTTCTGCATATTCCACGGGAGAGCCGTCCGCCTTTTATTCGGAGCCTTGTGCCGAGTATGAGGGCAGACGCGTGATCCGTCTGACCGCACTGTGGACTCCCAAGGAGTTCGGTGTCAGCTTCGATCTTGATAGCTTTGCTGACCCAAATTTCCCCGCAGAAACGTATAACAAGTATATCTATAACACCGATCTTGTGATCCCCAATCCCGTACGTCCCGGATATACCTTCCTTGGATGGACCTTGAATTCGGGCAGCTTTATCGATCAGACGATCGAGGCGGTGGACGGATATACGACCATTCCCGCAAAAACCTATACCAACGATATTACTTTGGCGGCTCGCTGGGCGGCTAACACCTACGAGATCACCTTTGACGGAAACGGTGCGGACGGAGAGGCTGTTTTGCCGCCCATGTCCGCAGTTTACGATGAAGCCTTTGCTTTGCCGCAGGGGTTTGTATTCCCAACTCGCACAGGACACGATTTCAAAGGCTTTTCGCTGGATGCCGAAGGCTTGGAGATGCTGATCGATGCAGACGGTACTCCCCTCATTCCGATCTGGAACATTGACGGGGACAGCGTGCTGTATGCACAGTGGGATCGTTGCTCCTACGAGTTTTCGATCACCGACTCCACTCAAACTCTGTTTGAAAATGCAATTGTTCGTGTGAACGGAACCGAGTACACGGGCGGTGCTTTGATATTCAAGTACGGTGACACCATTACCGTTGAGGTTTCGATTCTGACTACGGAGCTGAACACCTATCGTCCTCTCAAGCTGATCCTTTGGAAGGGCGCCGAGGACACAGAGCCGCAGCCGATCGCACACTCCTACGTTTACACCTACACCTTCAATCTGGGCGCTCACAATACCGAATTGACGGGCGTGGTTGCCCCCTTGGCTTCGATCCCGCAGTTCAAGATCGATTATCTGACCGAAACGTTGGTAACCGATACGGGCAAGCTTCCCAACGGAAAGTACAGAGTGCTTTACGGAACCGAGTCCTTGCTGGTTGAGGTTCTTGACGGAACGGTTTATATCACCAAGAACGGTGAGAAAGAGCAGTGCAAGGCGGTCACCTTGGGTGAATCCGCATTTGACAGCACCATGATCTCGATCGTGGTGTGCGGAAACGGCGTTTCCACTGCCGACAGCAACGTGATCCATCTTCCCATCGAACCCAGACCTTCCGCTCCCGTGCTGGATGCGGGCGGAAAGGGAGAGATCCAATATATTTATCCGCATGATGATACGAAAATCATCATTCAACTGACAAGACCCGAGGACGGTGCGCTTTACGAGTTCGCTTGCTCCTTGACCGATCGAGAAAACGAAGTGATTCGCTGGTATCTGGTGGGCGACACTGTACCGGAAGCCGGCACGATGATGTTTGAAAATCTGAAGCCCGGAACGCCTTATTACATTTTCGTTCGTAAGAGAGCGGTAGCAGATCAGCATCCTCACGGTATTTCGCAGGTTATCATGGTAAACACCACCAGCGACAGCACGATTGAGGCAAAGAAGCAGGAGCTTGATGAGATTCGTAAAACTGCCGATGGCGACGTGCTCAGAGAGCTGATCGATCATGTGAAGGCTGAGCTGGATGCGCTGGGTGCTTTGGGAGCATCTCCCGACTTTGAAAGTCGGATGAATGCGATTCTGGAGCAGGTATCTCCCACAAAGATTGCCTTTGCCAGAAACAAGGATCTTCTGATCAAAAATCTGACCGCGTATTACACTGCGCTTGTTAACAGCGGATGCTTCAACGATACGGGCGTGGAAAACTTGAAGAATATCTACACCTATTCCGTGGCTGCCATCAAAGCTGCCGCTACAAGCGAGAGCGCACAGCTGACTTATGACATTGCGGTGTTGCAGATGTCAGAGATCCGCGTTACGCACATGATTCACGATGTGTTGCATCTGATTTCGCTCAACAGCAGTCTGCCGCAGGGCTTGACCTTCCGTCAGTTCCGCGTGGATGATATCGAGAATCTTCTTGATTCGGTATATTCGTCGATCGAAAATCAAAAGGTTGTGGTAAACGGCAGCTTTATGACCGCGCAGGAGGCACAGACATTGCTGGAAACTCTGGAGGTTCTGGCATCCTATTCTGTGGAGCTGTTCTACACGCAAGGAAACGTAGCATTTACCGAGTTTGATCCCGACGGATACGAGCTTCGTTTGCTGATTCCTTCGAATATGCTCGATAAGACAGGCTTGCAGGTGGCGTATTTTGACGAAAAAACGGGAGAGATCACGCTTCTGGAAACCAAGCGCGAGGGCAACGAGCTGGTGTTCTATGCCGATCGCGTTGAGGACTTCATCATTTTGGGAGATGCCACCGTTGATATGACCTTCTTCCTGATTGCAATGTCTGCAATTCTGGTGATGCAAGTGATCGCAATTGCGATCCTGCTGACTCGCCGCAAAAAGACGGCAGAGGGGAACTCTGTGAATGGTGTTGCCTTCCTGCCCACAATGCTTGCAGCTCACTTTGCACCGACAGGCGCTATGGTATGGTTCCTGATCCTGTGCGGATTGGTGATCGTTGCGCAGATTTATCTAATCTATTTGCTCAAGACCTCTAATCTGTTCCACCGTGACGGGCAGACTCCCTCCGAGGAGGATGACGCGAATGAGAAACGCATCAAAAAGACCGTAACGGATGCCGATAACGGGACAAGACAGAACGAGCAAAACGCAAACGCTCGAAAGAAGCCGACCAACACGGCTGCCGATGCGGCTGCGGCAATGATGGTCTTTGATGAACCGTATGATTACAGAGACAGTCAGAACAGCCGGAAAGAGGCTCCCGGGGAGTGGTTCTACGAGGATGAGGAGGACGAATCTGATCAGTCCGATTACGAGCAATCTGAGAATGCAAACAACGGTTGGAGCTATGATCCCGAAACGGGAGAGGTATTTGACTACGTTGAGGACGATGGGAACGAAGCGTATGAGATTCCCGTTGAGGATGCACCCGTGAACGAGAGAAAGACAACCGAGGAGGTTGCAGAGGAAGAAGTGCTTGAAGAGGAGATCGTGGACGAGATCTATATAGAGCCCGATATCACAGGCGATCAAGCGCCTCCTCCCGGCGGATACTACGAAGAAGCATAAAACAAAACGCCCGTGTGATCTGTTTGGATCGCACGGGCAACTTTTTTATCACACAAACGTACGTTTCATCATTTTTCAAAGAGGGCAAACCGGCAGGAAGTGTTCCCCTTGCAGTATCAAAATTTCCAATCTAAGATCAAAAAACAGGTGGATTTTTTGTTGACAAAGTGAAGGTTTTGTGATAAAATATATAGTAACGACAACCGCTGAAAGGGTTTTCCCCTGTATGACGGAGTCTGTCGTAATACTAATATCAAAAGGAGAAAAAACATGAAAAAGATTTTGAGTTTGGCGTTGGTAGTGGTTCTGCTGCTTGCTTGCTTTACCGCTTGCGGCTCGATCGACAGCTATGCGGATAAGCTTGAGGAGGCAGGCTACAAGGTTGAAGTTGTAGAAGAAGATGAAATTGCCGAGTACGCCGATAAAATGGGCTTGAATGCTGATGAATCGGCAGTGGTAAGCATGCTGTATGCGGCAAAAGCAGACGGCTTGATTCCCAGCATGGTTGTGATCATGGAATGTGCAGATTCCGACGCGGCAGAGCATATTGCAGAAACCGCAGACGGTGGTCTTGGCCTTCTCGGAATGTCTGTTGAGGTAGAGGGCAAATTCGTGATTGCAGGCACCTCGAGCGCTGTGGAAGCAGCAATGGGCTAATCCGAACAGCGCTTTTCGTGACATACATCGTCAAAAGAATAGCATAAACGCTCGCCCCCGAGAGCGGTACCGATCTCGGGGGCGGGCGTATTTTGATGCTCTTGTGTGTAAGAACTTTGACGAGGGGGCTTTATTCTTAATGATTCCAACACTTGCGAAATTCAACATAAAAATTAGACACATCATTCAGGATAACTCCTGAATGATGTGTCCGATTTTTTTGGTTTTGATGAAATATCAGATTTCGATTTTGGCGATTTTGATAACAAGATTTTCGCCGTATTTTTGGGAATCGTAACAAACCGTTACGCGCTCGCCGTTTTGTACAAAGTCCAGATCCTTGCCGGAATCAAGCCATTTGATCGATCGGATCTTTTCGGGAAGCGCAAATCTATCTGTGTAATCCGCTCTTTCAAAGCGTTCTGCCACGTTGATATTGCCACCCATCGGAATATCGTGTACAAATAAGTAGTAGCAACCCTCGCCGCGAAGAAGGAAATCCTTATCCTTGCCCTCAATCGCAATTTTGGTGGGACGGGGCAAATACAGCGCGTCTCTGTGGATCTCCGCCCATTCGCCCAGTGTCAGAAGCATTGCTTTATCCAAGGGGCGCAACAGACCGTTGCCCATGGGTCCCACGTTGAGCAAAAAGTTTGCGCCAAAGCGTCGACAGATGCAATAGTCACCAATGATCTCCGCGAGTGATTTGAAATGGAAGTCGCGTTTTGCATATCCCCAATGGTCGGCGAATATCTGACACATCTCGCTTGCGATGTACTTTGGTGAGTCCTCCAGATTGATCTCTCCCGGTCTGCCACGCTCAAAGGTTACGGAGTCCAGTTCAATGTGACCGAGGGCACCGCGGGCATGAAGTCCTGTATTGTTAATGATCATTGCCTCCGGCTGATAGGTGCGGATCATACCATAAAGCGCGTCTTCCTCCCAATCATCGTTCGGGCGGTCCCACATTCCGTCAAACCAAAGACCGCCAATCTTTCCGTAACGGGTGCAAAGAATCTCAACACTGCGGCGCAGGTATTTGAGATATGCGGGAAAATCGGTATAATAGGTCGGTTCATGCCAATCCAGGAGCGTGTGATAGAAGAACGGAATGATCCCGTGATTGTGACAGGCGTCGACAAATTCTCGAACCAAATCGCGGCCTGCCGCACTGTGCGGCGCATCATAGGCGTTAAGCCCACAGGTGTCGTAAAGCGAAAAGCCGTCGTGGTGACGCGTGGTAAGTGTAATATATTTACATCCTGCGGCGCGCGCTGTCGCAGCAAGCTCGTCAGCCCATTCGGGCACAGGATTAAAAACGTCAAACAGCTTTTCGTAGTCCGAGGGCGAGATGTTGGTGGAGCGAAGCGCCCACTCGCCCTTGCCGTTTTCGCTGTAAAGCCCAAAATGCACGAACATTCCAAATCCGAGCGTTTCAAATCGCTTGATATATTCCTTAACGATCATTGTTTAACTCCTTTTGCCGTAATATGTTTCAATGGCAAGCTTTTGGCAGGTTGCGTCGTGCAAAAGACCGTAAAGCATTTCGGGAATGGTCAGATGCCACGGTGCGCTCATAAAGCCGAGCAATTTGCTGTCGTTCATGTATTTCTTTGCGAAATTCATAGTGCGCAGGTTGCAGGTAGGCTCCGACCAAGTGGACGCACAGGGAATTTGATCATACCCCAGTTCCTCAAGCCTTTTGTATTGTCTGACAGATGGAGAAGCATACATATCATCTTCGCCTACGTGGATGGATCCGTAGTGATAATTGGAGAGGACAACGTCTTTGGGGACGGCTTGGGCAAACTTTGCTTCACTGCCGTAATAATCAAAAACCGCCGTTCCTGCCCACATCCACGGTCTTGCTCCGTTTTTTCTGCAGGCATCAAACAGTTTTTGTGTATCCTCTGCAAATTGTTCGGGGCTTTTGGTGATGATGATCGAACGCCCGTTGATACGCTGTGAGCTCCAATCCTCCTCATCCATACCAATATGAAAAAGCTCGGGACCGTCAAAAAGCTCGCACGCCTCGTTGATGATATCATTACAAAAATCATAGTATTCTTTTGTTCCGATCTTATACATCATGTCTTTCATCCAACCGTTGTGACAGGCTGAAAAGTTGAATTTGGGCAACGGCTCAAGACCGATCGAGCGCAGACGTTTTAACTCGTCCTTGAATTTTTCCCGCGACCAGCTTCCTCTTACCGCAAGCTCGGGATGAGATCTTAATTCAACCGCCTCTCCCATGTCGATCAGCAAGGAGGTGATCTTACAGCCTGGTAAAAAATCGGTTACAGTCTTCCAAGTGGCATCGTCGGTAACCAGATAGTCACGGTAGATCCAATCGATGCTTTCCTTTTTGTACAGCTTCGCGTTGCCGGGCTTTTGCCACATATTTCCGCCAAGATGCATCAGAAACACGAATCTTTTTTCGTTCATACGAATCCCTCCACTGTTTGATCAAGGTGTTTTGCAGATATTGTATCATGAATGATGAGATTATTCAAAGTGGATAAAAGCATAGCCACCCGCGGGAAGTGTTAAGGTATAATCATCTCCGCAGGGAACCAACGTACCGTCGCTTTCCAACAGCTCGGGGCGAGCGCCGTTTTTAAATACGACCTTTGAAGATCGGGTAGCCTCGGGGAGTCTGACCTCGCCTTTTTCCACCGTGCGTTCGATACCGATGTTATTGAATACGGTGAGGTAATAGCCGCCGCTTTTACACTCGTTGACAAACCAATGCAGTCCCTCTACAGAGCAGGGAAGTGTGTCGCGCAGAAGCTGTTCAAGATCTGCAATCTTTACGCAGTTTTTGTGGCTGGCGGCAAATTCGGAGTCCCCTGTAAGGTCTACCGGATATTTGTATGAGTTGATAGCAGCATTTTTTCTGTGCCTGCGTTGAGCATATCCACGGCATCGGGCGATACTCCTCGACCAGCGTCATGTGATATTCCTCAATATAACAGCCGCCCTGCAAGCGGTCTATGTAAAAGGGAGCGCGGTGCTCCTTCAGGTAATGATAAAGCTCGGTTCCCCTTGCCGCCAAATTGTTGAATTTGTATTCATCCTTCAGGAGGAGACTTTGATTGAATTTGACACCCGCTTCGTCCTTTCCAAGACCGCAATCGATCATTGCCTGCCAGGTCAGCGGGCGATATGGGTGATAAAAACAGAACTTTTGGTTGCTTGGTACAATCTCCTTTGTATGATATTTCTGTAAAGATAAATACCTTGTTTTATTATAAGTATTCTAATTCTGTTTGTCAAGGTCAAAGAGCAAAAAGATATGCAAAAAAGGACACATCACAATGGATTTCTCCAAAATGATGTGTCCGATTTTTTATTTTTCGATGATATCCGTACAGTTTTGAAATCTATTTTCAAACGGAAGGCCTGCGGATTGAATGTTTCCCTCAAACAAAACATCTTTGCAATGCGAAAGATCAAGAGCGGTCGTTACATCGAAGGTGTTTTGGGAGATTTTGATTCCCGAGTGGTAATACGGAGCCTCGGGGCAGGCATCAAAAGAGGGACACGCGACAATACAGCCCTTTTTTCCAACAAAACGACAGTTTCTGATTGTCAAGTCGTTGATGGGACTGCCTTCGTACCAATAATTTTTATCTCCTGTCAAAGCAATCTTGAGTGAACATTCGCAATCCTCGATCAGTACTTTTCCTCCGGTCTGCAATCTCAGATGGGTTGCTGCCTTGCCGAACCGACAGTTTTTGATGTGAAGGTCTGCTTGAATGGAAAGATTTTCGATTGTGTCGCCCTCGCAGATATTGTGGGGATCGCCGTTAAAATAAATATCTGCCGTGAAGTCTCCTGTTATCTCCACTTGCTCGACGGTCAGATTCTGTTTCAAAAAGGCTGTGTTTCCCCGACAGATAGACAGCTTATCACCCTTGTCGAACATCTTGTAATGCGCGTTGACCCCGGGACTTGCTTGGATATCCGTGTTTAACTTTGCGTGGATCACGTTTCCCTCGACCGATTGAACGGTGTAATAGTTGCAGTGAATGTTAAGTGCGTCGTCTTTCATCCCCTCAAACACACTGTTCACGATCTCCACCCTTCCAAAGCAGGAGATCAGGTGGACCGCATCGGCGGCATTGGTGGCAATACCGTGCGAACGCTCGTCAAAGCAATATCGAACACCGTCAAGCGTGATGTTTTCCGAATACATACCGAGAATTCCCATGCCCGCACCGTTGAGGATACGAACGTTTTCGAGAACCGTGTTTCGGGAGCGAATGATAAAGCAGGAGCTTACATCGCGCCTGGAGTGAGATATGACACCTGTAACGTTGTGAAACGCTTGTGGGGAGATCGCGCCGCGCAGTATGATGTATTCGTCTTTTTGCTCGGCGATCAGGTCAAGATAATGAAACGGGTACTGTTCTTTCGAAAGATAGGGAAGCTCCGTGCCGATTCTTACAAGGTATGTCTTTTTACATTCTTGAGTGTCCTTGTCGTACAGGTTGAAAAACATGGGAACCTTAAAAGCATCGGGATATTTCTTGTCGCCTGCAATGGGGATCAGACAACCGTTTTCCACCCGCAACGGGAAGTGGCGCTTTTGCTTTTCGGTTTGTAAGCATCGAATCTCGCCGTCTGTGATCTGTACAACGTCCATCTCGTTCATCAGGGAGCGCTCGTATTCTATGATCACGTTTTTTATGGTGACATTATGGCAACCGTCAAGCACAAAGGGCTGAATGGTATCGTCCCCAAGCAAGAGGGTCGCACCGCCGAAATCAAGGGTGACGTTTGACAAGTCCTTGAGGTATATCGCCGTGTCCAACCAAGTTTTCTTTGACATATAGATTGCACGGTATATTTTTTCCTCCAGGTGCGTTGTGTCGGAAAGTGCGAAGCACAGCTTATCTTCATTGTAAAAATAGTGTGTGTTGCTTTCGAATTTTGTCGATGTATCAAATGGTTTCATCGTAGCCCCCCTTGATGATTACATTTTTGTGTCGTCATTATACCACGTTGAAACATGATTGTCAAGACAGGATGTGATTTTATCAAACAACGAAAAATGCGGCGGTAAAAAACGAAAAATATTGGACACATCAGCACGCAAAATGCGAAAATGATGTGTCCAACTTTTTATTGTTTTTTGTAGGGGCGATTCACGAATCTCCCACCACGAAACCCTTTTGAATCAAGGATTATTTGCTTGCCTCTTCGATAGCAACTGCTACAGCTACCGTCATTCCCACCATGGGGTTGTTACCTGCGCCGATGAGACCCATCATCTCTACGTGAGCGGGAACCGAAGAAGAACCTGCGAACTGAGCGTCGCCGTGCATTCTTCCCAGAGTATCGGTCATACCGTAGGAAGCAGGACCTGCAGCCATGTTATCGGGGTGCAGAGTACGTCCCGTTCCGCCGCCCGATGCTACGGAGAAGTACTTCACGCCGTTCTCAGTACACCACTTCTTGTAGGTACCTGCAACGGGGTGCTGGAATCTGGTGGGGTTGGTGGAGTTACCCGTGATGGAAACGCCTA
>JAFTKI010000002.1 GCA_017453335.1 Clostridia bacterium
TCCCGGGATGGGATCGGTGGTCACGCTCGGATCCTTCCCCGGGATCAAGCCCGATTGCAGAATCAGCACAAGGCTCAACACCAACACGAGCAGACTTGCCGCCACGGACGAAGCACTGATGATCCACGCGCGGCGCTTCTTTTGTCGCGCCATAAGGGCTGTCCAGAGAGCGAAGCGCTTTTTACTGTTTCGCTCGATGATCTCGTCGTCAATGCCCGAAAAGGCATCAATCATTCGATCCTGTTGCTTTTTCATTGCCCGATCCCCTCCTTATTCAGCATTTCCCGCAGATCCGTTCGCATTTTCGCAAGGCATCGGAAGACCGTCGGCTCGCTGATCTGCAGCAGCTTCGCGATGTGCTTGACCGAATCGCTGTAATAATAACGGCACACAAAAATGAATTCCTCACGCTCGTCCAGCCCACCGATGAAACGGTTGAGCACCGAAGTCAGTGCGCAAACCGCCGCCTCGTCGGGAGTGAGCGGATCGGTAGTCAGCGTATCCTCCAGCTCCTCGATCGGGATCACCATTCCCGTGGGGATCCGCTTTTCCGCCGTGTTTCTCCGATAGCGGTTGATCGCGATGTTCCGCATGATCCGCGCGAGGAACACGTTGAATACCGACGGACGCTCGGGTGGGATCTTGTTCCATGTACCGAGATAGGTGTCGTTAAGGCATTCCTCGGAATCCTGACGGTCGTGCACAATATTGTAAGCGATGGTAAACAGGTATTTCCCGTACTTGCGGTCGGTCTGCGCGATCGCATGCTCGTTTCGCTTCCAATACAGCTCGATAATTTCCTCATCGGACAGGCATTTTGTGTTTTCTTGGTTGACGTTATTGCTCGCCATGTCTTTCTCCTTTCGCGAGAGCCTACACTCTCTATTGCTAAAAGTAGGATTTTTTTCAAAAACCTATCATTTTTTGCAAAAAAAACAGGAAATTATTTTTATTATAACAAAGTTTCGAAAAAAAGTCAAATGCTTTCGAAAAGACAAGAAGGGCTGCCGCATTCAGATACAGCACTGAATGCGACAGCCAAAAAGATCGGTCTTTTATTTTTTGAACAGCGGGCCGTATGCCGCGCAAGCGCGGTAGTCGGCGCCCTCCTTGTCCATACCGAACGCGTTCCAAGCTGCGGGGCGGAAGATCTTTTCCTCCTCGACGTTATGCATAGAAACGGGGATACGGAGCATGGAGCAGAGCGTGATCACGTCGGCACCGACGTGTCCGTAGGAGATCGCGCCGTGGTTTGCGCCCCAGTTGTTCATCACGTCGTATGCGCTCTTGAAGGGGCTTCCCTCTTTTCCGTCACAGCGCGGTGCGAACCACGTGCAGGGCCAGGTGTAGTCGGTTCTCTTCCAAAGCGCGTCGGTCACCTCGTCGGGCAGGCTTACCGACCAGCCCTCCGCGATCTGCACCACGGGGCCCAGTCCCTTGACAAGATTGAGACGGATCATGGTCATGGGCATCTGCGCAGTCGTTACGAAGCGGGAGGAGTATCCGCCACCGCGGAAGTAGCCGAGATCCGCATAGTTCCAGGTGGAATTTGCAAGGATTGCCTTCTGATCCTCCTCGGTTACCTCGTACCAGGGCTTCATCACGCCGTTCCCGTCCGCGTCCTTCGCGGCACCGTTGGCGTCCAAGCAGCACGCGCCCGAGTTGATCAGGTGGATAAATCCGTCCGCGTCCTTCGCTTTTCCCTCAATATCATAGCCCGTTACGCGCTTGACCGCGTCGCCGCTCCAATAGGTACGGACGTCGGCAAACATCTGCGCGCGGTTGGTGAGCAGCTTCATAAACAGCATTCCCATGCCGTTGAGCACGTCGTTCTCGGTTGCGAGGATATAAGGCTCACGCGCGCCGTTCCAGTCGAAGGAGGTGTTGAGCAGAGATTCGGGGAAATCGCAGTTGGGATAGAAGTCCGTCCACTGGCGCTGTCCCTGAAAGCCTGCGGCGATGGCGTTGTGCCCCACCATCTCTTCCTCAAATCCTGCGGGAAGGTCTTGGTTGCCGTTCATCAGATCCTTGATGATGACCATCATCTTGACCACGAACTCCCAATCCGCGTCCTTTTCTTCACGCGTGCGCTGCAATGCCTCGGGGTTCTTATCAAATCCCTCGATACAGTTCTTTTTCGTCCACGCGAGCGCCTTTTCGTATTCTTCCTTGTTGTAAACGCCCTCGGTCATGCGGCGGATGATCTCCACCTCGTCGACCGATTCCACGCGCATACCAAAATAATCCTCGATAAAGTCGGTATCGATGATCGAGCCGCCGATACCCATGCAGATCGAGCCGATCTGCAGATAGGATTTGCCACGCATCGTAGCCACCGCAACGGCAGCACGTCCAAAGCGCAAGAGCTTTTCGCGCACGTCACAGGGGATCTCGGTATCGTCGCAATCCTGCACGTCGTGTCCGTAAATTCCGAACGCGGGAAGTCCCTTTTGCGCGTGCGTTGCCAGAACAGATGCCAGATACACCGCTCCCGGACGCTCGGTGCCGTTAAAGCCCCAAACTGCCTTGATGGTAGAGGGATCCATGTCCATGGTCTCCGCGCCGTAGCACCAGCAGGGGGTCACGGTCAGGGTGATATCCACTCCCTCGCGGCGGAATTTGTCGGCGCATGCCGCTGCCTCTCCGACGCGTCCGATGGTGGTGTCGGCGATAACAACCTTGACGGGAGTGCCGTCGGAATAACGCAAATTTTCGGTGAAGAGCTTTGCGGCGCTTTTCGCCATGTTCATGGTCTGCTCCTCGAGCGACTCACGAACCTTCAGAACACCGCGTCTGCCGTCGATGGTCGGGCGGATTCCGATTACGGGATAAGAACCAATCAATCTTGACATGATGTATCTCCTTTTCTATGTATTCAAATGCGCTTGGATAGGCCCATTATAACACTTGCTCCGAAAAAAGTCCATGCATTTTTAAGTAAAAACATGTGCTTTTAGAAATTTTATCGCATCTTTTTCAAAAAAACTCTTGACAAAGCATATTTTGCATGCTATAATAGCATCAGTTAGCCGCTGCTAACTCAAAAAAAGCGGTGACTAACAGCCAAAGATTCGGCACACATCGACCGCAAGCGATGTCTGCCACACGAAGGGCCCGTGACCGACGCAACCTCCTGTGCGCACGGTGTAGGACACACGTACCCTTCCCGCAAAACGGGCGAAGCGCAACCGCGCTTCGCCCGTTCTTTACGTATTTTCAGAAGGTCAGCTCCCGCTTTTCTGCGGCAGACTGATAAATTGCGTCCAGAAGCTTTGCGCTTTCAAGGATGTTACTGATATGGCTCTTGTTCCGTCTGCCCTCCAGGCATGCGTTCAGGAAATCCGCATCCTCGAGTGCGTACATATCGGGAATTTCGTAGTCGGGACGGTCGGATGACAGGTCGTTGTCAAAGAAGGTAAAGTGACCGCAATAATCCAGTCTCACACCACCCTTGTCGCCGAGGAAATCAATGAACATATCACGCGCGCCAATGTTCTGCGCCCACGCACCGTTGAAGGAGATGGATGCCTTATCGGTTCTGACAAAGCCCGTTACAAAATCCTCTACGTCGTTGATGCCGTCGGGTTGCATGGTATCCTCTGCCCACATCCCCTTGTATTTATACGACTTGATGTCCTTAGCCATCTCGCTATAGGTATTCGCCGAAACGCTTTTGATCTGTGCGCCGCCCAGGATATACAGGATCAGGTCAAGGAAATGCACGCCCCAGTCGATCAGAACGCCGCCGCCCGATTCCTTCTTATTGGTAAACGCGCCACCAAGCCCCGGAATGGAACGATGGCAACGGAAGGAGCAGTATACGTGATAGAGATTGCCCAGCTTCCCCTCTGCATTCATCCGTGCGATACGGCAGACCGACTCGTGAAAGCGGTTGCACACGCCGATGTTGAGGATCTTTCCCTGCTTTTCCGCCTCGTCCGCCATCTCCTTGGAGAGCGCGTAATTGACGGTGATGGGCTTCTCGCAGAAGACGTGCTTGCCCGCGCGAAGTGCGTCCATGGTAACCGTGTAGTGCGCGTAGTTGGGAGTCAGCACGAACACTGCCAGAACCTCGGGGTCTGCAAGTGCGACCTTGTAGTCGGTGATGGCATACTCTGCGCCGTACTCTGCCTTCGCCTTCTCTGCCTTTTCCGCAATCAGATCGCACACGTATTTGATTTTTACGTCCTCCATCGCAGACAGCGGCTTCAGGTGCGCACCGTTCGCGATGCGTCCGCATCCAATGATTGCAACAACCTTTTTCATGCTCAATTCTCCTTCATGATCTTTCTCAGATAATCCGCCGCGATCGAAATATCCTTCGCGGGGGTCTCGCCCGCCTCACGCTCGATGGTCAAAAAGCCGCGATAGCCAATCTCCTCCAACGCCTTCAGATATGCGGCAAAATCCACGCTTCCCTCGCCCAGCGCCACCTCACGGAACGCGTCGATCCGCTCCATATCCTCGGGCATGGGAATGACGCTGTAGATATATTCGGGATTGGTACGCCGCAGCATAACGCCGTCCTTCGCATGGGTATGTACGATGTACTTTTTCAGTCGGTGCACTGCCTTGACGGGATCGTCGCCCGTTACCATCACGAGGTTGGCGGGATCCAGATTAACGCCCACGCCGCAGGAGCCGAGCGAATCCAGAAAATCCCCCAGCACCGCCGAGGTCTCAGGCCCCGTTTCCACCGCGAAATGCGCGTTCATGCTGTCCGCATACTCGGCAAGAGAGGCGCAAGCCTCCTGCATGATCTGATAGCGCTCGTGGTTTTTGTCCTCGGGCACGACACCGATGTGTGTGGTAACGATATCGGTTTCCATCTCCAGCGCCAGATCCACCACTCTTTTGGAGCGCTCGACGTAGATCTTGTTGGATTCTGCGCTCATGAAGCCGTGACCGAAGTCCCCGCAGATCGCGGAAAAGCGCACGCCGTTATCCTTGGCAAAGCGCAACAGCTCCCGACGGCGCTCGGGGGTGAACGCCTCGGGCGCAAACTCGCCGCGCGTTGCATACATCTGGATACCGTCAAGCCCCAAAGCGCTTGCCTCCTTGATTGCCTCGTGGATCTCCTTGCGAAAGGATTCTACCACGACACCGATCGGAAAATGAAACATACCTTTGCCTCCTTACATCTATCAAGTATTGTAGACGCTTTCATTATAACACAGGCATTTGAATTTTGTCTATATTTTTTTTGATTTTGTCTATCGTTTTTTGATTTTTTCTTGGCGATCCGCGAAACGAACACTTCTTTCGTGCGCCGCAAAAAACGACAAAAGGCGTGCACCTTTTCCATGCGCCGCCATATAATGATAACAGAAGGACGCAAGACGGCGTCTTGCATCCTTATTTCTGCAAGGAGGAACCACTATGAACAACTGTCTGTGCAATCTGTTTGACAACAACTATCTCTGGCTGATCATCATTGCGATCGTTCTCTTGTCCTGCTGCTGCCACTAAACCCTTTCTTCCTCGAAACGGGGGGCGTTGCGCGATCTTCGCGCAACGCCCCTCGGGTCATATTGGGTTTTGTTCGTGCATATCTTGGATCAGAGTTGGGTTTTGATCTGCTCTAAGCACACCGAGCAGACACGTTTATTATTGAAGAAAACGATGCCGTCGGCATTGCTGCAGAAGATACAAGAGGGCTGATACTTTTGCAGGATGATCCGCCCCTCGTCGGTAAAGATCTCGAGCGCGTCGCGCACGTTGATATCCATATTCTGACGGATCTCGGCAGGAAGTACGATTCTGCCCAGCTCGTCTACCTTTCTGACCATTCCGGTTGATTTCATAGCTTTTTCTCCTTTTTTCTGTTCTTTTCGCATTTTCAAGATAAAATATGCAGTCATTTACGATCGAATAATATTATATACTATCTTTTTTTGTATGTCAATAGGCAAAAATGGAAATTTTTTACTCTTTTCAAAAAACTTTTCGACAAAAACCAACAAAAAAAGCGGAGGTTTGGGGATGTTAGGCAAAATTTTTGGCATTTTTTGTATTCTTGCACTGGTCTTTGGCGCATGCTCGGGCAATCTCGGTGCTGTGGCGAACGCCATCCCCGACGGTGCGGCGAATGCGGTTCAGGTTCTTTTGTCACTCTGCGGCATGATGTGCCTGTGGTGCGGACTGATGGAGGTGCTGCGAGAAGCGGGTGTGATCCGCCGTCTCTCCCGCCGTCTTGCACCACTCCTTCGCCCTTTCTTTCCACAAGCCTTCGCAACGGGCGAGGGCGCGGAGGAGATCAGTGCCTGCATCAGCGCCAATCTACTCGGCATCGGTAATGCGGCAACGCCTCTGGCATTGGAGGCAATGGAAAAAATGCAACGGCACAATCCGCATCCCTCTCGCGCCAGCGGCGAGCAGATCACGCTGACGGTACTGAACACGGCGTCGGTCACGTTGATCCCCGCCAACCTGCTGGCACTCCGACGCGCGGCAGGCTCGGAGAATCCGTTTGCCATCATGGTTCCCGTTTGGGTGACCTCCGTGCTTTGCGCTGCGCTGGCGCTGTTGCTTACAACACTCCCCCGCATGCGCGACAAAAACGCCGAAAAACGCGCAACGGGTGCAAAAAAACGCCATGGCTGAAACGCTTTCCATGCTCGCGATGCCCGTACTTCTGGCGGCGATAGGCGCAATTCTTTTATTTGGCAAGCGTGACTATTTCGACGCCTTCGTACGCGGCGCGCGGCAAGGACTTCACACCGCCGTCGGACTGCTTCCGACACTGACCGCGCTCATGGTGGCGGTGGGAATGCTCAACGCCTCGGGGCTGATCGGAATGCTTGCCAAGGCGCTCGCCCCCGCCGCCGCACGCATCGGCGTGCCGTCCGAGCTGCTTCCGCTCCTGCTCACCCGCCCCTTCTCGGGCAGTGCCTCGACTGCAGCCTACACCTCGCTTCTTTCCCGCGTGGGTGCGGACAGTCTCGCGGGAATGTGCGCATCGGTGATCTTCGGCTCCTCCGACACGGTTGTCTACATCATTTCAGTCTATTTCTCCGCTATCGGCGTTCGCTCTACCCGCTCCGCCCTTCCGCTGGCACTTTTCGTCATGCTGTTTTGTATCTTTTTTTCCTGTTTTTTCTGCCGCTTGTGGTTTTTTTGAAGCGTTCGTGGCAAATACTTGCGCAAAGACCGATACGGAGGGATGGATATGATAAAAGGTGCGAGACGGCAGATGATCGTGATCCGCACAGGCGACAGCCGCTATTTCGACGAGGCGTATTTCGTGTTACGCAGTGACGTTTCGGGGCATCAAGCCAACGACAGCGATATTTTGCGGGAGGCAAACCGCATTCTGTCCGAAAGCGCGTCCGACGGACGTACGCGCGAGCGGCGACTTTGGCGCTGGATCTTTTTCGGTGCAGGGATCCTTTGCGGCGCTCTTTGTGCAACGCTTGCCGTGCTCCTGCTTTTTTGAAAGCAAGGAATTTCATGCAAAGGTATTGACTTTTCCGCTACGGTATAGTATAATATAAAAGTTATATGAGACCGTTATACGGGTTCGTGCCGCGGGCGCGGATCCTTCTTGCGAATATCATATCGAAGCCTTTGCGCGAACGGGGAGGGGCGTGTTCTCCGTTCGGCTCGGGCGTTTTCTTCCTGTCCTCTGCGCGGCAGCAGAGCGACGCACACACTGCTTTTCCGCACGAAAAAGCAAATTCACAGAAACAGAAAGGAGTCTTTTGATCCATGCCCAAAAACATGCCCAAAAAGCCCAAAAAAGGAAAAGTCACGGGCAAGATCCGCATCATTCCGCTGGGCGGTCTCGGTGAGATCGGCAAGAACATGACCGCGATCGAATACGAAAACGATCTGATCGTTATCGACTGCGGCCTCGGCTTTCCCGAAGAAGACATGCCCGGAATCGATCTGGTCATTCCCGACATTTCATATCTGGAGGCAAACAAGGAAAAAATTCGGGGCGTGCTCCTGACACACGGTCACGAGGATCACATCGGAGCTATCCCCTATCTGCTCAGAACCATCAATCCCCCCATCTACGGTACTCCCCTGACGCTCGGGATCATCCGCAACAAGCTGGAGGAGCACGTGCTTCCGTGGAAGCCCTCGCTCTGCACCGTCAACGCAGGTGACAAGATCAAGCTCGGTGCCGTTACGGCGGAATTCATTCACGTGAATCACTCGATCGCGGACGCCTGCGCCATTGCACTCCACACACCGCTCGGCACGATTCTGCATACGGGGGACTTCAAGCTGGATACCTCCCCCATCGACGGCGAGATGATGGACATCGTCCGCCTTGGAGAATTGGGGCGCGAGGGAATTCTGATGCTGATGTGCGAATCCACCAACGCCGAACGCCCGGGGCACACCCCGTCCGAAAAAAAGGTCGGCGCATCGCTGGAAAACATCTTTTCCACGCACACCAAAAAGCGCATCATCATCGCGACGTTCTCCTCGAACGTACACCGCGTACAGCAGATCATTGACACAAGCTATCACCACGGCAGAAAGGTCGCCATTACGGGACGAAGCATGCTCAACATCGTCAGCGCCGCGACCGAGCTGGGATACATGAAGATCCCCGCGGGCGTTCTGGTGGATATCAACGACATCAAACGCTTCAAGCCCAGTGAATTGACCATCATCACCACGGGCAGCCAGGGAGAACCGATGTCGGCGCTTTACCGCATGGCGTTCTCGGATCACATGCAGGTCTCGCTTGACGCAAACGACCTCGTGGTTCTCTCTGCCTCCGCGATCCCAGGCAACGAAAAGCTGGTCGGACGCATCATCAACGAGCTCTCCAAGAACCAGGTCGAGGTGCTGCACGACGCGGTCGTCGAGGTACACGTATCGGGACACGCATGTCAGGAGGAGATCAAGCTGATGCTTGCCCTGACCAAGCCCAAATATTTCATGCCCATTCACGGAGAGAGCCGCCATCTGTGCGCCAACCGCGAGCTGGCAAAATATATGGGGATCTCCGAAAAGAACATCTTCCTCTCGGAGATCGGAAAGATCCTTGAGCTCGACGCCTCGGGCGCGCACTGGAACGGAACGGTTCCCTCGGGCAAGATTCTGGTGGACGGCTACGGGGTCGGCGACGTCGGCAACATCGTTCTGCGTGACAGACGGCATTTAGCCCAGGACGGTCTGATCGTCGTGGTCGCGACGGTGGACACCGACGAGCGGATGCTCCTCTCGGGCCCCGATATCGTCTCCCGCGGATTCGTTTACGTTCGTGAAGCGGAGGAATTGATGGAGGAGGCACGCGGAATCGCTTACGACTCGATCATGGACGTTCTGGATCACGAGCCGAAGATCGACCGCATGCAATTGAAAAAGAACGTCAAGGACGACTTGACCAAGTTCCTCTACAATAAAACCAAGCGAAAGCCGATGATCCTGCCCGTGATTATGAACGTATAAGCTTTTTTCAGATCCGCGACGAAAATTTTGCCTTTGTTCATAATCGTGACACAGGGATTTCACACAACACAGTTATAATGGTTTCAAATGCTTGCAAAAGCCTACAATTATATGTAAGAAGAAAGGACTTCCATCATGGGAAAAGGAAAAAGAAACAGACAACTCCATTATGAGGACAGACAAGCCTCTCCCGCGAAGCAGCAAAAGAAAAAGCAATCGGGTATGCCGAAATGGGCGAAAAACACGATCGCAATCACTCTGGCGGTTTTGCTCGTAGCAGGTATCGTCTTCTCCGCACTTTGGTGCAACGGCACTTTCATGAGAAATCGCATTCTCGTTGAAAGTAAGACAGGCAAAAACGATATCAACCAGCAAATGGCAACCTTCCTCGTCTGGCAATCCATGTATCAGCAGGGCTACTACGAGTACTACTACATGCAGTGGGGCATTTACGAGGATGAAAACGGCATTCTCGACGCGTACAGCAGTGCCGCAGAGTACGGTATGGCAATCGCCTCCACCTACTCCAAGGAATACCTGCGCGACGGAATCGACGGCATCTCCGATTATCTGATCGAGCTGGTTGCGGGTGCCGATGCGGCAGTCAACGCTAACCTCTCGCTCAACGACGACGATATGAAGGACGTTCAGTCTACTCTGGACTGGATGTATGCACTTTATACCTCCTCAGGCGCAGCCGTTACCTATGACAAGTTCCTCAACGAGGTTGTCGGCGAAAACGTAAAGAAATCCGACATTGAGGATGCGGCGAAGCTCGTCGTCCTTTACAACAAGTACTGCGACTACAAGGGGCTTGAGCTGGATAACATACCGGATGAAGAAAAGACCCTGCAGGAATTCATCGAAAAGAACCCCGCAGGTCACTTCGAGGTTTCCTACCGTCAGTACAAGAACGCATCTCCCGATTTCCTGATCAAGCTCTTCAAGCAGGAGCTGCAGGACGCTTACGACAGCGAATACAAGGATCTGGTATCCGCTGAGGAATACGAGCAGATTCTTGAGGATCTGATCACGGCAAGCAATACCAGCGACAACAAGTCCGCAGAAGAGCTTGCAAAGGAATTTTTGACCAAGCTCACGGCGGACAAGTCCGTAGCATGGCCCAACAAGAACACCAAGACCGTCAAGGCTCCCG
Source organism: Clostridia bacterium (assembly GCA_017453335.1). Next base: position 10,568 of record JAFTKI010000002.1, read on the forward strand.
CGGAGAACGCCGATGCCGATGCGTTCCAGAGCGTTCTCTTTGACGAAAAGGCAACGATCGAGAGCGGCAAGATCCTGCAGGCTGACGACGACGGTACCTCCTACGTCATTAAGGTGACGGGCGGTGACAAGGACAACGGCTTCACCGTTGAGTACGCAACCTTCACCGACAGCGACTATTACAAGGTATTCCGCGCGGCAATGAAGGAGATCGAGGAGCTTTCCGTTTCCGCAGAGGATTTCCAGAAGCTCGTTCTGACCGACATCATGGAAAATCAGTTCAACGGAATCCTGATTACGAAGTACCTCATCCCCGGTGCCGTCCAGAATATGAAGGACGAGCTGACGCTGACCTCCGCTGAGCTGGACACGCTTGTTACGGAGCTTGGCCTCACCTCCACCGAGTACAAGAGCAACGACACGACGATCCCCACCGCAATCGCGAACTGGCTTTTCGACTCCGCGCGCAAGAAGGATGACACCGCGCTGATCGAGGTTGGCAACGACGAATATATCGTCAACGTCTTCGCGGCTGCAACCGCAACCGAGGAAACCGATGACGACGGCAAGAAGATCAACAAGATCTCCGCAGGCTTTGCAAAGTACGACGGTCGCGACAAGCTTCTCGCCGACTTCGAGATCAAGCAGTATATCAAGGCTGACACCGACGGTCTGACCGCAAAGGGCGAGGACGTCGCAGAGTGGGCTTACAGCATGGATCGCAAGGCAGGTGACTACAAATTCTTCGTCACCGACGAAGCTGTTTACCTCGTTTATATCAACGAAGCGCCCAAGACCGCAACCATCGGCTCCGAAAGCGTTGTGACCGTAAAGGCAGCCCTCAAGGAGTACAAGAAGTCCTCCGCTTCGGTTTCGGTCGGCACGGCTCTCGGGCTGAAGGAAACCGAGTATAAGAACGATAACACCACCCTTCCCGCAGAAGTGAAGACCTGGATCTTCAACACCGCTCGCAAGGCAGGCGATTACGACCTGATCAAGTCGGGTGAGAAGTACTACCTTGCATACACCTACGGAACGCCCGCAGACGGCGCGGTCAAGGCAGGATACGCTGAATGCACGCTGACTGAAAAGCAGTACAACAACGTCAAGGATACACTGACCGCTGATTTCGCAACCATCGCAGAGTGGGCTTACAACTCCAAGAGAGCGGACGGCGACATGAACAGCTTCACGGTCGACGATACGGTTTATCTGGTGTACGTGGTAGACCCCAACACCAACACGACCACCTCCGAGAAGGAGAAGCTGGGCAACACGAGCTACACCTACACCAAGCTGGCGATCAAGACCTATACTCTGGAGGATGCTCCCGAGGCAGACGAGATGGAAGCAAAGTATGATTCCTTCCTCGCGGATCTGATCGCAGACAAGGCATCCGAATCCAAGTCCGCAGACGACAAGGCAAAGAACCTGTACGAGCTTCTGGCTGGCGAGAACGGCGACAAGACCAAGTGGGACGAGCTGACCGCAGATCTGGAGGTCAAGACCAGCACGGTTACAAAGCCCGCTGAAAACGCTTCCTCCACCACGGCAATGCAGGATCTGCTCTACGGCTCTGCCGATCAGACGGTAGCCGTTGGTGACATCTACAAGCTCGACGAGAACGGAACCTCCCGCGTGCTCAAGATCACCAAGGTTGCAGAAACCTCCGCTTACACCTACGATTACGTCACCTTCGAGGATGACGAGTACTACAGCATCTTCCGTTCGCTGCAATCCGCACGCAGCAGCTCCTTCGCAGATGCAACCGATCTGATCTATCCCGAGTCCCTGAGCACCGCAACCAACCAGTGGCTCTTCTCGGGCAAGTACAACGAGGATACGAAGAAGTACGAATTTGACCGCGAGAAGAACGACGTGATGCACTTCGCAGTCGTCAGCAACAGCACTGCAACAGGGGATTACAATGTTTGCATCGTGATCGACGAGGTCAAGCAGGACAAGAACACCGATCCTCAGGTCTATGGCGGTTACCTGCTGTTCGAGACGAAGGGCGAGGCAGACAAGGCTCTGAAGAATCTGGGCAAGAAGACGGGCTTTGAGCTGTGGCATGCGTTCAGCGCACTGAGCGTAACCACGGGCGAGGGGGACGACGAGACGACCACTGCCGCTACCGTCAGCTCCACGATGACCAAGGATTCCATTACCGATACGGCACTTGAGAACTGGCTCTTCGGCGAGCGCACCGGTAATGACGTTGCAGTCATCAAGGGCACCGACGGCTACTATCTGGCATACTTCTTCACCTCGGATGAAACCTGGATCAGAACCGCAAAGGACGATTGGGTTGCCGAGAAGCTGACGGAGAACCTGGCAGAGCTCGTGAAGGGCTATGAGATCAACCAGAAGAATCTGGATAAGATCGGCGAGCCCAAGCTCACGACCGATACCACGACTGCCGCAAATTCTTAATTCACAAAAAAACAAAATGGCATGGATGATTCCGTGCCATTTTGTGACAGTATGAATATACTGTATTGATCTGTGACCAAATTTCTGAAGCTGAAGAGGAAAATCACAATGGTACTTGATTCCAAGCAGACGACCGTGGCGTACCGCTGCCCGCATTGCGGGGCGGGCGTGATGAGCGCGGTCAACGTCTTTACACTCGGCGCCGATATGGTAAAGCTGAAATGCACCTGCGGGCAAAGCGAAATGACGGTGGTTTCGGGGAAGGACGGCAAGATCCGCCTCACGGTTCCCTGCCTCGTTTGCCCCAAGCCTCATCTGTTCACCCTGAACAGCTCGCTCTTTTACGGAAAGGATCTGTTCACCATGCAGTGCCCGTACGTCGGCGAGCTGACGCTGGCAATGTTCGGCGAGATCGACCGTGTAAAGGCGGAGCTGGCACGCTCGGAGCTGGCGCTCCTGGATCTGATGGAAAAGAACGGAATCCATAACCCCGAGGCGTTGCGCGAGGAGGAGCAAGCACTTCCCGACCCGCAGATCCTGGATATCGTGATGTTCGTGATCCACGATATGGACGCTGAGGGCAAGATCTACTGCAAGTGCGCGCCCACCGAGAACGGGCGGCAGTACGACGCGGAGATCCTGGACGCGGGTGTGCGCGTGACCTGTAAAAAGTGTGCGGCAACCCGATTGATCCCCACCGATTCCCGTCTGTCTGCCCACGCTTTTCTCAACGCGGACGCGCTGTATCTGGAATAACAAAAAACGCTCTTGGATGCTGCAATCGTATCCAAGAGCGTTTTTTTGCACGCCCATAAATTTATTTTATCACACGCTTCCCCTTCCTGTCAAGCATTTTTTGTGAGAACGCGCAATTTTCTGCTATTTCCACAAAACAAAACTGTGAAGTTTTTACAAATTGCCATATTGCAATTCGCCAAAAAGTGTGCTATACTATAAGTGCAGAAAGGAAGGTACAGTCCAATGGGCCATTAAGAACAACGCTTCAAAAAAGCAAGAAACGGAAGTATCAAACCCAAGTGCTTCAAGCGAACCAAGCATTCACGAATGAGCGAGGAACGCATCCGACGTGTACGAGCAGATTCAGGTATAGGTCAAACAAATTCTCCTATGAAGTAAAAACGGTAGTGTGTACGGTGTGCGATGTGAGTTTTATATAAATTTTCATAGGATGCGAAATCGAAACACGTGAAGGGCCAGCAAGAAGACAGCATTCACCTTTTACAGCAAGAGCGCAAAAAGAAAACAAACGGTATTCTCGTTCGAGAAAGATGAAAATGATGTGTTTTGGAGTTGCGGGGTTGATGTGAGAGGTAGATTAGGAAAGAGAGGTTGACCAAATGACGTTAGATACTAAGAGTGAACAGAAATGACCCTTGATCGCGAGCAAGGCTTACGGTCAAGGGTCATTTCTTTTTTTATTTCCTACTCCCTTCCCTCTTTTTTACCCGCAGTTATTCGGGTGCATAAAGCGTCAAGCGCCCCTCCTCTGCGTGATAAAGCCCCAGAAAAACACCCCGTGCGTCCTTGTACCCTTGCAATTTCAACTGCTGCAACAGCCATTTTTCATCCTTTCCCGCGCGCAAAAGATTCTCCCCCATGATCCGTCCGTCCATGATCAGCTCTGTGGCGATATGCGCCGCCTTTGCCGTCAGCTTCAAGTCTGCGGGCGTTGCGGGGCGACACGCCGCTCGAGGCAGAACCGAAAGCTTACCGTTATGCTCAAAAATCGCCGTTTGGATCTCCTCCAAATCAAAATAGCCCTGCTCACGGCAAAGCAGGAGAAATTCGGACAGCTCAAGCTTTGCTTTTTTCAAATTCTCGCGAAACAGCTTTCCGCCGTTCATCAGGATCGTTGGAGTCCCGTTGATCCATTTTCGGCTCTTGGGAATTTTTTGCGTCAGAAAATTCAGCCCCCACGAGACACCGCCGTATACGGCAAGCGCAATCAAGGGCTTCCACGGTTTCTCGAGCTCGGTTGCAAGCTCCGCGGCGATAGAGCCGATGGTAATTCCACTGATATAATCAAAAAAATCCAACTGTGCCACCTGCTTATGCCCCATTAGCTTTGCAATAATAAAAAGCGAACTCACCGACAGCAGGGCCGCAAACAGAATCTTCATAATATCCATTCCGTCACCTCCGTGTCGGTAGTTTGCTTCAACACGGGGCATTCTATCAGTCAAGAGGTGCAAAAACGGAAAATTTGCGTGTAAAATCGATCAAACCGTGATCTTTTGAAAACACAGCCTTTCGTCGGGGTCTTCCCCGTCGGCTCGCAGGGATCGACGTGATAGCCGCAGAAGAACGCTATCATCGCTATTGTATCAGAAAAGCAAATACATGGCAAATGATTGAAATATTTATGAAAATATGATATAATAGACGCATCGAAAATCCGAAATTTGACGAGGTCTATTATGTTCAGAGAATTAACGAGAAAAAAGCAGCTTTCGAACGGAGAGTGCACGGAGATATTAAAGAAGGAGCTGCGAGGTGTGCTTGCAGTCAACGGCGACGGCGGATATCCGTACGCTCTGCCGATAAACTATTATTTTGACGAGGCAAAGTGCAGGATCTACTTCCATAGCGGAAAGGTCGGTCACAAGCTGGATTCGATTGCAACCAGCGACAAGGTCTCGTTTTGTGTATATGACAAGGGATATCACAAGGACGGACATTGGTCGCTCAATATCAAAAGCGTGATCGTATTCGGTCGCATTCATATTGTGAATGATTGGACGGACGAGCTGATGGTGAAATTTTGCAAACGATTTACAGATGATACTGAATATATTTATCGCGAGATCGAGAAATTCAAAAGCAACACGACCGTTCTTTGTCTTGAGATAGAGCATATGACAGGAAAGCTCGTCAATGAAGCGTGACAAGCGGCAAAAAAATCCAATTTGTCGGTAAGATGATGTGATAACACAATGGAGGCTAACCATGTTCAACAAACACGAAATATCACGCAATGCGTGTCAATTATACGGCGCTCAGGCGCAGTGCGGCTACGATTGGTGGTGGCACTCCTTTACCGCGCGGCATGAGAGGACGGGCGAGGAAAAGCCCTTCTTCATCGAATACTTCCTCTGCAATCCGCAAATTGGCGGCGAAGCGCCCGTGTTTGGTCAACTCGAAGAAAGCAAAAAAAATGGCACAAAGCCCTCCTATCTGATGGTCAAGGCAGGTTCTTGGGGCGAGGATGCCGCACAGTTACATCGGTTTTTCGGTTGGAATCAGGTCGAAGTCTCCTTCGGTGTTCCGTTCTGTGTCAAGGCTGACGATTGTTACTGCAGCGAAACCGAAATGCGCGGTCACGTGAAGATTGAAGATGCCAAATCTCATCCCGAATGGATGTGTCAGGATGGTGAGATGTCTTGGAATCTGAAAATGGAAAAAAAGGTCGCCTTTAACGTAGGCTACGGTGCGGGCAAGCTGTTCCGCAAGATGCAGCTCTTTGAGATGTTCTGGCACGCCGAGGGAATGAAAACTGCCTACGAGGGCGAGGTTCTTTGGAAGGGCGAGAGATACATTGTTACACCCGAAACCTGCTACGGCTATGCAGATAAGAACTGGGGGAAGGATTTCACGTCTCCTTGGGTGTGGCTCTCGTCCAATAATCTGACGAGCAAGCGCACGGGTAAGAAGCTGACCGACAGCGTATTCGATATCGGCGGCGGTTGCCCGAAGGTCGGCCCCGTCGCACTCAAACGGAAGCTCCTCTCTGCCTATTGGTATGAAGGAAAATGCTATGAGTTCAACTTCTCAAAGTTCTGGACGTTCACGCGCACCAAGTTCGATTGCCGTGAAACCGACACGCAGATCATTTGGCACGTGGAGCAGAAAACGTGGCGCACCCGTATGGTGACCGACATCACCTGCGAAAAGAAGGATATGCTTCTCGTCAATTACGAAGCGCCAAACGGTAAAAAGCTTCATAACCGCCTTTGGAACGGCGGAAACGGGAAAGGGACTGTCAAGCTCTACCGTGGCAAAAAGCTCATCGACGAGGTCATTTGCAAGAACGTGGGATGTGAGTATGGAGAGTATGATCCTCAAAACTAAACATATCGATAAATAAGAATTTGTAGGAGATATATCTTTCCTAACGGATCATAAAAAACATAATGAAAGCATTGATTATTAGACAAATTCCAATTTATTGATGAGAATCACACACAACAAAAGGGCTGGCAGAAAAAACTGTCAGCCCTCAAAAATTGCGGTGCAGTAGACAAAGAAATGCCTTTATTGCGACTGCGATAAAATATATTCGATTTCTTGTTGTTCTGCTTCGGAAAGTGCAGCAAATCCGTCACCTTCTTTGAGCACTTTAGCTTCTTCTGATGTGAGCAACTCACAAAGCAAGGTCTTATGTTCGAGGACGGGAATATATGCGCTTCTTTCCGTATTAAATACCGATTGAAGCTTATAGTACAGGATTGGATCGCCCTTCTTGGGAGTTAAATTCGTGATCTCAGTTACCTCGCAAACACCGAAAGCCTCACAAAATAGGATCTGCTGCTTTGCAAATTGTGTGTTGTGATGCATTACCGTACCACCGTTTCGTGCTTGGCGCGGTCAAGCTGCTTGTAGGTTCTCACAATCAGAATTGCAGAGATTACCGCCGTGAGAATATCCGATACGGGCATCGAGTAAAGCACGCCGTCAAGACCGAAGAACAGAGGAAGAAGGAGCGCAAATCCAACGCCGAACACGATCTCCCGCACCATAGAGAGAAACGTGGATTCCACCGCCTTTCCCATTGCCTGCAAAAAGATAAAGGTCGCCTTGTTTACGCAAGCCAATATCATCATACAAAGATAGATGCGGAATGCTTTCACGGCGAAATCGGTGTAATACACGCTTTCGTTCGCCGCACCGAAGATCTGAATGAGCGCGTTCGGGAAGAACTCCACAATAATAAGTGCAGCTGCACCGACGATTGCTTCTGCAATCAGGAGTTTGGAAAACAGCTTTTTCACTCTATCGTGCATCTTCGCACCCATATTAAAGCCTACAATCGGGATACAGCCTGCCGCCATACCGATGACGACAGAAATCACGATCTGAAAGAACTTCATGACGATGCCGACCACAGCCATCGGGATCTGTGCGTATTGCTCCTGTCCGAAGATGGCATCCATTGCTCCGTATTTGCGGATCATATTGTTGATTGCCGCCATAGCCGCCACGAGCGAAATCTGTGCAAGGAAACTACACAGACCGAGAGAAAGTGTTTTACCGACAATTTTGCTTTTGAGCTTGAAATCGACCTTTGCAGGCTTGATGATCTTGGCGCGGAACAGATACCACACAGCAAGAACTGCTGTAGCAATCTGACCGATTACCGTAGCCACAGCTGCTCCCATCATCCCCCATTTGAAGGCAAAAATGAAAATGGGGTCGAGAATGATATTCAGTATAGCACCGACCAACGTAGAAACCATAGCAAACTTGGGGTTCCCGTCCGCACGGATGATGGGATTCATTGCCTGACCGAACATATAGAACGGAATGCCGAGGGCGATCCAAAAGAAATACTCTTTGGAGAGCGCAAAGGTTTCTCCATTCACTCTGCCACCAAAAGCTGTAAGGATAGGATCGGCAAAGATCAAATAGATAGCGGTCAATACGATGCTTGCAACTACGCATAAAAGAACCGAGTTGCCAACGCTTCGAGTGGCGTTTTCGGGCTTCTTCGCTCCAAGAGAAATGCTGACGAAAGCACAGCAGCCGTCACCGATCATCACGGCAAGACCGAGAGCAATGACGGTCAGAGGAAACACGACGGTGTTGGCGGCGTTTCCGTATGAGCCGAGGTAGTCAGCGTTTGCAATAAATATCTGGTCAACGATATTGTATAGAGCACCGACCAAAAGTGAGATGATACAGGGCACGGCGTACTTGCCCATCAGCTTGCCAACCTTCTCGGTGGCAAGATAGCTTTGATTTTCTTTTTCCATAATAAAACCTCCTGATAAACGAAGAAAAGGCGCAAGTCCATTCAGCTGGACTTACGCCTTTTGGCTACGCACTGAGCATATTATACCACAAAATTTCAAAAATTGCAAATGGTTTTTTTGACGAAAAATCCCGAGGAAAGACGAAAACTTTTTTGAATTTTAGGAAAAAGTGCCTTTGACAAAATCGGATTTTTATGCTATAATATTTAGGTCGAACAGCCACAGTGCGTAGAATCACGACGAGATTCTGCGCGCTGTGTTTTTTTGCGCATTCGGCGTAGGTTTCGGGAGCTTTCCTCGGATAAAGACTCCCAAATAAAACAATTGGAGGACTTTATGAATCAAGAACAAACACAGCAATTTTTGGGAAAAGAGAAAATTTCCAAGCTGATGCTGAAATTTTCAATTCCTTGCGTGCTCTCTCTACTCGTCAGCGCGCTCTACAACATTGTTGACCAAATTTTCATCGGCAACAGCGAACTGTCCGCACTCGGTAATGCAGCAACCGGCGTTGTATTCCCGATTTTCATCATTGCACAGGCGTTCGCTTGGTGCTTCGGTGACGGTTGCGCCGCCTATCTGAATATCTGTCAGGGCAAAAAGGATACGAAAAACGCCACAAAAGCGATCGGCACGGGTATCGTCGTTACTCTTGCATCCTCGCTTGTG
>JAFTKI010000023.1 GCA_017453335.1 Clostridia bacterium
CCCTATTTGTTCGTACAATCATAATTTGGTAAGTTGCAGTCATAGAGGAACTATCAAATACAGATTAGCATAACAAAACACATCAAGGCTCTCCTCATCCGTCGGCTAACGCCGCCACCTTCTCCGCTGGAGAAGGCTAACAAGATCGTGCGTATTTTCAAATTTGTGCGTAAAACCATACGCGGGACGCCGGTCCCTACAAGCATTTCATTTTTCAACCACGCGGAGCATTCCGTGTGGTTTTTCATTATAAACAAAGGGCGGCAGGCTGTGTTTCATCGCAGCCTGCCGCAAGTTTTTTATTTTATTTTTCTGTTGGATTTGCTTATTCCATGCAGGGCAAGGGGTTCACCCTGCATGGACAGAACGGTTGCTGATCTGCCTTTTTGCGTCAGCTTATCCTCCGATCGTAACCCATTCGCTTTCAAATTCGCCTGTAGCGGGATTCTGTATGATCTCAAAGGTCTTGGAAGCGGTGCCGCTGTAGTTGCCCTTGAAGGTAACGGTTGCGGTTGCCGTGCCAACGTAAAGGTTGTTCGAGTAGGATACGTCATAATCCGTACCTGCAACCAGGGTCTTTCCGTCAACCACAACGGTAGGAACGGGTTCCTTTGCCGTGCCACTGTAAATAGAGTCATACTCTCCAAGCGTTACCGTCGCGTCGGTTGCGTCCTTTTGTGCGATGGTAACATCGATGGACTCCGCAGTATCGCCATCGGCTGCCTTGTAATAAACGGTGTACGAGCCTGCATTGGTGCCGGTGGGGACGGTTTCGGTAAAGTCGCCGTTTTCGGTCAAGCTGTAAACCATCGTGCCGCCGCTTACCGAGCCTGCGGTTACAAGTGCCTGAGCCTCGCCGTTATAGGTGAGCGTGTTTGCCGCGGGAGCCGTTACACTCGCAATTGCCGCCTTGGCATAGATGGTACCGTACTCTACAGTTGCGGTCACTTCCGCATCATTCGAATCGTAAAGCTTCCAGCCCATGGGCAGGGTGATATTCGAGAGCGGCATATTGGAAAGCTTCGCAAGAATAGCAATGCTTTCCCCCGTAAACTCGGAAAGATCGATCGTTACGTCGTTCGAATCCCAGTATACAGATCCCAAAAAAGAAGAAGCATTTGACACAACGCTGTTACCAACCACCTTCAAATTCCCGGCCGACAAGCCAATTGCCAACTCCCCGTCCTCTCGGCTTACCGTAGCGTTATTGATCGTCAGCGTTCCAGTGTTGTAGATGATATATGCGCCATAAGAAGATGTCAGCATGCCGCCGCCTTGGCTATCGATAACCGTCAGCGTACCGTAGTTCCAAATGAACTCCCTTATCGACAGGGTATAGCCGTTCAGATCCAGCGTAACAGTTGTGGCGGAGGAAATATTGATCACAGAGTCTCCCTCAGCACCGATAATATTGCTGCCAAGCTGTACTATGCCGCCTGCCTCCAGTGCCGCTTGCAGTTCTTCTACGGTATTGATCAGATCATCGGTATAGAGTACGTATGCCTCGGACGACACGCCGTAGCGGTAAAGCGCATTCGCAAGAGGTGCCATTTCGGTGTTGCTCTGCATTTCGTAAACGTAGGAGCTGATGCTGTAGGTCAGGGTTTGCACAAGGGTTTCGCCCTCATACAATTCAAAGGTGTAAAGATTGTCAAAGCCCGTGGCGTAGATCGCGCCTGTCATATATCCCGTGCCGCCGTTCACGGTGACGAACTCGGTGCAGGTGTCGATCTCGGTGCCGTTCTTTTTCACCACCAGCGTTGCGTTCTCGGTGGAGCTGAGCTTGACGTAGATCTTGTTTACGTTGCCAAACCAAACGCCCACAGCGGTGAAGCTCAGGGTGTTACTAAGGCTCGTGTCGATCGAAAAATCGCTTTCGGAGGGAGCTTTCGTGGAGGGAGTGCCCATGTTTTCCACGCCGCTCGTTACAAGCGCGTCGGTGTTGTAGCTTTGGTAGGTCTGGGATGCGGCACCGTAGGTCAACAGGTCGGTAGCCAATTGAACCAGTGCTTTGCCGGTGCCCGTGGTATCATCCTTGTAAAGCGTAAGAACCGATTGCAGATATTCCTTTACGCTGTAGGATTCCTTGGAGGCGATCACAGTCTCGCCGTTTTTCAGCTCTGCCTTGAGGGTGTCGCCCATTTGGTGGGGTGCAATCCCCGTAAATGCGAACGTATACTTGCCGTCCTCGTTCGCTTCACCGGCGGGGATCGAAACGGTTTTGCCACCAAAGGTGAATTCCATTGCAATCTGATCAAGTGCAGCCAAAAGTGCCTCATCATTGATCTTCACGTAGTAGATCATGGTCAGATCGGCACCTGCGCGAAGCGAGGCGGAGGTGATTTTGGCAGGAACTACCGCTTCGATCGTATGGAACGCATCCACCGTGGACAGAGTGGAAGCATCCTCACAGGAATAAACGCTTGTGCCTTCCACAAGGATCTCAAAGGAACACTCGCTATCATAGTCACCGGTCACCCAGAAAAACGTATATTCCGCATTGCTGTCGTAGTCGATCTCCACGGTTTTGAATTTCACGTTGGAATCGGTTATAGATTCGGTACATAACAGCGTACCGTTCTTATAAACATTGATCGCTGCACCGTTCCAGGTATCGCCGTAACTCTCGGTCATGTTCAATGTGATCAGCGGAACGTAATCTTTCCAAACCGCCTTGATCTCGGTGTCCCCCGAAACGGTGATGATATTCCCCGGTGCATATTCGGTGCCGTTTACGTCCCACGCCTTGAATATTTTATCTGCGGGAGCCGTGAAGCCGTTTGCGGGCAGGATGAGTTGCTGATAGGAGCTGATCGGGTCCATAGTTCCCGTGCCGCCGTTTGCCGAAAAGCTGTAGGTGATCTTGCTTGCGGGGGCATCGACAATGCTATAATAAACGTTGGATTCTACCACGGTGGTTGCCGCAACGTTTTCGTTGGAAAGAACCTTTCCCGCAGGAAGCAGAACAAGATCGTCGGCATTTGCGGTATCATACGAAAAAAGCTGTGTACCGGATAAATCGGACACAGCCGAAAGATCCAAGCGCGGCAAACCTGTTTCACCATCTACATCATCAATACGAAATGCAAGCGTAGAAAGCACAGCTTCGCTACCAACCGTAAGCGATCCGACATAAGTCATCAGTATCTCACCGCTAAACGTCCCCCTTTCCAGGGTTACCGAATTATTTTCATTTAGTGCCAGACAACAGGCAAAAGATTCTCCGCCGCTCAACCCACCGTCTGCATTGGCAGAGGTATCGGTAACGGTGAGATCCGCATTGTATACATAAAAATACGCACCGGTTTCGCCGTTTCCTGTGACCGTATACCCATTCAAATCAAGCGTGATCGCTTTATCCACGTTGATCGACACTTCGGCGGTAAGTGCAACGTCACTTTGCAGCTGGAGGTAATTGATACCTTCGGTTGCCATTGCATCGCAAGCCTCGGCAAAGGTGCCCGAATACGTCAGCGAATCTGCCGATGCGCCCCACTTGGCTTCAACCGCGGTTTCGGTTGCAAACACGCCAACGGGGAGTATGCCCACAAACAGAACAAGCGTCAGAACGCAGGCAATGATTTTTGTAAAGGTTGTTTTTCTTGTTTTCATGTTGTTTCCTCCGTTTCCTTGATCAAGGGGTTTGATTTTGAGTGAGATCTTGCTCTGCACCGAAAAATCCATCGGACGTGTCGCTGGCGGTGAGCACATCAACAGGATCAAGCAAGATCAGCTCGATTTGTAAAGCTTCATACGTTTTTTTCATTTCGGGTTCCTCCGTTTATAATGATGTTTTTTCATTCGGTCGGTAAGTGCAGATACCAAACAGCTCCTCTGCCCTTTTGAAGTGAATGCAGTTACCGCAACACGGATCTTGCAGCTCGGGATCTCGGAAGCTGCCGCTCCCGCACATATCCTGCATCTGCGTGGCAAGGGGGTGTCCCTCTTTTGTGTAGTGCGGCTCGGCAAGGAAATCGGGATATATGGGGATCGGCTCGCTGTGCTCGCGCTCAAACTCTTCATAATATCCGTAATACAGGTCAAACGTCTTTCCAAACACGGTCACGCGCTTGTAAAGATCGCCTTCGCGGGCTTTTTTCTCCATGTTTCTCTCCTTTCCTCGAATTTGGTAAAGCTTCACCATAATTGTATCGGCGGCTTTTGGGAAGGCTTCCCCTTGAGGGGAAGTTGTCGCCGCAGACGACTGATGAGGTGTAGCCGTCGAGAGACGGCGTTCTTTTTAACACCTCATCCGCCTCGTTCCTCGGCACCTTCTCCCCAAGGAGAAGGCTTTCTTTCCTTGTTTTGCTCGGATCATCAATCAAGTGTGCAAATTTTTTTGATCTGCCGATTCAACGGTCTTATTTCAAAAAGAAAATCTGCCATACTGTCAACACTAACAGTATAGCAGATGTTTTTTTGTTTGAACATTCCCCAAAACGAAAAATTTTGGCTATATTTTTTGATCCCCGACATATCCGTTCTTTTTCAAAAAAGATATGTCCTCGGAACTACAAAATGGTTGCCAGAGCCGCTTTGTTTTCCACGCCGCTTTTGTAAATGGCGTTTCGGACGGTCTGCTTGATCGATGCCACCGAAAGATGAAGCTTTTCGGCAATCTCGGTAGTGGAAAGCCCGAACGCCGCCAGCTTTGCAACCTCGCGCTCACGCATGGTGAGATTGGTTGCAATGGTACGGTTGCGCACCCAGCCGCTGAGCGTTGCCCAACCAACACCAAAGGTCTTATAAAGCGCTTCAACCTGTGCCAGAGCGGTGCGGTCTACGAGCGAAAGACGTTCATCCAACAGGCGATCCAAGGGCCTGCGATATTCGGTCAGAATTCCGTAAAGCCGATCGGGCAGAGCCAGCGAGATCGCGCGGTCGATGTGCCGTATCGCCTGCTCATCCTTGTCGCAGTTGTGATACACCGTAGCGCAGGTCAGGCGCAAATAGATCTCGGCAATCACAGAGCGGTCTGCCATTGCTTGCGAAATCATCGGCTCTATCGTGTATGGAAGCATTGCCATCAGCGAAAGCCCCTGCAAGCCCTCCAATTCGATCTGTTTCGTTGCCAAAGCATACCCTGCGGCATACAAATATTTGGCATAAAACACCTTGACGGCAGGCAGCGCATCGGGATGCAACGGCTCAAAATTGCCGATTTTGAACCATTCGGGAAAGGATGTGGTATCATAGAGCATACTGTCCACCGCAGTGATCGACAGCGACATAATATCACGGTCGTTATCGTTTTTCGCGGGTGCCTCGCAAATATGGCGCTTTGCCTTGTTCCACATTCCGATATCTCCGCGCCACATGGCGCAAAGCGCCAACAGCATACCTGCCGACAGCACCGCATAAAGGCCCGAATGCTTGTGCAACAGGTAGCTTGCACTTTCGTACACCTTGTCGATCTCGCCTCTGGAATAAGCAATCTCCGCCTCAAAAAGCACCTGTGCCTCGCGGTTATCGGAAAGCTTTTCCGCGCTCTGCGCGGCACAGCCCGGATCGTTGTACAAATCACTCATATATAAAAAGGGAGTTTTGCGCGGCAGAGGCATATCAATGTCAAGCGCGGCATCCTGTTGCATACGTCCCGCCTTGGTGCGCCCGTCGATCGGACGCTTGGCATCCTTGGGAATCATCCAATCTCTGCCAAAGCGTACGGCTCCCTCGATCTTCCCTGCGGCGCAAAGTGCCTGCACGCGGCGCATCGAAATTTTCCATTCCGCCGCCTGTTGCTCGATTCCAATATAGTCCATTTTTGCCTCCAAAAAGCGTATATTTCGCCATAACGCCGTTTATATCATTCGTCACAACGACGTTTATAAAATTATATACCATTTTTTTGAAAAAATCAAGTGTTTTTTAAAAAATCGGAACACGCTTGCTTTGATGCCTTTAATTAAGGCATACAAAGCACTGCATTTGCGGTCATAAATGCTCTTTTTAATGATGCGATATCTGGTTTGTTTTCGTTCGCTGTTATGAGCTTGCTTCTCAAGCAATGATAAAAAGTTTACAAAATTCAAAAGGTCAAACTTTATAAAACTTGTTGACATGTCAACAAGTTTATGGTATACTGTAACGGTGCTTGTTGAAACTTCAACAAGTCGAAAAAGGAAAAAACCGGGCGAAAACAAAAACTAACAGAATTGAGGTAACTATGTTCATACTCAAAAAAATAGGATGCCGAATCTTTCAGATCGCGTTCCGTGCCGCATTGCCGATACTGCCCTACAGAGAGCCACAAATCGTGTCCTCTCTTGCAGATCTCGGCGCAACTTGCAAAAAAGAAAAGATCAAATCTGTTCTCATTGTAACCGATGCCGGTATTGTGAAGAACGGCTTGACGATCTCCCTTGAGGATGTATTAAAGGAAAATAAAATCCAATATACTCTATATGATAAAACACAACCGAATCCAACGGTAGATAATGTTGAGGAAGCACTTGCACTCTACCGAAAAAGCGGATGCGACGCATTGATCGCAATCGGCGGCGGTTCTGCGATGGATTGCGCAAAGGCTGTTGGCGCACGCGTAGTATATCCAAAGAAAACGGTTGGCAAAATGGGAGGAATTTTGCGGGTTCTTCGTAAGCTCCCCACGTTGATTGCGATTCCTACCACTGCAGGAACAGGAAGCGAAACAACACTTGCGGCGGTCATTACGGATGGCAAAACGCATCACAAATACGCCTTGATGAGTTTCCCCTTGATCCCGCATTATGCCGTACTTGATGCCACGCTTACCTATACCCTGCCAACCGGTATGACCTCAACAACGGGAATAGATGCCCTCACACACGCGGTGGAAGCATATATCGGCCGTTCCACAACAAAGGAAACAAGAAGGCTTGCGCTTGAAGCAACAAAGCTCGTTTTTGAAAACGTGGAAAAGGCATACACCGACGGACAAAATCACCGGGCAAGAGAAAATATGCTTCACGCAGCATACAAGGCAGGCGTTGCCTTCTCTAAATCCTACGTTGGTTATATTCACGCCGTTGCCCATTCGCTCGGCGGCAGATACGGAACTCCCCACGGCCTTGCCAATGCGGTAATAATGCCCTACGTTTTGGAATCCTACGGCAAATGCGTATATAAAAAGCTTCACCGCCTCGGAATAACCGCAGGCGTATGCAGCGAGAGCGATAGTGCCGAGATCGGAGCAAAAAAATTCATTGAAGCGATCAAAGCGTTGAACAAGAAAATGAATATTCCCGAGAAGCTTTCGGGAATAAAAAAGGAAGATATCCCCGAAATGGCAAAGCACGCCGAACAGGAAGCCAATCCTCTCTATCCCGTACCGAAGCTGATGACGAGAAAAGAGCTTGAAGGCTTCTATTACAAAATAGCAGATTGGAGTGAAACAAAATGACAAGTCAAGAAATACAGAGCTTGCTTGAAAAGCAAAGAGCATATTACAGAAGCGGAGCGACCATTCCCGTTAAGTTTCGTATCGAACAGCTCAAAAAGCTTTATGACACGGTAAAAAAGTATCAGACCGTGATCAACGATGCGCTCACAACAGACCTTGGCAAAAGCCACTACGAGGGCTTTATGTGCGAAAGCGGGCTGGTGCTGACCGAGATCTCCTATATGATCAAGCACACAAGGAAGTTTGCAAAAAGAAAGACGGTGAGAACACCGCTCGCACAGTTCCATTCTCACAGCTACAGGCAGCCCGTTCCTTACGGGAACGTACTGATTATGAGCCCCTGGAACTACCCCTTCCTTCTGACGCTTGATCCGCTTGCAGATGCGATAGCGGCAGGTAATACCGCAATCGTTAAGCCAAGCGCATACTCTCCCGCTACAAGTAAGATCGTGGAGAAAATCATCAACGAATGCTTTTCCCCCGAATACGTAGCCGTTGTGACGGGCGGCAGAGCCGAAAACACCGCACTTCTCGATCAGAAATTCGATTTTGTGTTCTTTACGGGAAGCCAGGCAGTGGGCAAGGAGGTTCTTCGCCATACCGCAGAGCATCTGACTCCCGCTGTATTGGAGCTTGGCGGCAAAAGCCCTTGCATCGTAGATTCAAGCGCAAATATCAAGCTTGCCGCAAAACGCATCGTGTTCGGCAAGTATCTCAACTGCGGTCAGACCTGTGTTGCTCCCGACTACATTCTTTGCGAGAAGTCTGTAAAGGACGAATTCGTAAAGGCTGTTGTTGCTGAAATCAAAAAGCAATACGGGGAAAATCCGTTAAATAACAAAGACTACGGCAAGATCATCAACGAAAAGCATTTTGCCCGTCTTTGCGGATTGATCGATGAAAAAAAGGTGGTTATCGGCGGCAATACAAACCCCGATACCTGTCAGATCGCTCCTACCGTGATGGATCACGTAACCTACTCCGATGCGGTGATGGGAGAAGAAATCTTCGGCCCCATTATGCCGATCATCTCCTTTCATGACTTTGATGCGGTCGTTGACGACTTAAAAACAAAGGATAAGCCTCTTGCGCTTTACTTGTTCACAAGTAACAGTAAGCATATCAAGAGAGTTACGGCAGAGCTGTCTTACGGCGGCGGTTGCATCAACGACGTGGTCATTCATCTTGCCACGAGTGAAATGGGCTTTGGCGGTGTTGGAGAAAGCGGAATGGGAAGCTATCACGGTAAGGACGGCTTTGATGCCTTCTCACATTATAAATCCATCGTGGACAAAAAGACCTGGCTTGATCTGCCCATGCGCTATCAGCCCTATAAGAGCAAATTTTACGAAAAGCTCTTGCACATTTTCTTGAGGTGATACTATGAAAAAAGCGCAAAAAACGATGTTGGCGATCAATGGCATTGTAATTGCCACGATCTTCGTATTAAATTTTTTCTATCAATCCAACGGATTCGATTTCACGTTGAAATGCATTTGCAGTGGACTTTTTGCATTTCTCGGACTTGTAAACCTCGGATATGCTTTGAAAACAAAGCAAGAAAACACGAAATTTTATATTGGAATGTCGGCAGGTCTTGTACTTGCATTTCTCGGTGACTGTCTGATCGGATATGATTTCACCATAGGTGCGGCGACCTTCGCACTGGGACACATCTGCTTTGTAGTAGCGTATTGCTTCACGCAAAAAATGCAAAAGCTCGATTATGCCATCAGCGGGATCCTGTTTTTGGGGTGCTTGATATTCCTTCTGTTCTGTCCGTTGCTTACCTTTGAGGTAGCACTCTTCCGCATTGTTTGCATTGTATATGCGCTGATCATCTCAACGATGCTCGGCAAAGCGATCGGCAACTTTGTCAGAGAGAAAACACTTGTAAACGGCACAATTGCAGCCGCGAGCATTTTGTTCTTCTTCTCCGATCTGATGCTTGTGTTCGATTGGTTCATCGGACTATGGAGCTGGACAGATCACGCTTGTATGGGAACATACTACCCTGCACTTTGCTTTTTGGCATTCTCAATGTATATTAAAGCAATAGAAGGAAATAAACGAATTTTTGAAAGGAACTCGAGTGATGGTAAAATCAGCAAAAACAGTTAGTGTTATATTAGCCATTGTTTTGTGCTTCATGTTTGTTGTGTCTATTGTAGATACTAACGAAACGAGAAAAGACACAAGCTTTAATCAGGAAAATATGCTCACGCACATTGAAAAGCTTTCCGAAAACGGCCCCCGCTCCATCGTGGATAAAGAAGCCAATGAAAAAGCACTTCAATACATTGTGTCGCAGATCGAAAGCTATGGCGTGATAAACGGAGATACTACCGATGTTCCCGCATATATGCTTCAGGATTATGTTGCTACCGATGAGACGGGAAGATATCAGAATTTCTATCTCAAAAACGTAATCGTACATATCCCCGCAAACGGAAATAAGGCAACGAACGAGGCTGTTATGTTTATGGGGCATTTTGATTCCGTTCCCATGGGACAGGGAGCATCCGACGATGGCGTTGCCTGTGCAACTATGCTTGAAGCAATCCGTTATTACCTTGATAAAATGGAAAACGGTTATACGCTGACAAATGACCTTGTGTTCTGCTTTGTCAACGGTGAGGAATACAATCTTTTCGGTTCCCGCGCATTTATGAATGAATTTGTAGGCTTTGATCATATAGTGGAACGTATCAAATTCGGAACAAACCTCGAATCGCGCGGTACGGACGGAACGCTGATCATGTTTGAAACCGCGGCGAATAACTACAAAACGGTACAGCTATTCTCCGAGATCAACAAAAATGCCTTCACCTGTTCGATTGCAACGATGGTATACGACATGATGCCCAACGGTACGTATTTCAGCAATTTCAAGGAAGCGTATCAGGGACTGAATATGGCAAATATTGGCGGCGGCGAGAACTATCACACGCAAAACGATGCCCCCGAAAACGTAGGAATGACCTACCTGTCGCAGCAGGCACAGATCGTTGAGGCAATCATTGAAAAGCTTGGAAATTACGATCTTGATTTGCTTTATCAAGCAGAGGAGTCGGCAATCTTTTTCTCTTATCTCAATCTTACTACGGTTGTATATGATCATACCGTTACAATCGTGCTTGCAGTTGTGGCAATTCTGTTGCTTGCAGCAACCGTCATGATCTCCGCATCCCGTAAGCAAAAGAATCTTGCCAAGACCGCAAAAGCTGTCCTTGCAATCGTTATCGGACTGCTCCTTTCGGCAGGCGTGACCTACCTGTTTTATTACCTGTTCCAGCTCGTTGCAGCTCTGTTTGGCGTGATCGATATACACATGATCGGTACCATCACCTATTCCAACATCGCAATCGTAATCGGCATTGGACTTACAGCGCTTGCGGTCTCGGTGTTGACAACGCATTTTGCAACTAAGTGGCTGAAAATTGAGCGCAGAGATCTGACAAGAGCGTTCGCGTACATTCACGCAACGCTTGGCATTGTTCTATCTTTCGCTTTACCCGATGCAAGCTATCTGTTTATTTTCAGCGGTCTTCTTTTGCTTGTCAACGAGCTGTTGATCGTCTCCATCAAAAAGTTGGATTTTGCAATGTATCACGGTGAGCTTCTCGCAATTGCGCTTTACTTCCCCATCGTGATTCCTGTGATATTCCTTGCCACCTCGGCACTCGGCATGACAATGGCTTATGTGTACGGATTGGTATTCGGCTTGGCGTTGTTTGCCGTTGGTGTTTGCATCACGCCTCTTTGCGAAAGACTTTCCATCCGGTCGCTTATCCGATTGTTCAGCAAGAAGGATTCAAAGGTATCGGCAGCCGAGGGTGCGATCCATATCCTTGCTTGCGCTATGGTCATCCTTTTGGCGGTCAGCACGGTCAAGCCCAATGCAAGCGTCAATCTTCAGGGAAAGCAAAATATTGCAAAGCTTCCGTACGATGATGCGCTTGTTTACGTAAACAATAAGGACGGAAGCTACGAATATCGGGTATATGACCTTAACGCATACAATGCAGTTGAAAAGTATGCACCCGAAATGAAGTATAGCGGTGAATATTATGTTGGCCAAGGAACTGATCAGCACATTGAGCTGACCGCATCTGCCACTGCAGAAAACAATGTGCTTACCGTAAAGAAAAACGCAGAGGATGCTCTTGTATATCTTGATTTTAAGAATATCAATGCACAATCCTTTACCGTTGATGACGGTATCACAACGCACACCTATCATTTTGAGGATAAAGATACTTATTCCATAACGCTTCACAGCGAATGTACCGTTACAGTCAATGGCGGAAGCGTGACTGTGGAATACAAGGAGGTTTTGCGTGATTATACCAAGCTTATTCCTGCAGAGTATGCAAACGACAGTGAGAAGCTTCACTTTAATCTGTGGCTGACCGCTGAATTTCAACTTGGAAATTCTTAATACACAATACCGATATTTTCGGAATACAAAAGCAAAGCCGAATGGATGAAGATCCATTCGGCTTTGCTTTTAGAAGTGCAATGTTTGCGTGCCGCGCCCCAATAAAGTAGGCTTGCTTTGGCATCAGAACTGAATTGTTTTAAGATTCGGGTTGTAGGTTGTATTTCTTGCCACCACGTAAGCTTTTTCTGAGTGATTACAGTGAACGGTATTAAGCCGTTTTATAAACCCATTGGTTTCTGCAACGATACACCGTCTTCCATTGATCACCTTCCAATAATCGGGATCGGTTGCAGTCGGTATCCAATCCAAAAATGTTTGCCCAATCTGCTCTATACAAGGGAAAATCTCATCCGGGATAGCAATGATATCAGCATCATCAAAAATATCGTCAAAAACAATGTTTACCTTTACCATAACAGCACCTCCCTTTCTTATCATCTACCATAAATTGATCGATAGTCAATCATTCAGAGACATGCAAGCTTATCGGTGCATCCGAAACGGTTTAGCTCTACCGAACAAAGCCCGTGAGAAGATGGCGCGAGCTATGGACCTTGTTAAAAATCGTTTAAATTCAAGCGGTTGGTACAATGGGATAAAGCTGAATCGTATTGCCGCCGTCAACGACAAGCTCCGCGCCTGTCGTATTACGGGTGTATGCGGCAAAGTAGTAGACCGCATCGGTGATTTTTTCTGTACGAATGCCATCGGAGTTATATTTGAAGTACACAACGTAATCGGCATCCATGTAATCGCCATCCAGCTCGTTGAACGCTTGGAAGCTTTGCAGTTCTCTGCCTTGCCATTCAAGCAACGCGCCGTTGTACCAAATATCACCATCCAATTCACCCCACTGGATTGGATTTCCGATGGCATCATACTGAATTTCGGTGGCTCCAACGTTTGTCAGCAGATCGCCCCACGTGCCCGTGGAATAGGTGTAGAGTTAACTTGTCCTTTGGGACTATCCCGTCAGGTCAATGACCTGACGGGGGGGCGGGACACAGAGAAACTTTACCTGTGTTCCTGCTGGTAAAGTCTATGGTTTAAGAAGTTCCGAAAACTCCATAAGTCCTCTCTCCAACGCATAATCATAAGCTGTTTTTCCTTCAACATCCTCTAAGGATTTATTAGCACCAAGCTCAAGTAACAACTGAATAATTTGTGTTTGATTATTCTTTGTTGCCACAATTAATGCAGTATCTCCCGCTAAATCTTTAGAATTTATGTCGAAATAAGATTCTTTTATCAAAAACTCCACAACATTATAATTACCATAGCGTGTAGCAAATGTTAAAACATTTGCATCTCCTTTGCAAATATTCATATCAACTTGTTGTCCTATCAAATATTGGAAAAGTTTAAATCCTTCCTCTATTGTTTGAGCATTATCAGAATTCAAAACAACAAGTGTTTCTTCTAAAGGAGATGTTGTATTCTGGACGGCAAAAGGGTCTGCTCCTTTTTCAAGCAAAAACATAGCTATTGAAAACCGATTTGCCTTTGTTCCATGTAATGCTGCCAACAATGGTGTCTGCTCAGTATAACTATCTTTCTTGTTAATATCGGCACCACTATCCAAGAGCAATGAAATAATTTCCTCATTGCCTTTTTCACAAGCATTTATCAATGGAGTAGGGTTTTGCGGTATAAGATTTGGTATGTGTAATAAGTGCTTACGAGAATTAATCCATGCGCCTTTCTCAATTGCTTTCTTGGCGCCTGCATAGTCACTGCTTTCAATAGCATCAAACAATTTTTTGTTTTGGTATACACCATTACCAATAATAATACCTACTATTGCCACGGCTATAATGGTTAAAACTATAAAAATTTTAAGAAGCAATTTTATTCTCATAATATACACCTCACGCATATATTCCTATGAAACTTAAGGCTCGTTGCCACCATTCCGTTGAATCATCAGGCGAGTTCCCATGTTGTATCCAAGGAATAACATCTTTAACAAAATGACCGAATGCATCTTCGTTAGGAGAAACAAAATTATACGTGCCAACATCTCTTGGATCCGTTACTAATTTATTATTCACATCATAAATGGCTTCATACCTTCCATCCGGCGAAACATATTTGACATTATCCCTATCAGGTGCTGAGAATTGATGACAGTTTGCCGATACACTATCATCCCAATCTTTAAAAAATGTTTCATCATATTCTTCTGGAAACTGAATATTATTTTGATTTCTATTATAATGCTCTTCTTTAGAAGGAGGAGTTAGATAATCAATCGTCTTGTCAATAAAATCTGCAACCGGCTGGATAATATTATCATTTACCCAATTTGCTGCCGTTTCTATCCATTTAGGCCAGTTTCCGATAGAGTCGGACAAATTGACAGGATTATTGAAACAATAGGCAAAAAGATTGTAACCCTTTATTGAACCATCAACACCAGCTATAACACTGTCTAGATTAATAAACCGTCCCCAATTAGGATTATAGTATCTGCTTTGGAGATAATACAGCCCAGTCTCTACATCATAGTAGTAACCTCTGTATCTGAACGGATTATAGGAGTTTACAACCTCATTCTCTGCGGCAGTATTGGTGCTTGCAAGTGTGATTGTAAAGTTGCCCCACGCATCATAAGTATACGAGCCGAGCTTTTCACCGTCCATGTTGTAGACAGCAATGATATCACCCTGCAAGTTTTTCTCGAAGAAATACTCATCGAACTCACCCTCGGCTTGCGTGTAATTGCGCATTTTCATGCCGATTGGCGTGCCGTTTTCATCGTACAAATATACGATCAGTATGCTTCGGTCACTGATCCACTCGCCTACAATTTGACTACCATTCAGAATGTATTCGTGGGTACCTGCATCGGTGATTTTTTCTGTACGAATGCCATCGGAGTTATATTTGAAGTACACAACGTAATCGGCATCCATGTAATCGCCATCCAGCTCGTTGAACGCTTGGAAGCTTTGTAACTGTCTACCTTGCCATTCAAGCAACGCGCCGTTGTACCAAATATCACCATCCGGCTCACCCCACTGGATTGGATTTCCAATGGAATCATACTGAATTTCGGTGGCTCCAACGTTTGTCAGCAGATCGCTCCACGTACCCGTGGAATAGGTATAGTTCTGCGTACCGATCAGCGCACCCGTAGTCTTATTATATTCGGTGCGCGACAAAATATTTCCTGCATCATCGTACGTCCACACATAGCGGCGGTCAAGCGGCACGTTAACCTCTTGCACCAACTGCCCCAAGCTATCGTACGTGTACTGCACCACCGCCACATTGGATGCGTCCTTGATGTCGGTAATATTACCATTGGCATCGTACGTATAGCGGTAGGTTGTGCTGCCGAGCGTCGTCCCGTAGCTATCCGACACAGTGACCGTGTAGGTCGCCACCAAAGGCGTGGTGCCGCGGCTTGACACGGTGACATACGTGTAGTCGGCATCGACATAATATGCGCTCAACGCCATGCAATCAAACGAGGTCAGCTTGTTCGTGATTCTGCCAAAGCTATCATACGTCAGCGTAGTGCCCGAGTAATAGCCGCCTGCTGTGTAGAAGGATTCCTTCAAGCGCCCAGCAGAATCGTATGCATACTGCACCTCGATTTCATCCTCGGCAGTATCCAATGATCCAACCCTGTAATTTACCGTGTGGTAAACATTGGTCAGGCGCGAAAGCTCATCATACACCTGATGCGAATGGTGCCGCGATTGATTTTCGGTGGAGAGATACTCGTAGGAGCCAATCAGCTTGCCACTTGGATCGTAGCTGTACACCGTGACGCGGTCGGATAGATGATCCTTGATCGAAGCCAGCTGTCCATCGGCGGTGTATTGATAGCTGTAAACCGTTTGGTAAGCTCCCCCACTACCTGTATTATAGCAGATTTCTTTGATCCTGTCAAGCGAATCATACAAATATTTTACTTTTAATCCGTTTCCATAGGTCAAAATCGACAATTTTCCGTTGCCCGAATTGTACGAATAGCTTGCCAGCGTGTTGCTACCGTGTAATCACGATCCTGAGTGAAGGCGGATCAATATTTTAACTATTATTGGTTTTAATATCTTCGAAGGTCTCCACTTCGGCAACTCCGTTTACGTATGCCGTTACGGTGAAAACCGCCTTATAGGTTTCTCCTCGCACAGAGTCGAAATTGCCGCCCATGGCAAGTGTTCCGATCGTTTTGCTTCCGCTCCACTCGGCGACCTGAATCCAATCATCACCGTCCTGTTCGTAAACAATTAAGAGACCAGAGATTAAGGATGCAGTAGATTTTTTTCTTGCACTCCCTGTTGCGGTCCCTACACCGTTAGAAAAACTGAATGTTAAATCCATTGTCAAAATTCCAGCCCAAAGCGGTTCAATTCCCGACTCGGGGGCTTGTGCCGCAAACGTTGGCAAAGTGAACGAGCATGCCAATATCAACGCCAAAAATACCGCAGTTACTCTTTTGATTTTGCTCAAACTCATTTTTCAATTCCTCCTTTTGGATATAAATTGGATACAAACAATCCGCCTTCATTCTTTATAACAACTCAAACCGCCGTTTTGTGACAGCTTTTTGGTTTTTTCTACTTTATGAATAAAAAAACGGGACAAAATTGTTAAATGTGCATCAATGAAATAACAAAATGTTTTTATCACCCCCCAAGAAGCTCCGACCGATTTGCTAAAAGGACCGATGATTTGTGTTTGTGTTTTATGCTGATCGTTAATTATTATTTTTGTTGATTCAAAAGAAAATCGTCAATCACCTCGTCAAGGTGGATCGGTGACAGCCCCAAAAAATTGCAACGAAGAACCAGCGCTTCCATATCAGCTTTGTTACAGGTGATATTGCCCACCCGATAAAGCTCGGTTGCATTTTTGGAGAGATCTTCCTTAAGGATCGCAAGCCCGTAAACCGGTTGTTCTCCGTTGGTTTCCTCAATGAGGATATAACGCGTCTTTTTCATACAGGATGTATCTCCTTTTTAATATTGCTGATGCAGCTTCTCGTTGATCTGCTTCAGAACCGCATCCGGATTGCCCAGCTTACCAAGCAACAGCGTTGTGGTCAGCGTTCCGCACATGGTTCTTCCCGTCTCAATATCCGAATAAGAGCTTTCGCTCATTTCCAAGCGCTCTGCCATTTCCCTTTGCGTTAAATGCAATTCATCTCGGGTGATAATCGCAAGTCTTCTCAACTCTTCCTTCAGGATCTCTTCCATCTGATGTCTCATCAATGCCCTCCTTTCCCAAACACAAACAAAAGAAATTTTAGCAACTTCTCTTTTGGTTTAGAATCGGGTACACCTATGATTCGACATTTTCAAAGATTTTTCGTTTGTGATCTCCTCGGTCGTTTTTTCAGCATTGCACCGACTTCCTACCCAAAAAGCCTCTTACTGCAAATAACAAAAGAAACCCGAATTTTGTGACAAAAATTCGGGTTTCTTTTGTTATTTTAGTTCACTTTTGGGCAAATTTTTTATCATTTCACGCTTTCGGCAATTGCGAGCAGCTCGTCTATTCCATAAACATCCGACATAATCTGGTATCTGTATTCTCCGTCAGACCACTCTATAAAATCAGGTGAATCGTTCTTATACTCAATAAATACACCTTTATAACCGTTCACCATAATCTCCGTAACCGTTGCATTCATATCATCATACCCGCCTTGTGTATCCATCAATTTCTGTGAATAGGATCCCACCAATCCATCATTTAAATAATAGTCAATTATCACGCAGTTATCATTGCTGATTGCAATATCCTCATACACCCCTTGCGGCAGATTTGTGGGCTTATGCACTGTTTCAATTTGCGTAGGCGGCGTAGGAGATTCAACAGAAGAATTTCCCAAATTCTCTGCATTGGAATTCGCCGTTTCCGAATTTCCATCGGACTGCGAATCGGAAATCGGTTCATTGCCGTTATCCGGTTGGAACGACACCTTAAAATAATTGTCATGCCACTCAACAAGCGCTTTGAAAACAGCCTCTCTGACGGGCGGAACGCAACCAATCACCAATGCGGCAAGCAAGATCAGCGACAGCAAGATCACAGCCGCGCGAACCGCAAACAGCTTTATCTTTTTCATAACGGGACGTCGTTTATTCCGTTTGATCATCCGCGCTTTTTTGCGATAATAATCCTCATCGAACTCTACATCTCGCGTATCCAGCGCTTCAAAGCGCTCGCTCTCCTTTTTCAAGCAATTCGCTGCCGCCATTGCAATCAAAAAATCAATCTTATCATAACGGTTTGTTTTCATAAAGACGTGAGCCTCCCTTCTCCAGCAACATTTTTCTTCCGCGTGACATACGCTGTCTTACCACATCCTCGGAAACACCCAACAGGATTGCGATCTTATCATACCCTAACCCTTGGCTTTTCAAAAGGATAACATCCCTGTATATCGCATCCAGCGAATCGATCAACGACTGTATGTAACGGCAATTCTCTTCACTGATCAAGGATTCCTGAATATTCTCATATTCATCGGGAAACTGTTCGATATCAAAGGAAGTGCCGTCGCACGATTCATCGGAGATGTACTCACGGCGACGTCTTCTTGCGCGCCATTTGTAGTAGTTTTTGGCGCAATTCCGACACGTTACAACCACCAATCCGGCAAGATTTCCCACTTCCTCAGCCGCTTTGAATGTCGGAAGCGCATCGATCATTTTCTCAACCGTATCTTGGACACAATCCTGTGTATCTTGATGATGCTTCAGAACATCATAAACTTCTATGTACATCTTCTTTTCATATTTCTCATACAACCATTCCATAAAGGAACGGTCTTGCTCGTTCTCAA